>JAGQON010000100.1 GCA_020427395.1 Phycisphaerales bacterium
CTGGCCTTCAGGATTGGCGAAGGCGTCGCTGCTCACCGACAGCTCGCTGAGTTCGCCCTGCGCGATCCCGACACATTGACCGAAGATGAACTCGACCAGGTCGACCTGCTGGAACTGACCGCGCTCCGCGCACAGCGCGCCCACGACCAACTGACGCAGGGCAACCTGCGCCTGGTCGTCAGCGTGGCCAAGCGCTATCTGGGACGCGGGCTGAGCCTGCTCGATCTCATCCAGGAGGGGAACCTGGGCCTGCTCCACGCCGTGGACAAGTTCGACCCCACCCTGGGCTACCGCTTCAGCACCTACGCGACCTGGTGGATCCGCCAGGCGATCAGCCGCTCGATTGCCGACAAGGCACGCACCATCCGGCTCCCCGTGCATGTCATCGAGAATGTCAATCGCCAGAACCGCGTCCAGCGTGAACTCGCCCAGCAACTGGGCCGCGAACCGACGCCCGCCGAAATCGCCGTCGAAATGGAGCTGCTCAACCGGCATGCGCTGGATCTGGTCGCGGATGGATTGGCCGATGGCGGCGAAGCGCCGGAGGTCGAGGAGGCCGACGCCGTCAAGGACGTCAAACGCGCCTCAGGTCGCGTGCGCGAACTCCAGCGCCTCAACATGGAGCCGCTGAGCCTCGACAGCCCGCTGGAAGGCGAGGAGC
>JAGQON010000101.1 GCA_020427395.1 Phycisphaerales bacterium
CTCCTACCTGCTCGACCTCGCCGAAGGCCAGGATCTGGGCAAGGCGGTCAACGAAGCCATGGCGGCGGTCGAGGCCGAGAACGAGGAGCTCAAGGGCGTGCTGCCGCGCTCCTACGGGCGGCTCCCCAACACCGTGCTGGTCGAGCTGCTGCGGGTGCTCAACGGGCTGGGCGAAGTCGAGGGCGACGCCTTCGGCAAGATCTACGAATACTTCCTCGGCAAGTTCGCCCTGGCCGAAGGCCAGAAGGGCGGCGTGTTCTACACCCCGACCAGCATCGTCAAGCTGATCGTCGAGATCATCGAACCCTTCCACGGCAAGATCTTCGACCCCGCGTGCGGCTCGGGCGGCATGTTCGTGCAGAGCGCACAGTTCGTCACCCGCCACCAGAAACGGGCCGCCGAGGAGCTGACCGTGTTCGGCACCGAGAAGGCCAACGACACCGTCAAGCTCGCCAAGATGAACCTCGCGGTGCATGGCCTCTCGGGCGACATCCGCGAATCGAACACCTACTACGAAGACCCGCACAAGGCTGTGGTCGGCAACACCGGCAGGTTCGACTTCGTGATGGCGAACCCGCCGTTCAACGTCTCGGGCGTGGACAAGGAGCGGGTGAAGGACGACCCCCGCTTCCCCTTCGGCATCCCGACCACCGACAACG
>JAGQON010000102.1 GCA_020427395.1 Phycisphaerales bacterium
ATCCACGACATCGGTGTCGAATTGTGCGTTCTTGCAGCGTTCGAGTTCGGCGAGCACCTTCTCGCGCGGCATGGCGTTTCGGTACGCACGGTTCGAGCTCATCGCATCGAACGTATCCGCGCAGGCCAGGATGCGGGCCATATGCGGGATGTCCTCGCCCTTGAGGCCGTGCGGATAGCCCCGGCCGTCGTACCGCTCGTGGTGGTGAAGCACACCCGGCAGCACGTCCTCGAGACCGGTCAGATCCTTGAGGATCCGGTAGCCGATCTCCGGGTGCTTCTTGATGTGCTCGAACTCCACATCGGTCAGGTGTCCGGGCTTGCAGAGCACGGACTCGGGCACACCGATCTTGCCGACATCGTGCAGCAAACCGCAGATCCGAACCCGCTCGGCGTCCTTCGCGGACATACCCAGGTTCAACGCGATCTGTTCGCCGAGGTAGGCGACACGCTCGGAGTGACCGTTGGTGTATGCGTCCTTGGCATCGATCGCAGCGGAAAGTGATTCGACGATCCCGACGAACAGCTTCTTCTGCTGATCGAACAGCCTCGCGTTGGAGAGGAAGATAGACGAGAAGCTCGCCGCGGCTTCGATGAGCTTCGTGTCATAGCTGGAGACAACACCGCCCTCGGTCTGCTTATCTCCCGCGACGATAATC
>JAGQON010000103.1 GCA_020427395.1 Phycisphaerales bacterium
GCGCCACCGGAACCACCCGCACCGCCGCCACCACCGCCGTAGTCAGAAGGATTTCCACCCCCTTCGTTTCCACCGTTTCCACCGTTGCCTCCGTTGCCTCCGGGGCCTCCGGCGGATCCGGATCCACCGGCACCTCCGCCGGCTGTGACGAGTTGGACCTCATCGAGGATCACGTCGGAATCCACTGCGTAGATAGCGAAGGACCCGCCGCCGGACTGGCCGCCCTGAAGTGCGCCGGTGCCACCCAGGCCACCCGCGCCGCCGCCGCCACCACCGGCAGGGATCACGAAGCCATAGGGTGCGCCGCCACCGCCGCCGCCGCCGGTGCCGCCGTTTTGGCCGTCGAGGCCGGGACCTCCGGTGGGGAGCAGGAACAGATCACCGGCGGAACCTCCGAGGTCCCCGACCGGCAAACCACCGGAGGAGCCCGGCGACGTGGCCTCACCACCAGAGCCAGCCGCGCCCCCACCGGCATGGCTCTCGAGATCATCGGGGCTCTCGAGTTCTCCGGCACCACCTGCTCCGCCGGAGGGTCCATGGCCCGACTGGCCACCGATTCCGGGGAATGTCGATGTCCCGTCACCGCCGTCACCACCGGCGTAGGCGCCGCACACACCGCCCGGACCACCGCCCGTTGGCTGGTACGTGACCGCAT
>JAGQON010000104.1 GCA_020427395.1 Phycisphaerales bacterium
TGTGACGAAGGTCGAGAAGAAGGGACGCACGGAGGATGAGCTGATGGAGGTCATCCGCTGGTTGACTGGCTACACGGACAAGCAGATCCGCAAGCACATCGAGGACAAGTCGACCTTTGAGCAGTTCTTCAAGAAAGCCAAGCTCAACCCCAATGCCGAGCAGATCACCGGGACGATCTGCGGGTATCGGATTCAGGACATCGAGACGCCGCTGACGAGGCAGGTGCGGTACTTGGACAAGCTCGTCGATGAACTGGCGAAGGGGAAGGCGATGGAAAAGATCCTGCGCGAGGGGTGATGAGACAAGGACTGAACGCAGAGGTCGCAAAGTTCACGCAGAGGCGCAGAGAAGAGGGGGAGGGTGATCAAGGGCATGAACAAGAACCTTCACGGCACCCGGTCTGTTAGACTGCATCGCAATGGATGAGCTTGAACTGATCGTGGATCTGCATCTTCGCAACCCGCGCCAGGGGCCGGGGGGTGAGGCGCAGACGGATATGGCCATCGCGATGACAGGGTTTGCGGCCGATGAACCGCTGCGCATCGCGGACATCGGGTGCGGCACGGGGGCGTCGGCGCTGCAGCTCGCGGCACACTTCAATCGCTCGCACATCGTCGCGGTGGATGCGATGGGCGCGTTCGTTGAGCGGGCAC
>JAGQON010000105.1 GCA_020427395.1 Phycisphaerales bacterium
CGTCGGTGTTGAATGCGATCTGTTTGGCTGCCATGGGTTGGCTCCTTTGTTGCTGTCTCTCCGCTCCGGTTGGGTGCGGCTGGGATTGTTTAGAGGCCGATGCGGATGTATGCGATTCGCTCGGCTTCGATGATGAACACGCTCTTGCCGTCGGTGACTTTGACGAGCTTGTCTGTCTCCTCGGGGATGAGCATGGCGTTGGTGATGGTCAGGACGGATGCCGACTCGTGCATGCCGGCGAGTGCAAAGTGTGCGTCTCGTTCGCCGTTGAGTTCTTTGAGGGCTTGTCGGAGTTGGTCCTGGTTCATAGCTAGGCATCAGGGATCAGCCATCAGGGATCAGGGAAGAGTGCTTGGATGCACTCTTGCTGATAGCCAATGGCTGGTGGCTGATGGCTCCCCTTTCTCAGTCGACGATGGCGAGGACATCGCTGCTGTTGATGATGAGGTACTCTTCGCCGTCGAGCTTGAGTTCGGTGCCGCCCCACTTGGAGAGGATGATGCGGTCGCCAACCTTGACATCGAGGGGGATGCGATCGCCCTTGTCGTTGAGGGTGCCTTCGCCGACGGCGAGGACGGTGGCGAACTGGGGCTTCTCGGTGGAGGACTCGGGGAGGTAGATGCCGGCGCTGGTGACGGTCTGTGCTTCGTCAC
>JAGQON010000106.1 GCA_020427395.1 Phycisphaerales bacterium
CCCCGACGACAACGCAGGCGACGACAACCCCGGCGCCCCCAAGGTCCGCGTGGGCATCATCCCCTCCAACTCGCCACAGGGCGGCATGCGCATCGAACGCGTCTTCGAAGACACCTCCGCCTCCGCCGCAGGCCTCCGCCCTGGCGACCGCATCACCAAATGGAACGGCACCGACATCGACAGCGTCGAAACCTGGATGCCCCTGCTCACCAAGCACGAACCCGGCGATGTCGTCAAAGTCGAAATCAAACGAGGCGAAGAAACCCTCGAACTCGACATGACCCTCCGAGCGATCGAGTAATCCCATCGCCTCCCCCGCGCTTGCGGGGGAGGTGGCACGCGAAGCGTGACGGAGGGGGATACACAAATACCAGTTGCGTTAGTCACCCTGCTCCAGTTTCACATCCGCTCCCGCACCCGCTTCACAATCTCGCTGTAGTTCCCCCGATAGAACTTCGTATACTCAATCTCCAACTCCGCCTGACCCGATCGCCACGCGTTGCGGACCTTCCCGTAAGTCGCCTCTGTGAACGGCACCATCTCCCCATCGATCTCCGTCTCCGGGAACGCGTAGTACAACGAATCAAGATCCGCCAACTCCGCCTCGCTGAACGCACCCGACGCCTTCGCATCGTTCAGCGCTTTGTACGCT
>JAGQON010000107.1 GCA_020427395.1 Phycisphaerales bacterium
CATGGACATCCTCTACGCGGCCGAACACGAGTCGAGCATCGCCTGGCTGGAAAATCTGGGCGGTCCCAATCCCGGCTTCGACCACCACTTTGTGGACACCAACGCGCCGGGCGCCCATGCCGTCACCGCCGCGGACGTGGATGCCGACGGCGACATGGACCTGATCGGGGCCATCGAGTTCGCCAACGAGTTCGTCTGGTACGAGAACAACGGTGCACAGCCGCCCGCGTTCACCCGCCACACGATCTACGACAAGGCGCTCAATGCCCACGGCGTCAACACGGCCGATGTGGACGGCGACGGCGATCTGGACATCCTGGGCGCGTCGCGCGAAGATCGCACCGCGGGCTGGTTCGAAAACCTGGGCGGCCAGTACGCAGCGGGCTTCCAGAGCTACCCCTCGTCCCAGGTGACGCCCGGACGCTGGCAGTCCATGGCCGTGCTCAACGTGGTCCATCGCGGCCGTCCCGGCGACGCCGATGTGCGCGTGAACCGTGTCGAGTTGACCTTCGTGGACCAGGCGGGCAATCGCCTGGACGCGACGACCGTCAACCAGCGCATCGCCGAGCTGGGCATCTTCCGCGAGGCCAACGGCGACGGGCTGTTCGACCCGGCCGCGGACTATCCCGTGGCGCTGCTGGACCAGTTTGCG
>JAGQON010000108.1 GCA_020427395.1 Phycisphaerales bacterium
TGACTGGAGCTCATCGATCCATTGGCCAGGACAATCCCCGCACGGCCGGTGGGCTTCAGGTGGTAAAGCATATGCTGCAACCAGGCGTAGTTGGCATTACCCTGGGGAGGAGTGCCATAAACCCAGCGGGGATCCCCGTCCAGGCTACTGTGCCACCAGTCACTGATATTGAACGGAGGATTGGCCAGGATGAAGTCCGCCCGTAGATCGGCATGCTGGTTGCGGGTGAAGGTGTCCGCTGGCTCCCGGCCCAGGTTGAAATCGATACCCCGGATTGCCAGATTCATGGCTGCCAATCGCCAGGTCGTCGGGTTGGACTCCTGGCCATAGATGGACACATCCCCCAGCTTGCCCCCATGGGCCTCAATGAACTTCTCAGACTGGACAAACATCCCCCCGGAGCCACAACAGGGGTCATAGACCTTGCCATGGTGGGGAGCCAGAACAGCTACCAGGGTCTTCACGATACTTGCAGGGGTATAGAACTGGCCTCCCTTCTTGCCCTCGGCACTGGCAAACTGACCCAGGAAGTACTCGTAGACCTGCCCCAGCACGTCCCTGGCCTTGCCGGGGTCCTCGCCAAAACCGATGGTGGAGACCAGATCCACCAGTTCTCCCAGCTTGCCATCGGGTAATTGGGCCC
>JAGQON010000109.1 GCA_020427395.1 Phycisphaerales bacterium
ACTATCGGTCACAGTAGCATATTTAGCCTTACCCGGTGGTCCGGGCAGATTCCCACAGGGTTTCACGTGCCCCGCAGTACTCGGGTGTCTCGACAAAAGAGATCTGATGATTTCGTCTACAGGGCTATCACCCACTATGGCTTGTCTTTCCAGAACAATTCGACTATCAACAGATTTTCTGACTCTCCAGGTGTTCTGCAACACACCTCGTCAAGATCCCACAACCCCTGGTGCACAACGGTCGCAGCCTTATACATGCAACCAGGTTTAGGCTCTTCCCGCTTCGCTCGCCGCTACTAAGGGAATCGATTTCTCTTTCTGTTCCTCCAGGTACTTAGATGTTTCACTTCCCTGGGTTAGCTTCCCTTTCGGGATGACGCCGCATTACCAGCGCCGGGTTGCCCCATTCGGATACCCGCGGATCTAAGGTCGCTTGCACCTCCCCGCGGATTCTCGCAGCTTGCCACGTCCTTCATCGCTCTACTGTGCCAAGGCATCCATCATGTGCCCTTTACAGCTTGACTTACTTCTTCTTTACTTCTACATACAGCAGATTATCTGTATAACCCATACAAATCAATCCACCTATTTTTTCAAAGATCATTCTTGTTCGTGGAGCTAAGCGGGATCGAACCGCTAACCT
>JAGQON010000010.1 GCA_020427395.1 Phycisphaerales bacterium
CGATACCCTCGGGCTTTATCTTTGCCATCTCGAGTGTTTCGAGCGATCCGAGTTCTTCGAGGACCTCTCGGTAGGCGTTTCCGATACGCCGCACAAGCTCGCCGCGCTTGGGGGCGGGGATCTTGCGGAAGGACTTGAAGGCCTCTGCCGCGTTAGCGGTGATGCGCTCGTAGTCCTCTTTGGAGTCGAGGGTGACGCCAGCGATGGGCTTGCCGGTGGCGGGGTTGAGCGAGAGGATGATGTTGTCTTTCTCGGGTGTCTCGTCGCCGCGTACATCGGTAATGATGCGTGGGTGCTTGTCGAGGCCGAGTTTGGTGAGCAGTGTGTGGGTCATCGGGGAACCATATGCGTCGGGTTTTGATTTGGCGGTATCTCCCGGTTCGTTTTCACCCAAGGGCGAACAGAGCACGCGGGGAGCGATGAAGGGGCGTATGGTGGAGGCGTGAAATCGGACGAAAGGGCATCGCGGGAGGGACGCTGGGAGACCAGCCGGATCGGCTGGCCGGTGTCGCACCTGCTGGCGCTGGCGCCGCTGGATGTCTGGCTGCGGATGCTCGCGCGAGCGGACGGCGTGCACCCCCGCTACTGGCCGCGGCTGGCGTTCGTGCTCTTTACCAGCTTCGTGGGGACAGTGATCTCGGTGCACGAGCGGGTGCTGTGGCGTGTGTGGGGGCTGATCCCCATGAACCGCGATCGCCTTGAGCGGTTTCGGCCGGAGGTGATCGTGATCCTCGGGTACTACCGATCGGGCACAACGCACCTGCAGAACCTGATGGCGTGCGATGAGCGGCTTATCACGCCGCGCTGGTACCAGTGCCTCGCGGGGCAGGGGTACATCCTCGCGTGGACGCTGATCCGATTCCTGCTCGTGCCGTTTCTCGGTCGGACGCGTCCGCAGGACAGCGTTGGGTTCGGGACGGAGTGGCCCGGCGAGGACGACTTCGCTTTGGCGACTTGGGGCGGCTGTTCTTCGCTGGCGGGACGGCATGTGTTCCCGAAGAATCGAGAACTCTGGCAGGGCTGGCACGCCCTTGAGGGGCTCAGCGAGAAACAGCTTAGATCGTGGCGCACACTCACCCGACGGTTCGTGTACAAGATTACTCGAAGGAAACGCGGGCGCATCGTGGTGCTCAAGAGCCCGAGCCACACGGCCCGCGTCGCGGAACTGGATCGGTTGTTTGATGGGCGTGTGCGGTTTGTGCACCTGGTGCGTGAGCCGGGCGCGGTCATCGATTCGAATGTGCGTATGTTTCATGCGCTGCGGAACCATGCGATGCAGGAGCTGCCGGTAGTGCAGTCGATCCGCGACGGGGTCGTTGCGGAGTACGAGGCGACGGAGCGTAAGTGCGCGGATGAGCTCGATGCGATCGATGCCGATCGGTGGGTGCGTGTGCGTTTCAAGGACCTGCGGAGCGATCCGATGGGCGTGCTCAGCGAAATCTACACTGGGCTGGGTATGGCGTTTGAGCCGGGCGCACGAGATGTGGTGCAGCGCTATCTCGGCTCGCTCGGGTCGTATTCCAGCGAGCGTGAGCCGATCGAGCTTGGAAAGGTGAGCGAGCACGAACAGCAGGTCTGCGCGGCCATGACCGAACGGTATGGGCTTGGCAGCCCCGCGCGTCTGGGCAAGCCAATGGAGTACACGCCGCGTGATTCGGCGCGGATCCGCCGTGGCATGCTGGGCGGGCTGGGGATGGCGGCGGTATGCTGGATCGTCTGGCTCGGTCTGGTGTGGGCGCAGCACGCGATTGATCATGAAATCCGCGCCCGAATGGTGGCGCTGGTCTGGGCGACGGGCGCAATGGTTGGGATCGCGGCCCACAAGGCGAGCGGCGGACGAGGCAGCAGGTCGCTTGGCGTGTTCTGTGCGGTCCTCACGCTGATGACGGCCGTGACGGTGCTGTTCCCAGTAAGCGTGATCAACTGGAACTGGGCGGCCAACGACGGGACGGCGATGTGGCTCAAGCACAACTGGCTTAATGTCTGGCAGGGGCTGCGGAGCACCTCAAGCATCGTGCTGCTGGTGCTGGCGATGCTGACGGCCTACCGGCATGCGAGCCAGGACGGGGCGATCGTGCCCGGTCGTTCGCGGCGATGAGCAGGAAAGTTTGCGTGAAATCGGCTAGTCTCTGATCATGCTCAAGCTTGTGCTCGTGTTCCTGGGAGGCGGAGTGGGCGCTTCGATGCGTTACGGCGCAGGTGTGCTTGTCGCTCGCCTGACGCCAGAGGGCGCCGAGACCCCCCACTGGCTGGCGATGTATCCCGTCGCGACGATGCTGGTGAACCTGCTGGGCTGCGGGCTCATCGGGCTGGCGTGGGGGCTGCTGGGCGACCCGAAGGACGGCAACGAGACCATCCGGCTCGCGCTGATCGTGGGTGTGCTGGGCGGGTTCACGACCTTCTCGTCGTTTGGGTGGGAGATGCTAGAGCTCATGCAGGAGGGACGCGCATTGACGGCGATCATCTACGCGGTGCTGAGCGTGGGTGTCGGGCTGCTGTGCGCGTACGCGGGGCATGCGCTGGGACTGACCCTCAGCGCCGGTTCATGAGAGAGGGAAGAGAGAGATAGACCATGCACATCTACATCATCCGACATGGCAAAGCCGAGGAAGACTCGGAGACGGGGCTCGATCGCGATCGGGTGCTCAAGGGCAAGGGGCACAAGCAGGCGCAGTGGCTTGCGGACATGCTTGCTCAGCGCGAGCCGCGTCCGGAGCTGGTGCTTTGCTCGCCGTACGCGCGGGCGCGGGAGACTGCGAAGCCGATCTGGGAAGCGCTGGGCATGCGTGAGACCATCGACGATCGACTGGGCGCGGAGCGATCGCTGAGCGACGCGATGGATGTGCTGATCGATGCACGCGGCAGCAAGTGCGTCGCGATTGTCGGGCACAACCCGACCTGTGCGCGCCTCGTCACGACGCTGTGCAGCGGGCTGGGCACCATGCCCGGCGGACACCGGACCGGTGAGCTTGCGCATGTGTCGGTCGACGGCGACGAACTTGTCGGACGCGGGCAGCTCATCGAGCGCCTGCGGATGGAGTGAGACTACTCGTCGCTTGCTTCGGTGTCTGATTCACCGAGTTGCTTTGTCACCCACTTCTCGATACGCGGGATCTGCGTGGGCAGCCCGGCGAAGATCAGCTCGTGGCCGAAAGGGTAGGTCCAGCGTTCGGGCTGCCCGAGCTGGCGGTAGAGCAGATCGCCGGTGCTTGCGGGCACGGCCTTGTCGCTGTTGGCATGGAGCATCAGCACGGGCAGGTTGCGCATGAGCGGGGCCGTGTGGTAGGCGTCGAGCTTGGATGATTCGAGGTAACGCTCGCAAAGGGTTTCAAGCACACCGGGGTCGGGTTTGCCCAGACCGTCGGTGAGCGGGTCGAAGTCCACGAGGATCGCGTCGATCCAGTCGCGGTAGTTGGATTCGATCATGATGCGCAGGAAGTTGGCGCCGCCAGCGATGAGCACGGCCGCGTCGTAGCGATCGGGGCTGTAGGCGTAGACGCTGGGCAGGGCCATGGCGCCGCCGGACATGCCAATGAGAACAACGGGCTTGTCACGCAGATCCTCGCGGGCCTCAAAGACATGATCGAGGGCGGCGTCGGTCGCATAGGCGCACTCGGCGATGCGCTGGTCGGCGATGTGGGCCGCGTTCTTTGCGAGTGATTCGGTCCGCCCGTCGAGGTAGCTCAGCACGGTGTGCTGGGTGAAGCGTGAGGGGTGCGAGAGCATGCGGAGCACGCTGTAGCCCTCGTGGGTGAAGTAACGCTCGGTGGCGTCGACGATGGGTTCGGGTGTGCCGAACATGCCGGGGAGGAGGATGACCGTGCCCAGCTGCGGCTTGTCAGGCAACTGATCGCGGAAGGTGAACCAGGTGCGTTCGAGCTCCACATGGTCCTCGTCGCCGGCTTCGCTCTGTTCGCTCTGGCGTGCCGAGATGTACTTGAACGCCATCGCGGGCGGGTCCTTGAGGGGTTCTTCGCTGACCGTGTCACCTGAGAAGACGAAGGCGC
Organism: Phycisphaerales bacterium; assembly: GCA_020427395.1. Classification (GTDB taxonomy): domain Bacteria; phylum Planctomycetota; class Phycisphaerae; order Phycisphaerales; family UBA1924; genus UBA1924. The sequence continues at coordinate 4,008 of JAGQON010000010.1, forward strand.
CGGGGCCCTCAACCTTGAACTTGAAGGCGGACTCGATGCCCTGAGCTGTCGCGAGCTTGGCCGCGTCCTCGTAGTCCTCGGGGGTGGTGCGTCCCTGGTGGTATCGCGAGTAGTGGCGGGCGCGGAGTCGCTGGGTCGGATCGAGCTCGACGACGATGCCGCGGTTGTCGCTGTGGTTTCCCCAGCGGGCGGGCCAGATCGAATCGCTCTCGGTGTCGGTGCTGGCTTCTTCGCTGATGGCGGGGTCGCTGGTGGTGGCGACCGCGGCGGCGCGGTAGCCCGCGGGCGCGTGCACCGCTCGGCAGCCGGCGAGACAGAACACGCCCATAGAGAGCAGAAGAAGCGTTCGCGGCGGGATTATCATCATCTCAATCAACCTCGGTCGTCCCCTCTGTCGATCATACCTCATACCTTCTGTTTCGGATCGTCTGAAGTGGCGGATCCAGTCCACAACGCATCGGAGCTGCATTGAGCGACAACAACGAAGCAAAGCACGAGCATCAGCCGCCTATTCCAGTCGTTCGCTGCGGGATCGGGGGCGTGCTCATGGGTCTGGCGAACCTCGTACCCGGGATCTCGGGCGGGACGATGCTGGTGGCGTGCGGTATTTACACGCTCTTCATCGACGCGGTCTCGGACGCGACACGGTTTCGGTTCAATCGCCGGATGCTGCTGACGCTCGGGTGCGTGGTGCTTGGCGCTGGCATCGCCATCGGTGGGCTGGCAAGCGTGATTCACTACGCGCTGGTGCACCACCGCTGGGTGATGTTCAGCATCTTCATCGGGCTGACGCTGGGTGGCGTGCCGATCATCTGGTCGATGGCCCGCCCCATCAAGCGTGACACCTGGGCGGGCTTCATCGTCGGCGTGGTGCTTATGGGCGGGCTGGTGGTGCTGCAGGAAATGGGCGCGGGCAGCGGCGCGGGGCTGGATGGGCCGATCGGGCTCACCCTGGGGGGGGCGGCGGCCGCGAGCGCCATGATCCTGCCGGGTGTATCCGGCGCGTTCCTGCTGCTGCTGCTCGGGCAGTACGAAGAAATCATCGGCGCGATCAAGGACACCGTCAGCGCCCTCAAGGACGGCGACATCAGCGCCATGATGGACCAGATGGGCATCGTGATCCCCGTGGGTATCGGCGTGCTGCTGGGCATCGCGGTGGTGAGCAATGTGCTGCGCTGGGTGCTTCACCACCATGAACGCGTGACGCTGGGCGTGCTGCTCGGGCTGATTATCGCGGCCCCGGCGGGGCTGTACCCGTTCCGCGTGGGCGTGCCGCCTGAGATCGGCGACGAGATCAAGGGCGAGCTGGTGACAGCGGAAAACCTCGAAGAGATGCGCGCGCCGGATAACGCGAAGGACTGGGCGCAGGATGCGTTCACGCCGAGCGCGGTGCAGGTCGCGGGGTCGTTGGGGCTGATCGTGGCGGGGTTTGGGGCGACGATGGGGATTGCGCGGCTGGGCAAGGTCGAAGAAGAAGTGTGAGCTTTCACTCGCCTCCCCCGCGCTTGCGGGGGAGGTGGTCCGCCAAAGGCGGAACGGAGGGGGTTTCACGCAGTCCTAATGCAATCCGTAGCGATGTCATCTCCGGAACATGCAGGAGACTTCGTCACCTGCATGGCACCCAGCGGAGGCGAGGTCAGCGACCCATCTGCTGCTGCAGCGAGCTCTTGATCATGTTGCGCATCATCTTCACCTGAACCGCGTTGAGACCGGTCTCGTTGGTGTTGACGCGCATGGCTTCGACCCAGTAATCCTCGCCGGGCTCGTAGCCCATCTCGACCAGATCGTTCTCAAGCCCCGCCATGTGCCCCGCGCCGTAGAAGATCGCGATGTCCTTGTACTCGGGGTGGGCGTCGATGGTGGCCTTCAGGTCCTCGATGACGACCTGGTTACGCCCGACGACGATGACCTGATGCATCGCGTCGCCCTGCTGCTGGAGGAGGTCGCTGGTCTCGGCGAAGGCGAGCAGGTCCATCATCATCAGCTTCATCATGGACGAGAGCTGTGGTGAGCGTTCGACGAAGCCGAGGATGAAGCCGGCGATCTTGGCGGAGATGGACTCGCCGCCGAGCATGTCGAGAATGGCGAGCGAGTCCTCGCCGTACTCGCTCAGGGCGTGCTGGAGCTCGTTGACATCCATGTCCGCGTTGATCCAGTTGGGGTTGGTCGTGTCCATCTCATCAAGCTGGAAGGAGACCCGCAGGGCGTTGGCGAGCTGGGTCTGGATGCCCTCGGGCGACTGCTTGGGCTTGGCGCTGGGGTCGATGGGCTCGGTGGTCTCGGAGAGATCGGCATTGACGCCCTCGCCGCCGAGTTGCCCGTCGGCCCCGAAGGAGGTGAAGCCCATCGTCATGGTCGTGACGCCGTTGCTTGTGGTTGTTTCCCGCATGGTGCCGATGGTGTTGCCCCAGCCATCCAGGCGGACCGAGCTGACCAGCGACTGGATCCGGTGATCGTCGCTCTCGGCCAGTTCCTTCATGCTCTGGGGGTAGTCGCCGTGCTCGGCTCGGTACATCGTGGCGACCTGGACCAGCAGGCGGAGGCGTTCCCGGGTGGCCTCGATCTTGGCTTCGTCGTCAAGCCCGGGGTCGATCGGGTCGAGCCCCGCAGGCTTGACGCCCTCGAAGAGGACCGTGTCGTAACTGTTGAGCAGGTCCTGCATGGCCTCGTAGTACGGCTTATCCGCGATGTGGATCGCCGAAACCAGGTGCACGCGGGGGGCGTTTTCATCGGTTGGGACGAAGGTTCGGGTGCACATCTCCAGAACCACCTCGCCGTTGGGATGATCCTCCACCCGCGTGTATGGCTCGGTGGCGACGCACAGCGGGGTGATGCAGGCGAGGGTGCTCGCGGCGACGAGCAACTTGTTGTGGAACTGGTTGAGCATTGGGTTCTCCCGAGAATAGTTCTAATGAAGATGCTACCGGAACCTGATGGGAACGGCTGCGTTGATCTTTCACGACTGAATCGGGGCCGGTAACGGGAAACGCATGTTTACCTCGTAAAAAAACAGGGAATACCTGCTCAGGTGAACACTTGTACTCCCGACAAATCACCAGTAGGATCTAATTCCACGCTCAGGAGGTCCAGAATGCGACAGGTCCAGTTGATTTTGTGTGTCTGTGGTTCGGTGCTCGGGTGCTCATCGGCGCTCGGGGCGGAGCCGATCTCGCGCCCGATGCAGGATGACGGGATCCGTCGCTCGGTGCAGCAGCGCGGGCTTGTGCCGTTCCATCTGACCGATGACGAGTCAACACGAGGCGTGGTCGGTCCAGCAAGCTACCCGTCTGAGTTCCGCACGATCGACGGCAGCAACAACAATGTCACCCACCTGGACTGGGGTGCCGCGGGTACAGAGATGATGCGCATGATGAGCGCCGACTACCCGCTGAGCGACGGATCGGTGCCCTCGCGCATGGACGGGCCCAGCGCCCGCGCCGTGAGCAACGCCGTGTGTGCCAGCCCGGGCGACCTGCCCAACCCGCAGGGCGTGTCAGACTACCTCTGGCAGTGGGGTCAGTTCCTTGATCATGACCTCGATGAGACGCCGGTCGGCAGCGAGACCCTGGACATCCCCGTGCCCGCCGGTGATCCGTGGTTCGATCCGATGAACACCGGCACGCAGGTCATCGGTATGCACCGCTCGTCGTACATGATCAACGGCGCGGGCGATCGTCAGCAGTTCAATAACATCACGGCCTTCATTGATGCCTCCAATGTGTACGGCTCGGAGGATGAACGCGCCCATTGGCTCCGCACCAACGACGGCACCGGCATGCTCAAGACCAGCGCGGGCAACCTGCTGCCGTTCAATACCGACGGATTCCCCAACGCCCCCACCGGCAATGATCCCTCCCTGTTCCTCGCGGGCGATGTACGCTGCAACGAACAGTCAGGGCTGACGGCGATGCACACGCTGTTCGTGCGTGAGCACAACTACTGGGCCCAGCAGATGGCGATTCAGTTCCCGGCCGCGGACGGTGATGAGCTCTACGAGCGGGCCCGTGCGATTGTGGCAGCTGAGATGCAGGCGATCACCTTCAATGAGTTCCTGCCGTTGCTGCTTGGCGATGGAGCCCTGGGCGACTACAGCGGGTACGACGCGGACACGTTGCCGATGATTGCGAACATGTTTGCCACGGCCGCCTATCGGGTGGGGCACACGATGCTCTCCCCGACAATCCGCCGTCTCGAGGCGACCGACCAAACCATCGCGGCTGGTGACCTTCCGCTTCGCGATGCTTTCTTCAACCCTGCTAATGTGATCGATCACGGCATCGACGGCATCCTGCGCGGACTGGCATCGCAACCGGCGCAGCAGATCGACAGCTATGTGGTCGATGATGTTCGCAACTTCCTCTTCGGACCTCCCGGCTCGGGCGGGTTCGATCTTGCGAGCCTCAACATTCAGCGTGGGCGTGACCACGGCATCCCCCACTACAACGCGCTGCGCGTGATGGCAGGCCTGAGCCCCGTAACCAGCTTCAGCGAGATCAGCAGCGATGCGAGCGTGGTCGCTGGTCTGACGAGCGTCTACAGCGATGTCGATTCGATCGACCCGTGGGTCGGGCTGCTGGCTGAAGACCATGCTCCTGGCGCGATGGTCGGGCCGACGCTGGCGATGATCCTGAGCGATCAGTTCGCTCGCCTCCGCAGCGGCGATCGCTTCTGGTACGAGTCGTACCTGCCCGGCGATCTTGTCGATCTGGTGAACGCCCAGACCCTCTCGGTGATCATCCAGCGGAACACCGGCATCGGCGCAGAGCTCAGCGAAGATGTCTTCGCCGCGGCGGAGCCCTGCCCTGCGGATACCAACAACGACGGCGTGCTCAACTACTTTGATGTGAGCAGCTACATCGGCTTCTTCTCGAGCAGCGACCCGCGTGCCGACTTCAGCGGGCACGACGGGCTGTTCGACTTCTTCGATGTGAGCACCTTCCTCGACGCTTATCAGGCTGGCTGCCCGTAAGCCATCCAGGATGCAACCTGCACAAAGAAAGCCCCGACAACTGTCGGGGCTTTCTTATCTGGATTCAAGAGAATCTCACGCGACGACCAGCCCCTCTCGGATCGCCCAGCGGGACAGTTCGACGCGGTTGGCGCTGTTGGTCTTGGCGAGCGCCGAGCTGATCTGATTGTCGATGGTCTTTGGGGATCGGTTGATCTGATCGGCGATCTGCGATGTGGTCATGCCCTGAGCGACGAGGCGGACCACGCTGAGCTCCCGGGGTGTCAGCGAGAGCAGCTTGATCTCTGCGTGCTTGCCTTCGGGCATCACCATGCGCGACTTGACCTCGTCCGAGTAGATCGAATGCCCTGCGGATATGGCGTAGATGCCGTCAACGACGGCCTCCGCTGGCTCGTGCTTGGTCATGAAGCCGCGCACGCCCATTTCGATCGCGCGAGCAATGTGGGCATCCGTGGGGTACGCCGTCAGCACCAGGAGTTTGGTGCCGGGAGATTGAGACATCCCCAACGCGGCCCTATCGAGTGGGTCGCTGCCAGGCATCTCCAGATCGCAAACCACGATATCGGGTTGCGTTGTGATAATTGAATCGACGATCTGCGCCGAATCACTCACGCTCGCAACAACTTCGATTCGCTCAGAAGTATTCAGCAGCGTAACCAATGCTTCCGCAACGATCCGGTGATCATCGATCACCACAACACGGATTGGTAGAGCAGAATCAGGAGTCACAATACGATCCCGCGGAAAGACCATCTGTCATCATGCGCGATGGTACACGCCTTTGCACAATCATGCGCGTGTGAATGGCGGATGATAGAGAAATTTATAATTCGGATTTATATATATTCAATACCTCATTCTATCGGGTGCGTAAGAAAGCGACCCAGTGCAGGATCGATCGCAACCCGCTGGAGAAGTGAGGTGATTACAAATCGCGGTAGTCGCGCAGTTTCAGCTGCTCAGGCAAACCGACTCTCGCTCGCGAGCGAGCAGCTCGTGGGCGAGCGTCTCGATGGCACGGATGAGTATCTCGATGGAGTCATGAAACTCCTGGAGGTTGATGTGCTCGTTTGGCGTGTGGTCCAGCGAGCTGTCGCCCGGGCCGTATGCCGCGATCGGGCACTTCCAGATCGGTGCGACGACATTGAGGTCGGCGGTGCCGGTCTTGAGCTTGGGACGGGGGCGGTGTCCCTGCTCGCGGATGGACGCGCTGAGCGCTCGAACCACGGGGTCGCTGCGATCGGTCGCGTGGGCGACCTCGGGGCCCTCGAAAGTCAGGTCGATGCACAGCTCGGGGTGATCGGCGACGATCGCGTCGCGTGTTTCGCGCATGAGCGTCGTGATCTCCTTGGGTCCAACCGCTGGCGGGAGCCGGAAGCTGCCCTCGAGGCGGGCGTGCTGCTCGAGCCCGTTGCTGGTCGAGGCGAGTTCGCGGATGGTGGCCTGGATCTGATCGAATGCGCGATCGATACCGGAGTTGAACGACTCCACACGCTCAAGGATCCGTGCCCAGAACCGGCTGACCTGATCACAGGCGCTGGGCTGCTGCCCGGCGGTGTGGGTGTTTGGGCAGGTGGCTCGGGCGGTCATGAGCAGGCGTCCCTTGTAGCCGAGGGTGACGCCGTCGAAGCCGGACGGCTCGCCGATGATGCACGCGTCGGGACGCCAGCGTGATGAGATGAAACGGGCACCGATCGAGCCGGTTGTTTCCTCACCCACGGCACCGGCGACGCGCAGGTCCACGCCGTCGGGGAGGTTGGCGCGTGACGCGGCGATGAGCATGGCGCACAGCGGACCCTTGGCATCGACGCTGCCGCGCCCGTAGAGATCGCCCTCCTCGACACGGACACGGATATACCCCGAAACCGTGTCGATGTGACCGAGGAGGGCGATCTGAACGGCGCGATGGTCGGTCGTGTCGTCTGAGTGCGTGGAACGAAGCGCGATCGCGTTGCCAACTTCGTCGATGTGCGCATCAAGTCCCAGCGCCGATGCGTGGCGTACGAATACCTCTGCCGCGCTCCGCTCGTCACCCGAAACACTGGAAGTGGATACGAGATCGTACAAGATCTGTGCTTCTTGCGTGAGATTCTCGGGGTGGTTCTTGGTCATCATGCGTTCACCGCCTGCGTGGTGCTCTGTGTGAAAACGGTGCCACGACCGGCGCGGGCGCGGGCAATGGGTTGTTCACCCCCAGCGCTGCCGATGACCACGCGGTTGACGCCGCTGGTCAGTGCTTCTTCGGCCGCCAGAACCTTGTTCTTCATGCGTCCCTTGGCGGCCTCGCGAGCGATCTCAAGGCCTTCGAGGGTGACCGACTCGATGAGCGAGCCGGCGTCGGTGTGGTCGAGCAGCAGTCCGGGGACATTGGAGAGCAGCAGCAGCTCGTCTGCGCCCAGCGCAGCGGCCGTCGCGGCGGCGGCGCGATCGGCATCGACATTGATCGCGATGCCGTCGGGCGTGATCGCCGGCGGGGTGAGCACGGGCGTGCGCCCCATGGACATGATCGAGTTCAGGAAGTCCGCATCGACCGATTCAACGCGCCCAGAGAGGTCGTCGCGGACGATGAAGGTTCGCCCTTCTTCGTCTAGCGCACGGATGGCGCTCTTGCGCGAGCCGGTCCAGATGCCCGCATCGATGCCGCTGAGCCCGATGGCGTCCACGCCAACCGCCCGCAGTGATTCGACGACGGCCTTGTTGACCTTGCCGCAGTAGACCATTTCGAAGATCTCGAGTGTGGCCCGGTCGGTTCGGCGCGACTGGTGCCCGCCGGGGCTGGTGATGGTCTGGGTGGGGCGCCCGAGGGCCTCGGCCAGGACATTGGTCTCGTGCGAGCCGCCGTGCACGAGCACGACGCGGACGCCGGAACGGACCAGCTCGGAGATCTCGCTGGTGAGATTGGTGGGGTCGATGCCCTCGCCGCCTCCGACCTTGATGACGATGGTGTGTGGGTTGTTCGGGGTATTGGTCGTCATGGGGTATCTCGGTCTGTTGTTATGCGGGGTGGAGGCCGGGGAAGCTGAGCCCGCTTGTTTCGGGCAGCCCCAGCGCGATGTTCATGGATTGGACGGCCGAACCGGCGGCGCCCTTCACGAGGTTGTCAATGGCGCAGAAGGTGATGACGCGCCCCGAACGCTCGTCGATGGCGAAGCCAACATCGGCGTGGTTCGAACCCACGAGGATTCGTGGATCGGGGAACTTGTGCGGGCCCTGGCGGTCCGCGACGATTCGCACGAAGGGCTCGTCGTTGTAGGCGCCGCGGAAGAGCTTCCACATGTCCTTGGTTTCGAGTGGCTGGGTGGTGTCGATGTGCGCGGTGCAGAGCACGCCTCGCACCATGTCGATGGCAGTGATGGTCGCGTCGACATCAAGGCCGCCCAGGTTCTGCTCGACCTCGGCGAGGTGGCGGTGACCCGAGGCGCTGTAAGTGCGGGCGGTGCGGGCTCGCACGGGATGGTGCGATCCGGCACTGGGCTCAGCGCCGGCCTCGCTTGAGCCAACCTTGACATCGCAGATGGCGCGACGGATGAGTCCTGCGTCGGCGAGCGGCTTGAGGGCGAGTGTCATCGCCGTGGCGTTGCAACCCACGCCGGAGATCAGCGTGGCGCCTGCGAGGTTCGCTCTGTTCACCTCGGGCAGCCCGTACTGGGCTGTTTCAAGGGCGGCGGTGTTGGGATGGGGCTCGCCGTACCAGTGGGCGTATCGCTCCGGGTCTCGCAGGCGGAAGTCGGCCGAGAGATCCACGATCAATGGGGCAACGCTGCGCCAGCGGTCGATTTCGCCCGATGCCTTGCCGTGGGGCATGCACAGGAAGAGCACATCACAGGGCTCGACCTCGTCGGGGGTCACGAAGTTGATATCGAGGTGCCCGCGGAGATTGGGGTGCGAGCGGAAGACCGGGAGCCCCTTGAGCTGGCGCGAGGTGACCTGCGCGATCTGGGCGCTGGGGTGGGCGAGCAGGAGGCGCATGAGCTCGCCGCCCGTGTAGCCCGAACCGCCGATGATGGAGACGCGAACGGGGTTCATGCGAGCGCGCCCTCCCTCGATGGCGCGCCCGATGAACCCGCTCTCTCTCCGTCCGTCTGATCACAGGCGCGTGCGGCGGGCTGGATGTCCCCGCCGCCCGCGGCCTGCGATGCAATGCCTGAAGCAATATCCAGTGTGTGCTGTGCCACGATGCGGTGGATATCCACGCCCGTGGTCGTCGTGGAGTTTCTAAACTCCATCGAGTGGTTGAGCTCGTTGACGAGCAGCCCGCGCCGCGGGCACTCAAGAAGGTCGACGGCCGCGATGTCGGCCCCGACCGAAGCGACGGCCCGTTCGCACAGGTCCGCCAGCTCGGGCGTGACCTCAAGCCCGCTGGCGACGGCGCCGCGGGCGGTGTTGGTGAGCCAGTGGGCGCTGCGCCGCTCGATGGCGGCGATGGCGTTGCCACCCACGACGAAGACGCGGATGTCACGCTCGGGCTTGTTGATGTGCTCCTGGGCGTAGACCACGCTGTGCTGGACGGAGCCCAGCACCTCGCGGTGTTCCAAGATCGACTCGGCGGCGTCGCGGTCGTTGATCCGCGAGACCAGGCGTCCCCACGACCCCACGGTGGGCTTGAGGACGCAGGGGTAGCCCAGCTGCTCGATGGCCTGGAGCCCCGGCTCGCTCTCGACGGCGACCCGCACCTCGGGGGTGGGCACCCCGGCACGCAGCAGGGCCAAGGTGGTTGAGAGCTTGTCGCTGCAGGTCTCGATCGCGTGGAGCGGGTTGATGCAACGCACACCCAGGGATTCGAGTATGCGGACACTCGTGAGCGTGTTGGTCAGACTCAGCGAGCGGTCGAACACCGCGTCGTAGCGGGCCCACTCCCCCAGCTCGGCGGGGTTGAAGACGATGGTCCGAAGATCGACGGGGGTGACATCCGCCCCGAGCTCTTCGAAGGCGTCGATGAGCATCCGCTCTTCGACACGCAGTCTGGTGTAGGTCATCGCGATCCGCATGGGGTATGGCTCCGTTGGGTGTGCGTTGCGTGGGTTCGGATCGTGATTACTCGCCCCAGTCCTCTTCGACCTCGGGCGCGAGCTCGAGGGTGAGGGGGTTGGTGCTGACGACCTCGAGCTCGGCCGAGCAGTCGGTGCAGCGGGCGATCTCGCCGTTGAGCGGGGCACGCTCGAAGGTCACGGTGGCGTCGCATTCGGGGCAGGTGGCGGTGATGGTGGCGGTTGACATGTCGATTCTCCTGTGGTTTGAGTGTGAACGGTTCTGTGAGGACAAAGAAAAACACCCCCGGGCGTGAGCGTCGGGGGTGCGTCATTCTGAGTTCGATCTGAGTTGCTTTAGCTCAGCAGCTCATCGACCCAAGCGACAGTCACAGCCCAAACGCTCGCGGCGCCTTTGGCTTTGCCCTGTTTCGCTTTTTTGGTCGAGAAGATGTTCATTGCTGGTCCAACACTACCCATCATCGGCGGGGCGTCAAACGGGGGTGGAGATCTTTTTTGAAAATCGGCAAGAAGATTGGGGCCATTCAAGACTCCTCGATCGGCCCGATCCCCCACTTCTCGCGGTTCTTCTCCACAGAGACCGAGAGTTCGGTAAGCTCGTCATTACCAAAGCGATCGAGGTTTTTGAGCACCAATGCCATGCGCCGGTTGCCCTCGAAACGCTCGCGGTTGCGGTGCAGGAAGGCCCAGTACATCGCGTTGAAGGGGCAGGCATCGTCGCCCGATTTTTTATTCACATCGAAGCGGCAGTGCTTGCAGTAGTTGCTCATGCGGCTGATGTACTTGCCGCTGGCGGCGTACGGCTTGGTGCCCACGACGCCCCCGTCGGCGTACAGGGCCATCCCCACGGTGTTGGGCGTCGTGACCCAATCGATCGCGTCGACATACATGCCGCGGTACCAGTCGTTGACCTGTCGCGGCTCGATCCCGGCGAGGAGCGCGAAGTTGCCCGTGACCATCAGGCGCTCGATGTGGTGCCCATAGGCGTGGTCGAGGACCGAACCTATGGCCTCGGACATGCACTTCATATCTGTGTCGCCACTCCAATAGAACTCGGGGAGCTGCCCGTGGCAATCGAGCGCGTTGGATTCGCTGTAGTCCGGCTCCTGCGTGTAGTAGACGCCGCGGACGAACTCGCGCCAGCCGATGATCTGGCGGACAAAGCCCTCGACGCTGTTGAGGGGCGCTTCGCCCGATTCGTACGCGTCGATCGCCTTGTCGATGACCTCGCGCGGGTTGAGCAGCTTGAGATTGAGCGCGGGCGAGAGCAGCGAGTGGTTGAGCGTGGTCTCGCCGGTCCACATCGCGTCCTGATGATCGCCGAAGCTCGGGAGGCGGTGCTTGATGAAGTCGTTGAGGGCGTGCGTCGCCTGGCGGCGGGTGACGGGCCAGTTGAAGGTGTCGATCCTGCCGGGCAGATCGGGGAGGGAGGACTTCACACCCTCGATCACCTCACGGGTGATGTCGTCGATTGCGTATGTTGGGATCGGGGGGAGCTTGGGGGCTGATTTGAACGATTTGCGGTTCTGCTTGTCGTAGTTCCACTCGCCGCCGACCGGGTCCTTGCCGTCCATAAGGATGCTTAGACGCTTTCGCTGCCAGCGGTAGAAGTGCTCCATGAGCAGCTCCCTGCGGTCGCGTGCCCAGTCTTCGAACTCCTCGATCGTGGTCAGGAAGTGTGGATCGGCGACAAAGCGGGCATCGACCTCCGCCCGCTCGCACGCGGCCTCGATCTGCCCGCGCACACGGTGATCTCCAGGTTCGATGCATACCCGCTCGCACGCACCGAGCTTCTTCATCTTGAGCTGGCGTGCGATCTCGTCGTCGAATCGGTGGGTGTTGCCGCGCTGATTGAGTTCGATGTATTCGACACGCCAGCCGTCATCGCGGAGTGCCTGCGCATGGTGGCGCATGGCGGACAGGAACAGCACGGTGCGCTGGATATGACTCGTTGGCGTCTTGGACTCCCCCGCCACCTCGATCATGAGGAGCGTGTCGCGGTCCTGATCGAGCCCCATCGCTTCGGGGTACGAGGCATCGAGCTGATCGCCCAGGATGAGACCGACGCGTGCTTGAGCCAAGGTGAACCCCGATCAATAAGAATCCGACGAAGCCAACGGAAGGGACTTCGCCGGAGAGGGGGTTCTGGACGCATCGAGATCAGGCAGCCCGGGCAGGCGCTTTGACATCCTTGAGATTGAGCGTTGCTTCCTGCGCCTGCACGACCTGGCGGTCGAGCACCTCGAGGATGCGTTCGATCGAGTTGATGGTCTGCGATGAGACCTGGCGGATCGAGATGACATTCTGCTGGATCTGCTTGGTGAGACTGGTTGACTGCTGGGCGAGCTTGCTCACCTCGCTGGCCACCACGGCGAAGCCGCGCCCCGCCTCGCCCACACGGGCCGCCTCGATGGTCGCGTTCAGGGCGACCATGTTGGTGCGATTCGCGATGTCGCTGATCACCGCGAACATCTGCTCGATGTCCCGGGTCGCCTGATCGAGAAGCCCGGAGACCTCCTTGGCGGTTTTGATGTCCTCGACGAGTTCATCGCGCTCGCCCTGGGCCTGCTTGAGCTCCTTGGCATCATGATCCATGCGGATCGTGGCGTTGTTAATTGTCGCGGCGGTTCGCTCGAACGAGCCGCGGAAGCCGTGCGGGAGCACACGACGGAAGTACATGCCGTCGCTGGCGAACGCGAGCGATGCCCCGGCCTCGCGCACGAACGCGTCGGTCAGGTCCAGCATCTGGTTGATCGCATGAAGCATCGGCGCGAGCTTGGAGCCGTTGTCGATGTGCAGCACGCGGGCTTCGAGATCCCCATTCGAGGCGCTGAGGCATACGCGGGTCGCTTCTTTCACCCAGTGTGTATCGTCGTACGACTTCTGGCCCGGCTTGGTGTGATTCATGGTGGTCATGGTGTGGCTCTCTGCGGATCAGGCGCACAGGGTGAAGATCAGCTCGTCGTAGCTCAGCCCCAGCGACTCGAGCTTGCCCACGAGCGCTGGCAGCGAGGCCTCCCACTGCTCGCGCGGGGTGCGGTAGCGTTGCTCGATGTCGAGCAGCTCTCGGTAGAGCGGCTTGATCTGCTCCAGGGCGCCCGCGTCGGGCACTCGCCGGCTCGAGTGGTAACTCACGATGCGACCGTGCTCGTTGTAGGTCGGGGTGACATGGGCAAAGACCCAGTAGTAATCGCCGTTCTTGCAGCGGTTCACGACATACGCGAACACCTCGTGCCCCGTGCTGATGCGGTCCCAGAGGAACTTGAACACGCAGCGCGGCATGTCCGGGTGGCGCACGATGTTGTGCGACTTGCCCAGCAGCTCTTCCTCGGTGTAGAGCGCGACGCGCTGGAACACCTCGTTGGCATAAGTGATGCGCCCTTTGGTGTCGGTCTTGGAGACGATGATCTCATCGTGATCGAAGAACCGTTCATTGCCTGTCAGTGACCAGTCTCTTGCCATGGTGCCCTCGAACTCCCGGCGATTGACCGGGCGCGGGAGACATCGACACACCAACCATGCGGGTTGATTTGAGGACGAAATGATCCGCTGAAATAGGAAGTTTTCCGCTTCAAATGAGCCTGAAGCGGTGCAACCACGCTGGCGAGCGCGAGCAGGAGTGACTCAAACTTGTGTCCAATACGAGGCAATCTGACGCACGGAGCTCACAGAGCGATCGAAGTGCTTGGCACGGATGGCCTTGTACCGTTCGTCCGCGAAGTACTCGAGCTTGGTCTGCTCATCGGGGAATGAGATCACGAACGCCCGATTGAACGGCTCGTCCGCCTTGCCCCTGAGCAGCTCGCTCACCCGCATGTCGTAGCGGAAGCATGCGCCCACCGCCTCGAGCAACGGGGTCATCTCGTTGCGGTACTGCTGGTAGCCGTCCTCGTCCGTCACGCGCAGGGCGACATGGATCTCGTAGCGTGATGCTGTGCTCATTGAATGCTCCCGATCATCCGTCGCCTCAGGCGTGGATCATACGATCACCACCCGTTATGGGTTCGGCTCGGGCTCGTACATCTCGTAACTGAGCAGGCGGCACGGGATGTTGCTGTTGTTGAACGGCAGCTTGCGCATCGCCCGGAGACGAACCTGCGTCGAGAGCGACCTGCTGCCGGTGAAGACATGCCCGGTGTAGCCCGCGCAGCGGTCCTTGAAAAAGAACCCGATGTCGCGGTACACCTGACGCAGCTCATCGGTCTCGCCGAGGCGAATGCCGTACTCGGGGTTGAAGATCACATGACCGTGCTCGCCGGGCTCCAGCTGGGGAACGGGCGTATCGCGGAAGTCGCACAGCTCGAACTCGATGAGGTGATCGACGCCGGCGGTCATCGCGTTGCGCCGGGCCGCGTCGATCGCGGCCGGGTCGTGATCGCTGGCGATGATGGGCATCGGCACGGCGATCGGCGCCTTGGATTTGCGGGCTTCCTTCCGCATCTCGATGTAGGCATCGTCCAGATCGAGCAGCGTGTGCAGGGCGCTCGCGTCATTGCGCATCAGCCCCGGGGCACGCCCGGCCATCATCAGGGCACCCTCGATCGCCAGCGTGCCCGAGCCGCACATGGGGTTCACCAGCGCCTGTGTGCCGTCGTAGCCCATGCCCATGAGCACCGAGGCCGCCAGAGTCTCGCTCATCGGCGCATGGTGCGGCAGCTTTCGATAGCCACGGTCACTGAGGCGTTGCCCGTTGACATTGAGGTAGACCCACGCCCGCTCGCCCTTCCACACCAGATGGATCACCACGCCCGAACGGTCGGGGCCAGAGTCGGGTCGCTCGCCGGTCTTCTGCTTGATGCGATCCACGATCGCGTCCTTGAGCAGCAGGTTCGGGTACATCGTGTTCGTCACGCTCGGGTGGGCGACATTGGAGCTGATGCTGAGGTACGCATCGTTGGGGATCAGCTCTTCCCAGGGGTACGAGCGGGCCCACTGCTCGAGCATCTTGAGCGAGGTGCATCGGGTGCGATCGAGCAGCCAGTAGACCTGCTGGGCGGTCCGCAGGTGCAGCGTCAGTCGCAGCGCCTCGACCAGATCGGCCCCGACCGCGACCGAAACCTTGTCCTCTTCCTGCACCTCGTACCCCATCGCCTCGACCTCGGCGCGGAGATAGGGCACGACATGCTCGGCACAGGAGATGCGGGTCAGGCGTTTTTTATGGGGGTCGAGGTCGGGCATTGGTCAGGGAGCATAGCGCCCGCAGTCAGGCGTCTGGCTTCACCAGCAGCGCATTCCCGCATACCAGCGCATCGATCTTTGTGGACTGAAAGCACCGGATCGCGTGCGCTGGGGTCTCGACGATCGGCTCACCATTATCGTTAAAACTCGTGTTGAGCAGCACGCCGACCCCGTCTCGACGGCGGATCTCCCCCAGCAGCTCGTAGAGCAGCGGCGTGTCGCCCCCGCTCACGGTCTGCAATCGCCCGCTCCCATCCTCGTGCGTCACCGCGGGTAGCTTTGATCGGTACCGCTCGCGCACCATCGTGTTCACCAGCATGTAGGGCACCGGGAAGTCCGCATCGAAGATCTCTGGAGCGTGCTGCTCCTGCACGATCGGCGCGAAAGGGCGGAACGCCTCGCGGTGCTTCACCTCGGCGTTGAGGTGATCCTTCATCCATGCTGGGCGTGGCCAGCACAGGATGCTGCGGGCACCGAGGGCGCGCGGGCCGTGCTCTGATCGCCCCTGGAACCACGCGACGATCTTGCCACCAAGCAGCAGATCCGCGACGCGACTGATGAGATCTTCGGGCAACTCGCCGCCCGCGTCGAGCAACGCTTGCGTTGCGTCATCCGTAGACCTTGTCGGGCCGAGGTAGACTTGATTCGCCTGATACTGCAGTTTCCCATCTGTGATGTTGTAGTAGCCCAGCAGTGCCGCGCCCAACGCGAGCCCAGCGTCGCTTGCCGCGGGCTGCACGAAGAACTCGTCGATACGCCCCTGCCCCATCAGCTCGTCGCGGATTGCCCTGTTGGCCACCACATTGAGGGCTACCCCGCCCGAGAGCCCGAGCCGACGGGCACCTGTTCGCTCGATCGAGTAGCGTGCCAGGTGTGTCATCGCCCGCACGAGTTGCTGCTGCCCCCACGCCGCCGCATCCGCAAAGTAAAAGTCTGTGGGATCCTCACTCGATCGGTGCCGAAAGCCGAGCCCCTCGTTGAAGTGTGTACAGATGTACTCCGCCAGATCGGTATGGATGCCGTCGAAGAGCGAGTCCGGGATCATGGGGAATCGCTCAGACGCGGGGTTGCCGTAGGCCGCCAGCCCCATCGACTTGCCGGCGTGCATCGGACCGAATCCGAGCACGCACTGGGTTAGCCATGAATAGAAAACGCCGATGCCGCTCCGCAGCGAGACATCGACGCGTTCGATACCCCGACCCCGACCGATGAACAGACTCTGGGTTTCCGCGTGGAACCCACGTGGGTACAGACGCATCGGCTCATCCGGGTGATCGCGTTTGAGGCCGAACAGTGAACCCGATTCATGATGAGTGCCTACCGACCAGGTGCTCCCCCGTCCGTCGACCACGAGCAGCGCTCCAGATTGTCCGTCCAGCGGCCACGTTGTCGTGTGCCAGGCCGTGGCGGCGTGCAGCAGGTGGTGGTTGGCAAAAAAGCAGGGCGTATCGCCGACCGACACAAAAAACGCCCGCTCGTCGTCATCGCTCAGGTGGGCCCAGCCCGAGCCTGGGATCTGCTCGTACCACCGCGCCCCGTACTGCCAGTTCGTCTTCTCGAACACAACGGCATCGAGTTTGTCAGGAGCGATGCCTATCTCGCCCAGGCATGCCTCGATCGAGAGCCGAGGAAACGCCCGGCTGTTCTTCTCCCGCGAGAAACGCTCCTCCGCGACCGCCACGCACCGGAGTTCACCTTGGGTCTCGTGCACAAGCGCGGCCCCGGTGTCATGCCCGGGTCCGAGTCGCAATCCAAGAACTGCTCGACGCTTACGCATTTGGGATCTGTTGCTTCTTGATGTGGGATTCTGTCATGAGGATTGAGGATAGCCGGAATGCATCAAAAATGCCGTGCCGCCTGGAGGTGGCGGCACGGCAAACACGAACGCGATCGGCAAGTTTGCAGAAGAACCGATCACGCAGAAATCAGGGCCCGCGGGCACGCGCCCGCGAACCCCGGGTTTGGAGTCCCTGTTTACGAGCGGCGTCGGCGGGTCACCCCACCCAAACCCGCGATGGCGAGCACACTCATCGCCCCCGGCGTGGGCACGAGGTTC
This sequence comes from Phycisphaerales bacterium, assembly GCA_020427395.1. GTDB lineage: Bacteria > Planctomycetota > Phycisphaerae > Phycisphaerales > UBA1924 > UBA1924. Next base: position 21,199 of record JAGQON010000010.1, read on the forward strand.
TTCTCGACATACTCGATAGCGGCATCGTGGAACTCTTCGTCGAGACCCGCGTTGAACACGGTGAAGATCACCTCCGAGTCCGAAGCTCCAGACAGCGAGAAGGTGTTCGCGAGGACATAGATCCCGGCGCCCGCGCTGCCGTCGATGGTGTAGTCGAAGTGCTCATCGAAGCCACCGGGCAGGTCCGCGTCGTAGTTGAGCGAGAAACCCGCGACCGGGCTGCCATCGAGCGCGGTGCTGACGCTTACCGGGCCGAAGCCAATGTTCATCGGTGATGCGGCGGCCGCGAAGCTCACGCTGCCGGTGCCGTCCCAGTAGAGCAGCGCCGAGGTCAGGGTGAAGCTCACCTGGGTGTTATCGGGGAGCGAGCCCTCAGCGATAAAAATGCCCGGCTCGTCTGCGAACCAGCTCGGCCCGCTCAGGGACATCTCCGCGGCGAAGACACGCTCGCCGAACTCGGTGATGGTGCCCGTGTCGTGATCGCCGAGCCCGACAGCGACAGCGCCGTCCATGATCGCCAGACCGTAGTCCGCGTCCTCACCGTGCCCGAGTGCGAGCGACGCCGCTGCGCCGCACGCGATGATTGCTGCAAGTTTCATATCGATTCTCCTCACACATGGGTCTCCAAACCCGTAAGAGCCGTGATCTGTGTTATGGGCATCCGCCCGTGTACGCCGTCAGGAACGCGCTGACGTCGAAGAAGTTGAACTGCCCGTCGTTGTTGAAATCTGCCATGGTGTCCTGCGCGTTGTACGCTGTCAGGAACGCGCTGACATCGAAAAAGTCGAGGTTGCCGTCGTCGTTGAGGTCCGCGAGGCAGGGCGTGCCGATCAGGTTGTCCTCGATCCACGCGATCGCGTCGTCGAGCTGGTCCACGCCATCGCCCTGCGCAAAGACGAGAAACAGCGGATCGGACGGTGCGATACCCGCCGACTCGGTCCACAACTCCAGCTCCAGCAACCAGACCCCCTCCACCATCGGCGGTAGCCCGCCGTTGAGCAGGTACTGCATGTGATGGTGGAAGGAGGCACTGGCGCTGGTGGACGCCTGCCCGAACACGATTCCCTCAAAATCTGTGTCCGTGCTCGGCGCGACAAAGTTCTGACCCGCGGCCCGAACCGTGATCTGCTCTGTGGCGATCGTGTCAAAGTCCAACGCGATCTCATCCCAGACGCGCGGTGCGCGGAGGATGCTGAAGCCGATGGTCATGCCCGGGATCAGCTGCCCGAGCTCGGCGTTGAAGCCGGGGTCGTTGGTGAAGTTCGGGAAGCCCTCCGCGCCGAGCAGCGCGGACTTGATCGGCGATGGGTACACCACATCGCCCGTGCCCGGATCGACCGCGCCGGCGATGATCTGGTTGTTCTGGACGGAGAGGATGTAATCCGCGTCGTGCAGCCCGCCTGCGAGAGCGAGGGTGGTCGAGGCACACAGGACGACGCATATCGTGCTGATGGTGTTCATATCAATCTCCGTTCAGGGGCGTGCCGAGCCGGGCGGGCTCGCTTCGGGGTGGAAGAGGTTGTGTTTGGCGTCGAGGTACATCTCGTCGAACGAGAGCGTCCGGACCGAGCCGTCGAAGAACGCTGCGTTGCTTTTACCCTGTGGGCTCGTGGGCTCACCGCCATGCGCATTGAGCCAGATCTGCGAGCTCGCGAAGGTCGCGCTGGCGGTCTCGCTGACGAACGCAAAGTCCCACTCGTCCGGGTGGACATGGTCGGCCTTGGCAAAGTCGGGCTCGGCGTCGGTGGGCACGCCGAACTGACGCTTGATCGGCGTCATCATGACGAGGTGAATGGTCTGTGAGGTCCGCGGGATGCGGGTGATCTTGGTGTAGGCGTTGTGCTGGTCGAGTCGCCGGCGTGTCACCGGATCGGGGTTGAGGAACGGCGCGACGGTCTGGGCCGTGAACCCGTTGAGCCCGTAGCTCGTGAGGCGTGCGATCGCGGGCTGGTCCGGATCGTTGCCGAAGTCGTTGTCGGTAAGCAGGTCCTCGTTCTGCTCAAACCAGGTCCGGAGCTGCTCCAGGTTCGCGCCGTTGTCGTTCCCGCCGTCCTCAACACTGAGCCAGATGGAGCGATCGACGGGCGAGTAGAGCGCGTCCGGGGCAGCGCCGTAGGACTGGAGCGAGATGAGCCATGTCGAGCGCACATCGCCCGCGAGCGAGCCGTGCGGGAGCGCGGCGTCGATAAATCGGCCGTCAAAGTCCTCGATATACATCTGGTGGGCCAGCTCGATCTGACGCATGTTGGACTGGCAGAGCACCCGCCTGGCGCTGTCGCGGGCGCTGCTGAGCGATGGCAGCAGGATCCCGAGCAGCAGCGCAATGATCGCTATCACGACCAGCAGCTCGATGAGCGTGAACCCGCGCGCACGGGCGGACGGAGTTGTTGAGGGCGTCATGTGATATCCCGATCAGATCGCACGCGCAGCGTGGGCGCAGCGATGAACCGTATTCGTTGGTCAGAACAGACGAATCAGCAGGTTCAGCAGATCGGGGGTGCGCGCGCGGCGTGGTCGCGATGGGGCTCACGCTGCCGCATCGGCGCGGCTTCGAGAATCGGGCGATCTACCAGGATCGCCAGCGAAACAACAGGCAGCGATGCCGGGGCATTTGCGAGATGCAGCCCGCTAAGCCCCATGCAGATCGAGCAGTCGCGATCGTCGTCGGGGCTCGGGCTCGGGGCCGGGCGATCATCACTCGGCTGCTGCGCATGATGGGCGTGCCCATGGTCGCATTGCATCGCCTGCACGCCCCGCGTCAGATGCGAGAGCTTGTGCAGGGATGTGAGCACCCCACCGCCATGGAGCAGCAGCAGTGTGATCAGGGCCCAAGATGCGAAACGCCAGGTCTTCATTGCTATTGAGAATACATTATCAACATTTGACGCTGGGTCAAGCCCAATGCCAGATCTTGTCGAACCCATCCCAGCGCATGAAAAACGCCGCCTCATCGGGCGGCGTTTCCTCAAACGGATCGGGAGGGATTCGAACCCTCGGTACAGGTTTACCCTGTACACCGGATTAGCAATCCGGCCCCTTCAGCCTCTCGGGCACCGATCCAGCTTGGCCCATTCCGGGCTCCCCGCATCGTAGCAGGGCAGACACGATAGGTTCATCGCCGCTCGGCTTCAATATCTTGAGCCGCAAATGCACGCGGGGCCCGCAAAGCGGGCCCCGGGGACGGATCGATCTCCTGGTCACGATCACCCCAGCGGAGACTTGGGGGCGTCGTGGTTGTCAACACGCATGAGTCGTGGTGCGTGCCCGGGGTGTCTTCCTACCCACCCGGCGTCGGGGATCGATCGGTAGATCTTCGTGCGGTTCTGGCTCGTGTGACTTAGTCGGCACCCTCGGCGCCGCCGGTGTTCTCGAGCATGTTGCGGAGGTACTTGTTCTCGCGGCGGGTCGCCTCGAGATCAAAGACGAGGTACTTGACCGAGAGGCGGAGGTGATCGAGCGACTCCTGGAGCTCGCTGATGGTCTTCTTCATGCGAGTATGGCGCTGCTGCGTCTCTTCAGCGAGCTTGGCGAGCTTGGGACGCTCGGACTCGGGGAGGGTGTCGATCTGCTCGAGGAGGTTCTGAAGGCGGCTCTGGAACTCGTTCTCTTTCATGTCTGTTATCCCTTCTGAAGTGATGTCTGCCGGCTGTGATGCCGACGACACTCCAGTTGCACGCACCGGGCCAGTTGCCGTGCCAGAGGCGCACGAAATCGCTGGGTCCGGGAAAATCCCCTCCGTGGGGTCCAGACAATCCATTTTGAGCATCCGTGAGATTTCAGGCAGGCCCCGGGTCCTTCCGGGGCGGGTCCGGCTGTGCCGGGTGTTGCGTTTCGTCAACGCGGGCGGTGCAGCTTCTGCAACGCGCGTTGTGCGGCCGGGGGGGCGGATTTCGCGATCGAAACCAGCTCACTGGCCGGGACATTGTTCGCGTCCCGCACCACCTGAGAAAGGTGCTTGTGCAGATTCTTTTCGAACATCCGATAATACTCTTCGAGCTCGTGGCGGTTGAAACGCGACAGCGGATCGGCCAGACCGGACTGGGCGGCCGCCCAGTCGATGAGCCCCCCACCCTCGCCCTCGAACTTATAGAGATCGAGCGTGGCACGGAGTCGCTGGGCCGGCGATGCGAACGGGTCGCGGGCCCGCTCGGGGATGCCCGTCATGATCTTCATCAGTTCCTTGTGACCCGCGGAGGCGATGGGCAAGGGGTCGTGGTGCCCGTCGTCCTTTGGCCTGAGGACCTCGGCGATGTCCCCGGCCCGTTCGATCGGGGCGACCCCGGTCATGACGGTTTTGAGCCCGGCCCGGGTGAAGCGGACGCTGAGGCGTTGGCACTTGCGGCCCTCATGCTCTGCGGCCCCGGCACTGACCACCGTGCCCCGCCCCCACTCGGGCTTGTTGGCGTGGACGACCTGGTCGCCGATCTCAAAGCGTGATTCTGAGCCCGGCTTGGTGCCGAGCAACGATGAACTGGACATACATACCTCGATGAGTACCGCGTGGAACAGCTTGAAAACAGGGGTCACGCGCCCGTGTGCCCCTCAATGGCATCCGCACGAGCATCCGTGTCTGGGCTGGCCCCAAACCCGTTGCGTGTCTATACTTGCCTCCGCGCGGCCCAACGGGGCCTGCCAAGGCGGCGATGCGACGCACCCCGCCCACGCACGAAGGCTACACAAGGATAGCAGATGATCGAAGCCCTGAAAAGTGACGAAATCGTCGAGAAGGTCGGCGGCAAGTTCAAGCTCACGGCACTCATCCAGCGTCGCCTCGAGCAGCTGCTTGAGGGCGCCCGTCCGCTCGTCCCGCGTGAGAACCGGACCGACCTCGAGATCGTCGTCGAAGAGATCATGCAGGACAAGATCACGCTTGAGTTCATCGATCAGGCCCCGATGGCGGCCGTCGAAGAGCCCCTGCTCTGATCCTCACACCCCCGAGGGGTGAACGCACATGACATCATCCAACGAGAACGCGAAAAACTGGCTCGCGCCCGATGCCCTGCGCCCCCATGTCGAGGGCAAGTCGATCCTCGTCGGGATCAGCGGCGGCATCGCCGTCTATAAGGTCTGCACCGTTGTTTCGCGCCTCGCCCAGGCGGGTGCGCAAGTGACCGTCGCCATGACCCCGGCCGCGACCAACTTCGTCACCCCCATCACCTTTCAGGCGCTCTCGGGCAACCCGGTCTATACCAGCTCGTGGGAGCACATCGAGTCGAAGGACCCCCAGCACATCTCGCTGGCAGACCGCTGCGACCTGGCGCTGGTTGCGCCATGCACCATGGACATGCTCAGCAAGCTGGTGCACGGGCGGACCGATGATGTGGTGACGCTGATCCTCAGCGCGGTCAATCGCAAGAACACCCCTGTACTGCTGGCCCCGGCGATGAACGACCAGATGTGGAACCAGCCGAGCAACCTGCGCAATGTCGAGCTCGCCAAGCAGGACAGATTCCTGCAGGTCGGGCCCGGTGTGGGCTGGCAGGCCTGCCGCCACACCGGCACGGGGCGGATGAGCGAGCCCGAGGATATCTGCCGGGCGATCTGCGAAGCAATGAGTTGAACGATTCGCTCAGCGATTGATCTGGGTCAGGATCGTCTTGTCGGTGATCTTGTGATCATCCGCGAGCATGAACGCCTTGCTCAGGATGATCGCGAGCACGCGATCGCCCTCGAACGGCAGGTGCACCTTTCCGCCGCCGGGCACCCTGGACATCGAACTTGTTGGCACGATGCAGAGGTACTGATCGTTGGGCTCCATCAGGATGTTGCCGCTACCCAGGTGTATCTTGTAGGTGCGGATGTTGCCGCGCACGACAAGGAACTTGTCCTTGAGCTCGCACTGCGACGCGATCTTGAGGCGCGGCACCAGACGCCCGAGCAGTTCCTTGCGTGTCTGAGCGGTGCCCGAGAGCGTGCCGAAGGAGTACGACTGCCAGTAATCCTGGAATCGTCCTTGCGGGCCGCCGTCTGCCCACTCGGGGTTGTTGCCCACGCTGGCAACGCCGACGAAGAGGTCGACATCGCGCAGGGTTTCACTGAGCACGATGGGCGGGATTTGATCGAGCGGGATGGGGTGATTGAGATCCTCATCGGCACCTCGGTTGCGATACTGCCCGCCCCATGCGTGCCCCATGTTCTGCGCCGCCTCGATCGCGTAGAACCGGACCTGATCGGTCGCGAGATAGAGGAACGCGCCCGATGGGCTGACATACTCATCTTCGTAGTTATCGCCGATGCCCTCGACCCAGAACTCCGCGCGGATTCCCCACGCGCCCAGGTCGCGGCGGGGTGCGTGGCACTCCATGTCCGCCATGATCCGCAGCTGATTCTTCCAGAACCGCCCGATCGCCAGCGCGTTGAACTGGTGCTGGCGGAGGATGTGGGCCGCGAAGCGGTTGGAGTACAGCTCGGTATTGCGTTCGGCGTCGGTGAGCAGGTACACCTCGCGGTGGGCCTGCTTGAAGGGCTGCACGATGCCCCGCTCCTCGTAGAATCGCCGCCAATCGATGAGATCGGATCGCACCGGGTCCTGCCCTGGCTGGGCATCCTCGCGGATCGGATGCCAGATGGTTACTGTGCTGCCAGATTCCGGCTTGAACAGGCTTCCATCGACGCGAACGAGTTGCCCATCGCCGTGAGCGCCATCCTGTGGATCATGTGCCAACCACGCCGCAGCAGTTTGCGTCTCGCCGCTCGTAAACACCCAGATCAGGCGGCGTGCGATGGTGCCGATCAGCGGGTGATCCAGATATCGCTGCCTCCATACATCAAGATCCCACGAGCGGCGCTCGAGGAAGAGTCCGTCGATGCGGTCTCGCTGGACCGGGAGCATCTTGTTGATGTCCTTGGCGCTCGCCTTGAGTTCCTTGAGCTCGTCGGGGAACTGCTCCTTGATGGCCGCGGGCACGGATTTGACCTCCTTGCCCTTGGGGTTGACCCAGATCAGTTTGCACGGCGAGGTGTTGCCGCTGCTCGATACGCTTAGGCGGGCCGTGTACTCACCGAGTTGCTCCTCACCAAAGCCGACCTCATCGAGCCCGTAGGAGGGCACGGCCATTTCTTCGATCTGATCACGCGGGATGCCTTCGCGCTCGGCGACTCGGTCGAGCGCCTTGAGGACCAGCTTCTGGGCGCTGGCCATCTTGAGCTTGATCCGAAGGATCGCGAGCTGCCCGATCGCGGCCCTGCCGGGCATCGCGCCAAGCGCGTAGACGGCCGCGTTGCCGATCTTCACAGCGCGAGGACCAACGCCGGGGAGCTTGCGGTAGCACGAGATCGCGAGCGCTCCCAATGCCCTGGCGATCTCCTCGTCCTCTTCGTCACTTGCCATCCAGCAGAGGCCCTTGAGGATATCGGCGTGATGGTCGAGGATGAGCTGCTCGCCGAGCGCGCCCTCACGCCAATCGCGATGAGGGGACGGCTGGGTTCTTGGACGATCAACGAGTGGGAATAGCTCAAGCAACGCATCATTGAATGTGGCTCTGGTCAAGGTGGATATCGACTCACGGGCGGTCTTGAGCCATTTCTTGCTCGGCTTACTCCCAGAACAGCTCGCTGCGTGAATGAAGAGCTGCTTCAACGCCGCGGACTCGGTGGCTGATGCCAACTCGATCCGAGCGAGCGCCGCATCACTCCACGCCTCACCCCGGTCCAAAGGCATGAAGGTCTCACCCTCGATCCGTTCCCACAAATACGCGGCCAGCTTGCGGTGCTGTGTGCTGCCCGATTCTTTCAACTGCCGGATGACTTCCGGGATGAACTTTGCCAGCTCTGGATGCTGTTTGTGCTCGTCCCAGTTATTGGTGACATACCGCAAAAGTGTCGAGAATGCGGTGATCGAAGAGATGGCATGATCGATTTGTACGAACAGACCGAAGAGCTCGCAGCACTCAGCCGGAGTTGGCTTGAGTTTCGAGACGCTCTTCATGAGCAACGCGTCGGACACAAACTTTCCAAGATAATGGGTGAGGAAATAACCTCGCTGTCCCGTCCTCCTCATCTTCTCTTTTCGTGCCTCTTGTTCTTTGTAGCGAGCTCTGAGGATAAGAACACACAACTCATACCGATCTGAGCGATCGAGCTCATTGCATCGTTCTGCAAAGATACGGACGACATCCTCGTAGGGCACATTCGGTTCTGCAACATACTCTTCGATGCCCTTGAGAAACTTCTCCGCGGGAGATGCTCTGCGCAATCTCATCAATCACCCACCAACCAGCATGACCAGCCGCAGGAACACCACCTCCGTCGACGCCGACAGCTCGATCGTCTGATCGAGCGAGGTGGTCTGCTCGTCGCCGACGAGCACGATGAAACGGTTGTGCTCGTACGCCTCGATCGCGACCTCGTACTGCTTCTTCCAATCGAGCTCGCGCGTGCGGCGTGGACCCTTGGCTCGAAGCGGTTCGTTCAGCGCGGCCTCGTGCGATTCAGGTTGCACCAGACCGTAGAAACTCGGGTTCGACTGCTTCTCACGAACAGAGCGGTTGTAATCGTCAACCTCCTGATACACGCGCTCGCGGATCAGCTCACGCACCGTCATCGATTCGCTGGGCATCTCCAGCGTGAACACCCGGTCCTCATGCCCCAGCCCGGTTGATTCATCGCGGATCGTGATTGTCGCCATTCGCGCTCTCCTTGTTCATCATCATATAAAAACAGGCCAACATCATACAATGTCGGCCCGGGAACGCAACCTTTGATCCGGCGAATCAGCCCTTGATCGACTCCATGTCGATCACGAAGCGGTAGCGGACATCGCTCCGCTTCATCCGCTCGTAGGCCTCGTTGATGTTCTTGATGTCGAGCATCTCGATGTCGCAGGTCACGCCGTGCTCGGCCGCGAAATCGAGGACCTCCTGCGTCTCGGGGAGCCCGCCGATCAGCGAGCCCATCAGCGAGCGGCGACCCATGATCAGCTGCGTGGAGTCGATCGGGGTCTCGATCGGCGTAATCTGACCGACCACGATGTAGGTGCCATCAATCTTCAGACAACCCAGATATGGGTTGAAATCGTGGTTCACGGGCACCGTATCGAGGACATAGTCGAGCGTGCCGGCGACGGCCTCGAACGCGCCATCCTTGCCCGTGACGACCACCTCGCACGCGCCGTGCGACTTGGCCTCCTCGACCTTGTCCTGGGTACGAGTGAAGACAATCACCTCGGCCCCCATCGCCCGCGCGAACTTGATGCCCAGGTGCCCCAGCCCGCCCATGCCGACGACGCCGACGCGATCGCCCTTCTTCACGCCCACATGCTTGAGCGGCGAGTAGGTCGTGATCCCGGCGCAGAGCATCGGGGCGGCGTTGGCGGGGTCCATGCCGTCGGGGACCTTGACGACGAAGCGATCAGAGACGACGACATGGTCGGAGTATCCGCCGTAGGTGATGGTGCCGTCGTGCTTGTCCTGCCCGTTGTAGGTGAAGACGCTGCCGCCGGTGCAGTACTGCTCGAGCCCGTGCTTGCATGAACTACACTCGCGGCACGAATCGACCAGGCACCCGACGCCGACGATGTCGCCTTCCTTGAACCTGGTCACATCGCTGCCAACGCTGGTCACGCGCCCGACGATCTCGTGCCCGGGAACGACGGGGTAGATGGTCCAGCCCCAGTCGTTCTCGACGAAGTGCAGGTCCGAGTGGCAGACGCCGCAGAACATGATGTCAATCGCGACATCATCGGGGCGCGGCTCACGCCGCTCGATGGACCAGGGGGCCATCCCGGAAGAATCAGACTGTGCGGCGTAGGCCTTGGTTGCTCTCATCGGTCGCTCCTTGAGTGGCACCCGTTTCCTCGGGTGAGTTCGTGCCCACATCATAGGAGCGACACTCAGGAATCATTCTCCAACACTTCCAGGTACTGCACGAGCGAGCGATCGAGGCGGGTGAAGGCGTTGTCGCTTAGCCCGCTGGTCAGGCGGTGCAGGTTCTGGACATGGTCTTCGATTGCTCGATCGATGACCCGCCGCCCCTGCTTGGTCAGTGCGATCAGCACGCTGCGACCGTCCTCCGGGTTTGGGACCCGCTCCACGAGCCCACCCTTGACGAGTTGATCGATGCGGTTGGTCATCGTGCCCGAGGTGACCATGGAGTTCTCGATCAGTTCGCCCGGCGAGAGCCGGAACGGCTCGCCGGATCGCAGCAGGGTCGCCAGCACATCGAAGCTGGCGAGGTTGAGCCCGTGGGCGGCGAAAACCGGCTCCATCTCCCGCTCAAGGATCCGCGCGATGCGTTTGAGACGCCCGGTGAGCCCCATCGGTGTGACATCGAGGTCCGGGCGGACCCGCCCCCACTGCTCCAGGATGCGATCGACTTGGTTCATGGGATCAGGATATCGACAATTTATCTTGAAATCAAGAAATATATCTTGACCTCAAGGCATTTGTCTTTTATCTTGACATCAAGACAAATGAAAGGAACCCCCATGACACCCACCCAATCCACACACCACACCGCAACAGACACACTCCGCATCGCGATCTTCGGGGCCTCGGGCCAGGTCGGGCAGCGCCTCGTCGCCGAGAGCACCCGACGAGGGCACCGCGTCACCGCTATCGCCCGGCGCATCCCAGACGAGGGCACGCACCCCGAAGGCGTGAAAACGCTCTCTCGGGATGTGCTCAGCGCCGAGGATCTGCCGCAGATCGCCGCGGACCACGACATCGTGATCGCCGCCCTTCGCCCACCCAACGGCAAGGAGCCGGTCATGGTCGACCAGACCGCGGCCGTCGTCGAGGCCGCCCTCGCCTCGGGCACACGATTCATCATCGTCGGCGGCGCCGCCCCGCTGCGGTTTCCTGACGCACCAGAGCACAGCGTGTTCACTAAGCCCGGCTTCCTGCCCGAGTCCGTCGTCCCCATCGCCACGGCCTCGCAGCACCAGCACGACTGGCTCAAGTCCCGCCTTGGAGCGCTGGGCACGCTGCTCTGCCCGCCACCGATGCTCGTCGCAGGCGAGCGCACGGAGCGATACCGCATCGGTGAGGGCACGCTTGTTGTTGACGATGCCGGCGACTCGGGCATCTCGATCGAGGATTTCGCCGTCGCACTGCTCGACGAAGCCGAGCACCCCACGCACACCGGTCGCGTCTTCACCGTCGCCTACTGACACCCCGCACGCCACATCACCCAAGGAGAATCACCAATGCTCAAAGCACGCGTCAACCACGAAACATGGCTCGTTCAACAGCCCCATCACGCGCAGGTCAGCGGGTTCCTGGCCGCCCACTGGGGCGGGCCCAACGGCTTCGTCCGCCCCGGCTTCGAGCCGGGCGCAACCAACCCGGTGAAGTGGCGCGACGAGATCATCCTCGGCATCGCCGAGCACGACAACGGCTGGTGGGAGACCGAGGCCATGCCGCTCTTCAGCCCCGTCGACGGTCTGCCGGTGGGCGTGGGCGAGGCCGCGCCGCCCACACGCGAGAACGAGATGAGCGCCTGGCACAGCGGCGGCTTCGATCGCTGGCTCGTGGGCATCAATCGCCTCGCGACGCACCACCCATACGCGGCACTGATCACCAGCATGCACGCCTACTGGCTCTACGCCGTGGCTTTCGACGACCTGCACGCGGGCGACATCGAGCACCGACGCCACTTCGTATTCGGCCCGCCCGACATCGCCCGCGGGCTCATCTCCGACGAGTGCAAGGCCCGCGCGTTCCTCAGCGAGCTGGGCGATACCCAGACCCGGCTCATCGCCCGCCTCGCACGCGACAAGGTCTTTGCACGCGCCATCGAGCCGCGACACCTCGACACGCACGCCCGGTTGCTGCAACTTTTCGATGCGATGTCGCTCTACCTCGCCCTCAACGACCTCGACGATCACGAGCTGCCGCATGTCCCCCGCGCAAGCTGGTCCGATCGGGTGTCGATACGGTGGACCCGAGTCGATGAGCGGACCATCGGACTCGACCCATACCCGTTCGATACCCCGGAACTCACCGTGCAGATGCCCGCCCGAATCGTCGCCGATGAGACGAGCAATGAATCCGCAGACACCGCACCGCTCGCCCGTTTCCATGCCGCTCCGATGACCTCGCTCCGCTTCCGATTCATCCCTACAACGGGATGAAACCCGCAGCACCCTCAAATGCAAAAAGCCGCCCGATCGTGTCATCCACGAATCGGGCGGCCAAGAAAGAGGGGCTCAAATAGCTCACGAAAAGTTCGTCGTCAAGCAGTCACAGAAGCGCCAGCGAGGCGGGATCCGAGTTCTGCCGCGTCGTGGAGGGCTTGCTCACGCGATTGGTGGTGCCGTTGGTCGTCGAACTCCTGGTATTCCGAGGCGATCTCGTAGATGTCCTCATCTGCAATGCCGAGCAGGCGCGTCGCAACCGTCCGGAGGTGTGGATTCAAGTGGTTCCACCCGTCGCGGATGCCGCCCGGCTCGAAGCCGAACTCGCCCCGGGAGGAAAGCACGACAAGCGATTTGCCGCTGAGTGTGCTCTGGATCGGGAAGTCCCCCCGCCGCAGGTCAAACGAGAATGTCTCACCTGGCCGAACAACCTGATCGATCCAGGCCTTGAGGGATGCCGGGAGCCCGTAGTTGTAGAGCGGCGCACTGATCACGAGAACTTCTGATCGCCGGACCTCGTCGATGAGGGTCATGGATTCTGCGAGCGTGGCCTTCATGTCCGGCGTGCGCTGCTCGGGCGGCGTGAACCCCGCACGGATCGATGCTTCACTCACGATGGATGGCGGCTCGCGGCCGACATCTCTTGTGGTGATCTGCACATTCGGTTCGCTCGTGCGCCACCCCTCGATGAACCGGTCGGCCATCTGACGGGTGATCGAGCCTCCGAGGCGTGCGCTCGCGTCTACACGCAGCATGACAGTCATGACGGATCTCCTTTGTGCGGGGGACACTGTGCGCGAGGGCTGCAGCATTCACGCGTCTGCGAATCGGCATATGGGGTGTTTCCACCCCGGATGCCGGATGGGGAATGCGGAGGTGTTCTGCGGATTACTCGGCGTGGGCTTCGAACAGACTCGGCCAGTTCGTGTTCGCGAGATCGACGCGACCCTTGAAGTCCGCATTGAACTTGGCGAGGATGTCCGAGTTCACATTCAGGTACAGTTTGTCGTTGCGGACCTGCGCGGTGGTAATGTCCACCGGCAGCAGGATCCCCAGCGAGACGCCGTAGGCACAGAATCCGCCGTACTGCGGTGCGTACCGTCCAGGATTCGCCTCGAACACCGCCTTGCTCTGCTCGCTGGCGAACAAGTAGGTCGCCCCGGCGTACGACGAGCGGATCATCGGCGAGCCGTTCTTGGGCGTGTTTCCTGTGAAGAACGAGACGGGGTCAAAGCCGTCAAGCCCGATGTCGCTGGCACCCGACACGTTGACCAGCTGCCCGCGGGCGGCCGCGATCTTCTCGACGGCCTCGTCCGTGCTCCAGACATCGCTGGCGATGAACCGGTAGTTCACGAACGCCGCCTCGAACCCGTCGTAGCCCGGCAGCTTTGCCGCCGCGGTCGCGTCGGACACCACCACCACCTCGAAGCCGTCCTCGATCAGATCACGCATGTGCGACTCAACACACAGATTCGCGGACATGCCGGCGATGACGACCTGGTTGATCCCGCGTTTGCGGAGCTGCAGCGCCAGGTCGTTGGTCTCGGGGCCGTACACCTTGTGCGGCCCGACAATGATCGTCTGGCCGTCATTGATGTAGGGCTTGTACTGATCGAGCCAGTCCGCGCCGGATCCATCGAGCCCATCGACATCCAGCGGACCCTTGCGGTTGAACATCCCGATGTCGTGCATCAGGGTCTCCAGCGCCCCCTCGAACTTCCAATCGTGATCGTGCGGGTAGTAGTAGTGCGGGCTCACCATCACCTGCGCATCGACATCCTTGGCCACCCGGAACAGACGCCCGATGTTGTCGACCGTGCCGTTCTCGGTCACGCTCTCACCAACGACGCCCCAGGTCACCCCGTCAGGGCTCAGGAAGTCGTTCTGCGGATCGATCACGAGCAGCGCGAAGCTGCCACGCGAGAGCTCGACGCCGGGACGAGGGATCGGCGCGTCCTCGCGCGGCCCGTCGATGTAGTGGACATGCTTCGTGCCGTGCCCCTGCATCTCCTCATGCGTGTCGTCCATCACCTGCTGTGTCGAGCATCCCATCGCGGTGGCGGCACATCCGGTCAGTGTGGCGATCATGGTGATTGTTCGTGTGTGCGTTGTCATCGTCGTCTCCTATTGCGTTGCATACCTGTCTTCAAACGGAATATGTCACTGCCCCCGGGAACGCCCCGGGATGCAGGTCGTTGATGTTCATCTCACATCCGGGATGCCAGCATCATCGAGCGGACGCGGCCCGGGCGCGGGCCATCGGAAACGCCGCTCCGCTTCGGTGATGGATATGTCGTTGATGCTCGCCTCGCGTCGACGCATCAGCCCCGCGTCATCGAACTCCCAGAGCTCGTTGCCGTAGCTGCGGAACCACTGACCGCCGGCGTTGTGCCACTCATACTGGAAACGCACCGCGATGCGGTTCTCGCGAAACCCCCACAGCGCCTTTGTGAGGCGGTAGTCCAGCTCGCGGTCCCACTTGCCGCTGAGAAACGCCCGGATCTCGTCGCGCCCAGTGACAAAGGTGTCGCGGTTGCGCCACTGGCTATCGACCGAGTACGCCTGCGCCACACGCTCCGGATCCCGCGAGTTCCACGCGTCCTCCGCAGCGCGGACCTTGGCCAACGCTGTCTCCATCGTGAAGGGTGGCACAAGTTTGCTCGCCGAAGATGGCGTTGGTGCTGACTGACTCATATCGATGCTCCTGAAAGATGCGGCCGCGCGTTATCCCGCGTAGGCCATGGACCGATCGCGCACGCGCCCGTGGGCGGGCTCCGTCGCGGTGTTGAGTAAGGAAACAAACAGCTTGAGCGCGACCGCCCCGGCGATCTCGGCGATCTCCTGATCCCCAAACCCGCGCGATCGAAGCTGATCAACTTCTGATTGCTCGAATGTCCCGCAGACATCGATCACGCAGCGAACGAACGGAGAACCAACCCCATCTCGATCACTCCGCGCCCCGAACCCCGCGAGGCAACCCGACACAGCACGCATCGCGTCCTGCGTCTCGATCCCATCCTGCTCCGACAGCAACTGTGCCGCGAGTTGGAGCATGCGGTACGCCTGCCCCAACTGCCGGATCGAGTATCGCGACCACGCCCACGAGCCCTCCAAGTCGGCCAACTCCTGAAGCAGGCGAGCAACCGCCGGAACCTCATTCATGCTCTGGACCAGCGAATCGAGCACCGAATCACTGAACCAGCTCTCCCACTCATATCCCAACTGCGTCTGTGCCTGAACCATCGTCGGCTCCCCTTCTGCGGCCATGCGATACCCGCCCGGCGAGACGCCTCGCCGAGGAACGCGGGTGCTGTGTGTGCGCCGCTGCGCGATGCTGATCGAGCCCTCTCGATCCGAGCCTGCCTTGCGAGCGACTCGGTGTGGCCCTGCCTGTACTATACTGACTAATCAGTATGTGTCAAAGAGTATTCGCCCGTCTGAATGAAATTCTTCATCCCAGCACCCCAAATCCTGAATTACAGCCCATTATCCTCGATTTCTCATCCCTGTAAGCAGAATATTTTTCAGTAAACCCGGCATATATACTGACTACACAGTATACTCAACGCCGAATAGCCCACCGGAGACCACCTGTGCCACCCAGCCGCCGAGATGAACTGATCGATGCCGCGATGCGGGTTTTCTACAAGCATGGCTTCCATGCCTCGAGCTTGGACGACATCCTCAATGAGGGCGGTATCAGCCGCATGACCCTTTACAACCACTTCAAGTCCAAGGACGAACTGATCGTGGCTGCGATGCGTCGACGAGACGAGATCTTCCGCAACCGGATGATGAAGTTCGTGGATGCCAAGGCCAAGACCCCGATCGAACGCATCCTGGCGGTGTTCGAGTTCCACGAGGACTGGTTCACCGGCAACGAGTTCTGCGGGTGCATGTTCATCAACGCGGCCGCCGAGTTCTCCGTCGCCGACTCCCCCCAGCGCAAGATCGCCTCGGACCACAAGCTGGCCGTCGTTCGATATGTGCAGGATCTCTGCGAAGAAGCCGGATTCACCGATCCGCACGAAGTCTCAGAGCAGCTCAACATCCTGCTCGAGGGCGCGATCGTCGCCGCCCGCGTCGTCGGGCAGGTCGCCGATGGCGGCAAGGACCCGGGCGCGTCCGCCCGCATGGCCAAACGGATGGCGTCGGACATCCTCAAGCAGAGCCCGACCCGGGCTTGACCACCCCGAATCCCGCAATACCCACTTCCCCGGCGTACTTTCCCAGCGGGCATATCCGCCCTAGACTTCCCTCCCGCCGCACCAAGACACTGCCGGAGAGGTGGCTGAGCGGTTGAAGGCGCACGATTGGAATTCGTGTGGGGGAGTAATCCCCTCGGGGGTTCGAATCCCCCCCTCTCCGCTTCGATAAGACCCTGCATTTGCAGGGTCTTGTTTTTTAGGGGTTTACGACGGAGCACTCCGAGACGTTTGACCCTGTTGGCCTTGAACTGGCCTAGATCAGCGACGCGACGATGCCGCGAGCTCGGCGGATACGTGCCTGAGCGTTTGTCGGCGAGCGTTAGCTTTCAGCTTCGAGCCGCTTCCATGCCTTAGTGGCTTGCGACTTCAGCGAGCCGGCCTTGGCTGGGCTGAACATCGCCCGCTCATGGCGTATGAGCTGCTCGTGCTTCATCCACCTCAGGGCGGTCCGGATGTGGTAGTCGGGCACCCGCTCGCCGAGTGCTTTCTGCACGGCCTCGTGCAGGTCGACGAACTTGCACTGCTCGAGGTCGCGCACCGCGTCGGCGGTTGCGAGCACAATGTCCTTTGGACAGCGGAACGGCTCCGCGTCGGTGCTCCGGTACTCGGCCAAGACTGCCGGCCGCGATGGGAACTTCTCGACCTTGTAGTCCTCGACCGTCTTGGCGGCCTTCGGACCGCGGCGGCGTGCCGTCGGCCTTTCGCCGGCGTCCGCGATGAGCTCGCGTTCAAGTGACTGCAATGCGGCCAGTGCCTTCGCGATCCGGGCACCCGACGACGGGCACTCGCCCAGCACTCCGGTGAGCTCCTCTCGGGCGATGTCGATCTGTCGAAGGGCGTAGGCGGCGTCAGGCATTGAACCAACTGTACCACAACCTCACGGTTTTTTCTAGGTGGGCGTTGACGGATCATCCAAGGCGAGCTACTCTCGGTGGATTTCTGTAGAGGTCTGCCATATGAAAGAGACGCAAAGCCTAGCCGCACTGCTCACCTCGGTCACCCGGGGGCACCTCATCATCGCGCTGGAGTACCTCGCCGAGCTCTCCGCAAATGGGATGGTCACATCCGAGGTGGTCGACGCGATCGACGAGGAGCTGCCCGCACACGGAGGTGTCGCGACTTCCGCCGTGGTCGAGCACGCCCGGGCACTCGGGCTGATTTCAGCCACGATCGACAGCGACGGTTTCGCGAAGTTCTTCATCCACGCTGCCGCGTTGGACCTGCTGGGCCTTGACATCGAGGCCGTGCACGGAAGTGAAGAGGCAGAGTTACAGGTGTTGGCGGGCGTCTTCGCCTGCTACCAGCGTGACGCCGCTGGCAACAAAGGTCGCGCCTGGCGAGCAGCGGCTTCCCTCATGCTGCTCTTGGAAGCCGAGGTCGGACCTGAACAAATCGCCCGGCTCAGCGAGCGGGCGGTGGGCAACCAACGGGGCCCGAGCACCGCGAAGGCGTTCTGGCTCGCCGAGTCGCAGCTCGGTCTTCAAGTTGCCAAGGCCGAGGGCTTCATCGATGAGCCCACCGACGGATCCCTTCGGATCACGGATTACACGCTGACCGACCGCGGCAGAGCATGGCTGACCAGGGACGGCTCACCGATCGCGGCGAGCGTCCGCAACATCGAGCTGAGGGGGGTGCTGTGATGCCCGCGATGAGGTCTCTCATCCTCCGATCCGCCCGAGCGTCCTGGCTTTTTGCCCGCCGCGCCGGCTTCGTCCGTGGGCGCACCGTCCGCATCCCCCGCACCGAGCCCACTTTCCCAAGCTCGCGTCGTCTCATCGGACTCAACATTCCGCTGCACGAAGCTCGGGCGTTGGCTGAGGAGTACGAGTTGCCGCCCATCATCACGCTTGACGAGGCCGCCAAGGTCGCCCGGCGGTCACCGTTCACCGTCAAGCGGCTCGTGTCGGAGGGGCGGTTCCCGAAGTCGGCCAAGCCTGGTAAGCCCCTGCTGTTCCTCCGCGATCGGTTCATCCAGGAGCTCATGAAGGAGCACGGGTGATGCTGGCCAACCGGTTCGAGGTCGAGGGCACGAGCAACCCCATCATCCACGTGGGGCACAAGTCGTACCGAAAGAAGGACGGCACGTCGGCACGCACCAAGACCTACTACGCGGAGTGGAGCCTCGGCAATAAGCAGCAACGCCGGAGCCTGAAGACCAAGAACAAAACGGCCGCGATCAACGCGGCCCATGCCTTGCACGACAAGATCTGCAACGGCGAACGCCTCGAAGCCCCCAAGGAATACACCGTCGACGAGGCGGTGAAGCTGTACCTCGACACCTGCCGGGCCCGGCGGCTCAAGCCGAGGACCATGGCGGCGTACGAGCACACGCTCGGCAAGCTCAAGGACTTCTGCAAAGACCGGTCCATCGTCTACCTCGGTCGGTTCGGACAGGTCGAGTTCTGGGCGTTTGTGAACACGATGAATCACTTGTCGAAGAAGACGGTCTACGACCGCATGGTGATCGTTCAGCAGCTCTTCAAGTGGTGCTGCGAGGTTGCTGAGATCCTCGCGAAGAACCCGATCCGCAAGCTCAAGCTGAAGAAGCCGGCGTCGAAGAAACAGCCGTGCTTCACCCCTGAGCAGATCCGCACAATGATCGACACCGCGGACGACAATCTCCGGCCCATCATTGTGTTCCTCGCCTACACCGGGTGCCGCGTCGGTGAGATGCGGGACCTGCTGTGGGAGGATGTCCACCTCGACGCCAACGGCAACGGCGTGCTCGACATCCGGCACGGGGGCTCCGACGACGAGACAAAGGGGAAGGAGTCGCGTCGGATCCCGATTCACTCCGAGCTGCGGCCGTACTTGGAGTCGATGCCGCGGATCGACGAGCGGGTTTTCCATTCTCATCCATCAAAGCGGTATCCCCGCGGAAACGGAAAGCTCGTTGATACGCGGCTGCTGGATCAGGTGAAGGCGTTGTGTAAAAAGTGCGGCTTCGAGAATCCCACGCAATACAAAGTGCACACGTTTCGACACGCGTTCGTCTCGATGCTGGCCCGGCAAAATGTGTCGTATCGATACGCGTTGCAGCTCGTCGGGCACTCGTCGAGCAAGATCCTTGATCTGTACTTCTCCGTCTATGACGAAGACGCGGCGAGAGCGATCGAGTCGATCGAGCTCCCGCCCGGTTAACCTTCCGACGATTGATCAGGACCGACTTCGAAGGGCTCACGCTGCAAGCTCGTCCAGGCTTCCCGGGTTGCTCGTGTAAACCCGGCCTTAGTGCCGACGCGGGTGAACCGTGCACCTTCATGATGGACGAGACCTGAGGCGGACCAGAATCGCAGCGAGACGCGGGCGGCGTAGTCGGGCAGCTCCTCTCCAAGCCGGCGGCTCGCGGCGGCCTTGATGGTGGCGAAGAGTTGTGGCTCCGCGGTGGACGCGACCTCGGTGGCAACCGCCCTGTAGTACGGCAGCGGCACCTTGTACGGTTTCGCCGCTGCGCCTGGGCGGATCTCAATGAGGGCGGGGCCGCGGCGTGACTCTTCGACGGTGTAGGTGGCGGCCCGCACACGGGCACGGGGGCCGATGATCCGCCGACGACGGGCGTCGTTCAGGTTGTTAATCTCACCGGTGACCGCGGAGTCAAGTTCGTTGAGCTTGCGGAGTAGTTTCGAGCGGCCTGTACCCGTGCGCGACGCGAGCTCGCGTACCTCATCAAGCACATCTCGCCATGACTGACTTGGTGTACCTGCTCGCGGCATGAGCATGATGGTACGCCGGATCTGCGAGTTGGCGTCTATACCCGCGTACCCGAGATACCGCGATTCCCGTCAGGATCCATACCGGTTTGGGCTGGATCCTGATGCGCCTCCGATTCCGTGTTGAAATTGTCGAGTTCACCGCGGACGGATCCTTGCCTTCCGTCCAAGGCACCGCTATGTACGCCGTATTGACCCATTGGCGTACTGACGGAGCATCGAATGACGAACGACAACACCCACACGGCGGACGAGATCAAGGTGGCGGCGGACGGGCTGCTCGCATGGGCCATGGCGCACGGGGGCGTGCTCGCGGTGGCGGCGACGCTTGGGGAGGACCGGGATGGCCCGGTCCCCGCAGCGCGGCCGGAGGCGTTGGTGGCCGGCGCGGTCGGGACGCTCAACGAAGCCGAAATCGCCGTGCTGCTCGCACAGCTCGATGTCGCGGTGCTCATGGTGTTATCGCAGATGGCTGCGGGCGCAGAGATGGGCGAGCCGGCCTTCCGCGAGCTTGTGAATCAGGCACGGCGCGAGATGCTCGATGCGGCGGGGCTCAACTTGTGCGACGACTGCGGCGGATGAGGGTGTAAGAGAGAAGGGCTCGTAGCGGGGCCAACGCCCCGCGGCGGGTTTGGCGATTCGGTTCTAAATTGAGAGGTACAGCAATGACGACGGCGCACGCGTTCAACGGCCCCGATGGGATGGCGAGGAAGATCAGGCTGCTCGCGAGCAACTGCGAGACGGCGACGGCGGGGTTGTCGCGCACGCTGCTCATCGCGGTGAGCTCGCCGGACCCGGTGAGCACTCCGGACTGCGAGCATGCGGCCCCGCGTGGGATCCGGATCCAGACGCTCGACAAGGGCATGACGAACACCGACATCGCGGTGCTCATGGGCACCCTCTACGGCATGCTCGATGTGATTGAGGACGGGTACTCGCGGGAGTTCGGTGACGGCTTCCGTGAAGCGGTGGACGAGGCGCGCGGCACACACGGCCATGGTCAGCGGATGGCCGTGGTGCCGGTTGTTCCCATGGACACCAAGCCGTGGCAGACACGCGTGAGTGAGCGCGGAAGCTGAGAAAACTGCAAATCGGAAGTATCGCGCCCGTCACCACCATGAAAACTGGCGCGCGAGGGAGGAGTCAACACATGACTCGTGGAATGGAGAAGGGCGAACCACACTTGCCGCAATCCGGCGGCGACCAGAGCGGCGAGATCGTTTCTCGTCGTCGGGGTCGTCCGCCGCGGCAGGTCCGGGTCGCGGTCGCGTATCGGCCGCAGGATCCGGAGGAGGAACTTGATTGCAATGACGCCCTTCGACTTCTACTTGCCTCCATGGTCCGCAGGCGAATGGGCGGACATGAGGAGGAAGAGACATGAAACGGAAGTCTCGACTCAACGGAAAACGAGCGGTCCCCATGCCGCGATGCAGTACGATGGAGCAGGCCGATACCTCCATCGACGATCAGATGAACTCCATGGAGTACTTCGCGGAGGAGTACGACATGGAGCTCGCCGACGCCTTGCAACTTGTCGGCAAGTCCGGCAGCATCAAGGCCAATCTTGAAGCGGCGATGGACGAGATCATCGCGCGCAAGCGGTCGGGCGAGCGGATCGATGTCGTCCTGTTCTATGACCAAAGCCGGTTCGGGCGTTCGGGGCCGCTCCATTTTGGGGCTCTGGCCGATCGCCTCTTGGACGAGGGCATCGAGATCGCCGAGACTGACGCGTTCATGGAGGATGCCAACAACGCCACCATGGTCCGCATGATGAAAGCGATGATCGCTCAGCAGACCGCCCGCGGCATCGCAGACAACTCGGCCAGGGGGTCGCAACAGGCGCTCCGCGAGGGGCGTCGCAGTCATGCGAGCAAGGGGGCGTACGGCATCGACCGTCTCTATATGACCGAAGACGACGAGCCGATCTGTATCATCCGCTTGCTCCCGGATGGAACGCGGCTCAACCTGGATCCCGAGACCAAGGAGGTCCGGCTCAGGTACGAGCCGGGCAAGATGGGGTTCAAGAAGGAGAAGAAGGACAAAGTCACGCTGATCCCGGGCGACCCGGAGCATCAGGCGGTCGTCATCCGAATCTTTGCGATGCGGCACGAGCAGGGCTTCGCGGGTACACGTATTGCGCGCGTCCTCAATGATGAAGAGATCCCGTCGCCCAACGGCAAAAGATGGACCAAGACCGTCATCGACGCGATGCTGCGCAACGAGACCTACTGCGGCGTTGGCTATGCCAACCGGCATTCCTCTGCTCTCTATTTCAACCAAGCAGAAGGACGCCCGGAGCCGCTGCCCCGCGAGCAAGGTCGTCGCATCCGTGGCATCCGGCCCGAGAGTTCATGGTACTTGATCGCATACCCGAAACTCCGCGACTATCTGCCCGAACATCTGCGGCCCGCGGCGATGGCCGAGCAGGCCGAGCATCGCGCCAAGATCAAGTCGGGCTGGATCAAGGATCCGGCCCGCCGCAACGGCCGGACGACCCATCTCCTATCTGACATCCTCGTCGAGCCGACAACCGGCAAGCGGCTCATCGCAAAGCGAAGCCGCGGGCGGATTTACTACGGGCTCAACAAAAGCGTCGATATGCCTGCGAAGGGATCGCAGCGTCGGAGATGGTTGGCGTCAGGGCCGCTGCATCGCGCGGTCTTGGAAGAGATCGAGGCGTTGATCTGCTCGCTCCCTGATCTCCGCGAACGGATCATTAAAGAGATCGGCGAGCAAGACAAGCAGCGTCGGGGCGAATCGGGCGAGGCCGAGCAACTCCTGGCAAACCTCGACAAGCTGAAGGCGCGCCTGAAATCGCAGGTCCGTCGTCTCGGCGGCGACGACGATGACATCGTCAACGATGCGATCGACGAGACGACCAGGCAGATCCGCGTTATCGAGGACAAGCTCGCCGGCATGAACGGCGGGCCCGCGTTGACCGAGAAGGACATCGCCGCGATCACCGATGGAGTTATCAAGGATCTCTCCGCCATGCTCCAGGCGTTGGCGGAGGAGGGCGAGACCTCGCTCCGCAAGGTCGCGGAGACCCTGATCAGTTCCGCGGTTGCGAATCTTGATGAGAACGAGGTCGACTTCGAGTTCGCGATCCCGGCAGAACTGATCGAGCAGCGGAATGTACGCCTAGCGGCTCGTAACGGACCCGCTCCATGCCGCCAGGCGTACAAATGGCGGCCCATCCCCCTTGATGCCGTAACCGTTGACATTCCAAAGCGTTGCAGCGGCGACTGCTGGGAGCCGTTCGAGCCATCGGGCTGCGATGACTGCCGTCGCCAACCCAAAGCTGCATGAGGATCCCGGCCTAAGCGGCCGGATCCTGTGATGTCTTCGCCGCCCTCGACCAAACGGCCGGGGGCGGCCTTCAGAAAAATTAAAAAATTTCGTCGACGGCGGAGCCGTCGAGCATACCGGAGACCCCCATGGACGAGAAACTCACCGACATTGAGAGAGCATGGCTGGTGTCGCTCGATGCCCTGCTCGTGCAG
Organism: Phycisphaerales bacterium; assembly: GCA_020427395.1. Taxonomy (GTDB): domain Bacteria; phylum Planctomycetota; class Phycisphaerae; order Phycisphaerales; family UBA1924; genus UBA1924. The sequence goes on from JAGQON010000010.1 coordinate 44,693, forward strand.
ACCACAGTGGACGCACACGGGGCGGTCGCCGGTCGGTTCATCGATCTTTGGGACAGTGGCGGCCCGACCTTCCGGGCCGAGCTTGCCAAGCGGGCGTCGCTTTGGCGACAGCGGCATGTCAAGGTGCAACAACTCATCCTGAACAGCCACGGTGTGTGCGAGCGACTCGTCCGGCTCATGGGTGACCCCGAGCCTCCGCAACGGAAGCCGGTGAAGACCAAGTCAAAGCCTCCACGGGATCGAGTTGTGCCGAGCCGCCGGAAGCACGCCCCGGTGCAGGAGATCACCGAGGATGAGGCCGCCAAGTTCATGGCGATGCTCGATGCTGAAGGCATTGCCGAGGTGTTCGACCCCGGCGTCAGCATTCTCGATGACAAGCTGTACCGGCCGCCGTTGATCATCCTCAACAAGGTGAGCGTGTTCTACGAGGACATCGCACCGGCGTACGAGCGTGAAGCGATCGATCGGCGGTGGGATCCCGTTGAGCGTGAGCCGGCGATCGCATTGGCGTTCGACCTCGCGTTACTCGTCACGCTTCGGGAGAGTCGGTGGACCTGGGTGATCTCCGATCGGCACTTTGGCCGACTCCCATGGGGACACCCGTGCAAGGTCACGCCGGAGGGGCGGCCGGGGTGGAAGCTGATCACCGGACTGCTTGATCGAGCCGGGCTCATCGAACGGCGGACCGGGCAGACGTGGCGGCTCACTCGCGAGGCACGCCCTGTCATCGCCAACCATCTAATGCCGGCCTGGGTTGCTGTCGCAGCATCTGGTCGAGACTGACGTAGCATTAAGCATCGATGGCGTCGTGAACCGTCACGACGCACAACACTATCTTACATCATTGCACTCATTTCGCCGAGTGCACGGATTTGAAGTGCGGCTGTCGAGTGTCAGCTTGAAGCAGTTATCGACAGCGTCAATGTCGGCCGCGAATTCGGACAGGGCTGACCTGCTGGGGCAACAGCCTCACTTCAGCCCTAGCTTCCGCTACCAGCCGGCTTGTTAGGTGAGTGATCAGTCACTAATCCAGAACTGAACATAGATACGGGAATGGGCTCAATCGTCACATGCTTGATGCCGTGGTCGCTCCCGAGCGATCGACGAACACGCTCGATGATATCGGAAGTCGCGGTGAGAGGGGACTCGTCGCGGATCGCGATCTGAGCTTCAAGGGAGACGGCATGTTCGTCAATTGGCCAGACATGGAGATGGCCGACGTCCTGGACACCCTCAACCTCGCGGATGGTCGATGCGATTGCGTCGAGTGCGAGTTCGTCCGGGGTGCTCTGCATCAGAATCCGGATACACCGCTTCATAGGCGACCACGAGATCCACACGATGTAGACCGAGATTCCGATGGTCGCAACGATGTCGGTCCAGTACCAGTCGAACAGGATGATCAGGGTGCCGGTGATAATGACCGCCACCGAGGCGAGAGCGTCCGCGACGTTGTGAAGGAACGCCGCCTTGATGTTCACGCTCTCCTTCGACATCGTGTAGGTCAGAACGGCCGTCGCGGCATCGACAACCAGTGCAATGCAGGCGATGATGACGACCATCCAGCCGTCGATCTCGGGACGGTCGAAGGTGCGGTTGATGGCCTCAATGAGCAGATAGCCCGCGATGACCATGATGGAGGTGAGGTTTATCAGGCCGCCGACCACCTCGGCTCGCCCGTAGCCGAAGGTGCGTTGCTCATCCGCGGGACGCCTGGAAATACGCCGAGCAATCAGGGCAAGGAGCAGTCCGGCTGCATCGCTGAAGTTATGCAGCGCGTCCGCGATCAGCGAAAGGCTCCCGGAGAGCACGCCCCCGATGACCTGGGCCGCAGTGAGCAGCAGATTAATGACGACGGCGATACCCAGCCGTTTCGATCCAATATCAGCACCGTGATTGTGGTGGTTCGTCTGTGTCATCGGCGCTCACCGCGGGCGATGCTTCCCTCCAGTCGCCCAGCGAAGTACTCGAGCTCGACGAGCGTGTGGCGGTAGGCGGCCGACCTGAATCGGAGTAGTGTGCCGATGACGCGCTCGATCACCCAGCCTACGAGGCCTTTCGGGAACTCGCCCCATACGCGATGGACGAGCCGTACACCGTCGCCCTCGGGCTCGATCCGAAAGTCGCCGCCTTCCTTGACCCTGACACACATTCCAAACGGCTTGTAGATAGCCTCGCCGGTCCAAGAGAACGCACGACCCGGCCGCGTGTCGTGCACCGTCGCGGTGAGTTCGCCGGTCAAGGGACCGACACCTTCGCGTTGCCACCAGCGCAGGCCATCACGGAGGGGCTGTTTGGGCTCGGTCAGTACCTCGGTGCCCTTGTGCTCGGGGTTCGATGGCTCCCATTCGCCCTCGAAGTCCGAGATCAGTTCCCATGCTTCAGTTGCGGTTGCTTCGGCATGGACGTTTGCGGTCACATCGATCATGGCTTATCCCTCAAGAGGCATCGAGCCGACAGTGCGATTTCCGTTGACGGACTCGATCTCGATCCAGAGACTCGCACCGTCCATCGTCGAGGGCGATTCGGTCTGGCCGTGGAAATGGTCGTCGTGGGCGTCCGCCTTCGATTTCAGCGCGCCCGTCCCGGCCTCATCGCCGATCCAGAAACGCACGGTGGCGGGGATCGGCCCGGATTCGACTTCGAGATCGAGGTGCACCTCCGATGATGGTCGGATGTCGCTGGACACTGAGACCGCCAGCTTCGTTCCGGCGATCGTCACGCTACCGAGAGACCGCATCTCACCGTGGTCATGATCGTCGTGTTCACCCTCGGCGTGGTCGTGCCCCTCATGGTCGTCGCCGTCACCAGCGTGATCATGACCGTCGTCCGCGGTGTGTGTCTCGGCGGACTTTGATTCTGAGGACTCCCCGCAGCCGGGTAACGAGATCGAAAGCGCGACGGTCGTGCTGGCGGCGGCGAGAATCTTGAAAAGGTCGTTCATGATCAGGACTCCTTCGAGGTGATGGTCTTGGGTCGGCGGAATATGCCCACGAGACGCGTGAGCACAGATGGGTGATCAGCGGGACGACGCTCAGGCTTGTGCCCAAAAACGAGCGAGTACCCCGCCGGAACAACGATCAGGTTCAGGAATGTGGAGGTCAACAGACCCCCGAGGGTGACGATGGCGAGGGGCGCGAGCAGTTCGCTGCCCGGTTCTCCCGCGGCGAGCGCCAGAGGGACAAGCCCGAGCGCCGCTGAGATCGCGGTCATCAGGATCGGCACAAGCCGTTCCATCGACCCCTGAACAATGGCTTCTCCGAGCGGCACACCTTCGTGCTGCATCAGATGGTTGTAGTGGTTGATGAGCAGGATGCCATTACGGACCGCGATGCCGAAGAGGGTTATGAAACCAACAAGGCTGGCGATGGAGATCACCGGCGGGATATACGGGCCCCCGATGCCGACGAGGGCGAGCGTGTTTGCGATCGGGCCGCCCCCCTCGCTGATGTAGATCGCGGCGATGCCGCCGATCAACGCGAGGGGCATGTTGAGCATGACGAGCACCGCCGCCCGCATCGACCCAGTGGAGATCTGGAGCAGCATGAGCATGATGAGTGCGACGGCAATGCCCGCGACGAGGATCGTCCGTGACGCGGACTGCTGCGCTTCAAACTGACCTCCGTAGGACACGGTCATGCCAGCCCGCTGGACAATGGGATCGACACGCTCCTGCACCTGGGCGACAAGGTCGCCCAGATTGGACCCCTCGGCCACATTGAGCGACACCACGGCTTTCCGTTGAGCGTTCTCGCGAGTGATCAGATTGCTTGATCGTTCCGGACCGATATCAGCGACATCGCTCAAACGAACGGTGGCCCCTCCCCGGCCACGGAGAAGCAGGTCTCGGACCTGCCGGAACGACTCACGTTCCTCAGGTGCGAGCCGAACGACGAGATCATACTGCCGAACACCTTGGTTGACGGTGTCCACAACCTCGCCATAGAGGGCTTCGCGGACTTGCTCCGCGGCGTCGGCGGGGCTGAGACCGACCGCCGCGAGTTCCGCATGGCGGTAGCGGATTGGCAAAGAAGTGATCAATACCTCTCGGTTGGCGTTGACATCACGAGCGCCCGGCAGGCCTTGGAGTTCGGCCTCAATCGCCTTGGCGACATCACGAAGCTCGGTCAGATTTTCACCGAAGACATTGATGGCGATCGCCGCGGGCGTGCCCGACAGCACATGGCTGAGCCGGTGCTCGATGGGCTGGCCAACCATCGTGGTGATCCCCGGTACGGCCCCGAGGATGCGGTCGATCTGTTCTCGCACCTCGAACCGGTCGCTCCCCGCATCAACGGTGACCTCGATCTCGGAGTTGCTGACCGGCTCGGCATGCTCGTCACGTTCGGCCCGGCCGGTACGCCGGGAGACGGAACGGACCCCGTCGATCTGGACGAGTTGCTTCTCGACCTCCGTCGCGAGCCGATCGCTCTCGACGATCGAAGTGCCGGGAGGAGCGAGCAGAAAGACCGTGAAGGTGCCCTCATTGAACGACGGAAGGAACGAGCTGCCGAACGTGCTCGCGAGCAGGAGTGCGCCGGCGGTCACGGCACCGGCGGTGCCGAGCACCCACGCCCGGTACCGAATGGCCGCTCGGAGTGAAGGCTCGTACGCCCTTTTCAGAAGGCGGACCAGGAATCCGTCTCGGTCCTCGTGCTTGCCTCCGAGTTTGCCCTTGAGAAGGAACCGGCACATCGCGGGCACGACCGTCAGGGCCACGACCAGCGACGCAAGGATCGAGATCATGTAAGTAAGTGCCAAGGGCTGGAAAAACCGGCCTTCGAGCCCCTGCAGGAAGAGAAGCGGCACGAACACCATGACGATGATGACCGTCGCGAAGACCATCGCCGGTCGGATTTCGTTGCTGGCGTCGAAGATGACCTCAGTAAACGGACGCCGATCCGCCTCGGGGAAGGCCCGGTTCTGCTTCAAGCGGCGGAAAACATTCTCAACATCGATGATTGCGTCGTCGACGAGCACGCCGATCGCCACAGTGAGCCCTCCGAGAGTCATGACATTCAGCCCGAGATTCAACGCATCCATCATCAAGAGGCCAACGGCCAGTGAGATCGGGATTGCGGTAAGTGTGATGAGCGTTGTCCGCAGATTCATCAGAAACAGAACGAGCACGACGAGCACGATGATGACCGCCTCGCCGAGCACCTTGGTCACATTGTGGACCGCCCGGTCGATGAAGTGCGACTGTCGGACGACATCTCGGTTGAGCACGACGCCCTCGGGCAGTGTCGGCTCGATCTGATCAAAGAGCGCATCAAGACTGTCGGTCAGGGCGAGCGTGTTCGTGCCCGGTGACTTCTGGATAGACAGCACGACAGCGGGTTCGCCCCCCTCAGAAGCCGTGCCCCGCTTGATCGCCGGCCCGAGGATAACCTCGGCAACCTGACCGATCGTCACGGGCACGCCCTCGTGATACTTGATGATCGTGTTGGCGATGTCCTCCGGGCGCGTCACCCGGCTCTGCTGACGGATCGGGATCTCGAAGTTGTCCACATTCACCAAGTAGCCGCCGCTCGCGGTGCTGTGCGCGCCGCCCGCGGCCTCGACCACATCCGTGATGGTCAGGTCGTAGAGCCTCAGCCGCTCCTGATCGACGTTGACCTGATACTCTGGTAGCTCGCCGCCGATCGCGACGACTTGGGCGACACCGGGCACCGCGAGGATTTTGTTACGCAGCTCGAACTCGCCGTAGGAGCGGAGTTGCATGGGGTTGGCCGAGCCGTCGGGCGACGACAGGGAGATCAGCATGATCTCGCCCGCGATAGACGTAATCGGCGTGATGAATGGCTCGACCTCATCGGGAAGGTTTTCGCGAGCGGTGACGAGCCGCTCAGAGACGAGTTGACGGGCATCGTAGAGGTCAGTACCCCATTCGAGGTCCACCCAGACGATACCGAGTCCGATCGCACTCGCGCTTCGGACACGGCGGACACCCGTCATACCGTTGACGGCAGTCTCAATAGGGAAAGTGACATACTGCTCGACCTCGTCGGCGGCGAGCCCTCCGGACTCGGCCATGATCGTGACGGTCGGCGCGTTGAGTTCGGGGAACACATCAACGCTCATCCTCGGCAAGCGATAGCCGGCGTAGCCGACGATCATGATCGCCGCGATGAGCACGAGCGTTGAATAACGGAGTGAGAAACGAATGACGGCTTTCAACATGGCTCAATCCTCCCCTTCGTGGAATGTGCCATCGGAGTGGAAGTGGCCACCCTTCTGGATCGAACCGCTAGTGGCGAGCATGAGCTGAAAAGCACCGTCGAGGACGACCTCGTCGCCGTCACGAAGACCGCTGAGCAGGGCGACCCAACGCCCATCGTCGAGACCGAGGTCGGCCTCCATGCGGATCGCCTCGTTCGGGTTGCTCGGGTTGCGACGGAAGATGACGGGTGAGAGCCCATCACGCTGCACGGCGGCGAGCGGAATGGCGAGTTCGGGCGAAGCCGTCGAGTCGGTCACGATCTCGAGTTGAGCCGAGACGCCCGGTCGGGCCCATGGCTTGAGTTCATCGGGTACGACGAACAGTTCGAGTGTGCGGTCGTTTGGGTCGCCTGCCAGCCCGAGCGAGATGGTGCCGTCCATCGTCGCGGTCAGAGGCACGGCGCGTCCCGCGGCAGTCGGCGTCGGCGGGACGATCCGAGCCGAGAGCCCGTCCCGCAGCACACCCAGGTCGCTTTGGAGCCCGGACGCACGGAAACGGAGCCGATCGGGCTGCACGACGGTGACGACGGGTGTCTTCTCGTCCGCCCACGAGCCGTAGGTCAGGCCCAACATCTCCACGACGCCGGCTTCAGACGCAGTGACCTCGATTGCGGCGATCGTGGCCCAAACAGGCTCGGTCCCATGAGGCGTCTCGACGGTTCGGGCGAGTTCGTCCCTCGAACGGGAAACGACGGAGGAGGCGGCGTCGAGCAGATAGTCCAGGCGTGACCGGGCCGCACGAAGATCAGCAACGGTCTGCTGCCGGTTCGCTCCAAGTTCCGCCTTCTTCTCCATCACGTTGGCAAGGTCAGCGCGAGTGCTCGCGAGTGCTGCCCGGGCTTGGGCGAGCTCATCGACGCGACCGCCGCCCGCCTCACGGACCGACTGCAACTGTTCGACCCGCTCGTTCCAGACTGCGACACTCTCGTGGAGGCTGTCCTCGTGCTGCTGGTGCGCTGCGAGCAGCGGCTCAAAGGTCTCAAGACGTGCACCCAGCCGCTCGATCTGTGACTCGGCGTCGGCCAGTTGCTGCTGAATCTCCCGCCACGCCGGCGAATCGAGCCGGTAGAGCGGTTGGCCCGCTTGGACCCGGTCGAACTGCTCGACGAGCAGCTCAACACGACCGGGGACGGCGGTCCGGTACTCGCGTCGCGCCGTGGGCAGGTACTCGAACCGACCCGGCACGCGGAGAGTCTGCTCGACCCGCCGGCGCTCGACCTTGACGAAGCTGATGCCGAGGTTCGACCGAACCGCGGCCGGGATGGTAACACGGTCGGACCCGGTTGCCTCGGTCTCGGCTTCTGAGGCGTGGTCATGCCCGTCGCCATCGCCGTGCTCGGCAATACGTTGCTCGTTGGAATCTGATCGATCGCAGGACACAAGGAACACAGTGGCGATCGAGAACACAAGGACGAAGATCAAGGTCCGGATCATCCCTCACCCCCTTCGCCATCCGCGATGTGTGCGCATGCGACTTGGAGGCGAGTGACGAGTTCGCTCACCGAAGGTACGCCATCGGGTCCTTCGTACATACGGCAGCCCATCGAAGGCATCGTCGGTGCCTCCATGCCGAATAGATCAGATCCATTCACGAGTACCGTTGGAGCGGGATACCCGCGACGGAGGTCTGATGTAGCTAAAGATTGCTGGTCGATCTGGACAAGATCCACGTCTTGTCCGAGTATGCTTATCGCCTGTTCGAGCCGCTCCTTCATAATCGGCGTGAGCGGGCAGCCGTCGAATCCGAGTAAAGTGATTGACATGGTTGTTTCTCGATTATTAGGAGCAATGCTCACTGGCCTTTGGCTGTTTGTGGTCGCATGCTGCCGTTGATCCGTTGCGCTGTTGCAGGCGGCCAGCGTCAGCGGCAGAACTGCCGCGAGGGCGATCGCGATCGCCCGTTCCATGATGTTCATCGGGATGCCTCCTCGGCGGGCGTATCGCCTCGCGCGGCGGTATGTGGTGTGTTTGCTGTTGTAGTGTCTTCGTCGGTCGCGGGCTCGACAGGAGCCGGCATTTCCGGCTCGTCCGGACCGAGCAGGCGCGTGATCTCGATCGCCGCGTCGGTCTCGGCCAGACGAAGATCGAGCAGGCGGCTCTTGGCCTCGAACCCTCGCGTGACGGTTTCGAGCAAGAGCAGCGTGTTGACCTCCCCAAGATCGATCAGTTGCTCGACTTCGGATGCCTGCTCGTCGAGCATCGGCACAAGATCACGCTCGAACGCATCTCGCTGCGTTCGCGAGGCGTCGTACGCGGCACGGGCCATCGAGAGCTCGCGAGTCAGGCGCTCGAAGGTAGTCTCCGCCGCGGCCCGAGCGACCTCGCGGCGAGCCTTCGCTTCCGCGATGCCCGCCCGGTTGGCGTTGAGGATCGGTATCGGAATCGACACGCCAAGAAGGAGGCGGTCGTCGTTGTCCTCGCTCCCATAGCCCGTGCCTATCGTGATGTCCGGATACTGCTTGCGGACTTCCAGGCGGAGTGTCTCCTCGGCGATCTGATACTCGGCCCGCCGCACCGCGAGGGTGGTGTTCGCCTCGATGAGTCGCTCGATCGCACCGCTGATCTCACCGATCGACGCGGGCGGAATCGCCGGCAGCAACTCCACCGGAGCGTCCGGCGGAAGCCCCATCAAACCGAGAAGTTCGACCCGGGCCCGGGCCTCTGCGAGCACCGCCTCGGCGACATCCGCCCGGGTCTCGACCAACTCGGCCCGCAGGAGCCGAGCCTCGACCCGCGTGAGTTCTCCCGCCGTCTCCAGCTGGTCGGTAATGGCGGAGATCCGCTCGACCTGACCGATCACCTCACGCAGCAATAGGAGCCGCTCGGACGCCACAGACCACGACGCCCAGGCCGAGCGAACCGCGGCCCGCGTGCTCCACTCTGCATCGACGATTCGCCGCAGCTCGGCCTCGTACGCCGCCCCGGCCCGATCCTTCTCGACGCCGAGCCGACCCGAAATCGGGATCGTCAGGCTCAGCATGAGCCCGTAGTTGAACGGTCCCGAGAGGACCTCTTCGCCATCGAAGCCGAACTGCGGATCGTCCCACAGCCCCGCAGTGTCGAAGGTTGCGAGCGCGACACCGGCATCAAGCCGAGCGAGCCGGAGGTCGGGGTTGTAGAACAGCGCGAGCACCTCGCCCTCTGCGGGCGAGAGCCCGTCGTTCGGGTCGAACCGCTCCGGCACCTGGTTGCCGGCCTCGGAGAGCCGCTCAACGAAATACGAGATGGGTTCAGTTGCAATGAGCCGTGCGTCGAGTGCGGCCCGATGGTCGGCCAGCTCCAGCGGTACCCGTTCATACGACTGGCAGCCCGCCAGCACGATTAGGGCGACCGCCGAGCCGAGACCTGGCAGCATGACCCGCGTTCGAGGCGGGCGTTTCAGATTGTCCATTGTTTTGATTCCTGTCTGGATCCAATGCGATGACCACCGCAACGGAGAACACCGCCGCAGTACGCGCGAAGGAATAGAAAGGAATCAGATGGTGAGGCGAACGCTCGCCACGATCGCGAGCCTATGGGCCCCGCTGGGGTCAAACCAACGCGGTGGCATCGGCGGGCCGCGGCGTCCAAGGCCGGTCTCCGCAAGGACGACGCCCCACGAGGGAGACATGACGATCGCGGGCGGCACATCACTCCCACCATCGCCACGGGGAAGCGTCAAAAGTTCCGCGGTCGTGATTTCGACATCGGTACAACCGCAGTCATGCTCGTGCTCACCCGCGGGAACGGGCAGCGGCCACGAGCTGTCATGTCCGCAGGCCGACTCGCAGTGCTCGGTCTCCGCGGGTGCATGCTCGTGTCCCCCACCGAGGCACAGCACAGCCATGCCGCCAGCGCCGCCGGCGAGGGCATGGAACGCGATGATCGCGATAAGCAGAATGGCGAGTGGACGATTACTCACGGTGGTACTATACCTCGGATCCAGTCGAGCGTGGCTTGAGATCAGACGAATTTATCGGGGAGGATCCTCCTTAGAGACCCCGGATCGCCTGATGGACAACGCCGACATTGCCCGAACTATTCAAATACAATTAGTTTCGACCACCCTCGGTTCTCCTTGAGTCCGCCAGGATCTGGACGCCTCCACGCACCACGACCATGACGACAATCGAGCCAACCACAAGATCAGGGACGCGGCTACCCGAAACCATCACGAGAAGCCCCGCCACGATGACACCCGTGTTTGCGATCACATCATTCTTGGAGAAGATCCAGGACGCACGCATGTGCGCGCCGCCGTCGCGGTGCTTCGCGATGAGCCGCAGACAGACGAGGTTTGCAGCAAGAGCAACGGTCCCGGCTCCGATCATCAGATGACTCGTGGGCTCGCTGCCAAACACCGCCCGCCGAATGACCTCGACCAGAACGCCGAGACCCAATACGATCTGAAGTACGCCGCTCACTCGCGCTGCGGTCCGCTGTGTGCCTCCAGACCGGCTCGCAGCGTACAACGCGATGCCGTACACAGTGGCATCGGCCAGCATATCGAGCGAGTCGGCCAGCAGCGCGGTGGACTCCGCGATCCATCCAACGACGACCTCGGCGACGAACATCACGCCGTTAATCGTCAATAGCGTCATGAGTGTTCGCTGTTCGAGCCCAACGGCACTCTCTGCGCAGTCGCACCCGCTCATTGATCACGTTCCGCGTCAGCATCCTGCGGGCTTCGCTTCATGAATACCGATGCGATAACCGGAAGCACGAACAGTGTGAGGATCGTCGAGGTGATCATGCCGCCGATGACCACCGTCGCCAAGGGGCGCTGGATCTCGCTACCGACACCTGTTGCGATCGCCATCGGTATGAATCCAGCTATATCGGTGATTGCTGTTGCGAGCACCGGTTGGAGGCGGGTCTTCGATGCCGCGATGATCGCATCCTTGCTCTGCTGGCCTGTGTTGAGTGTGTCGCGGATCGCGGTGATGAGGATCTGCCCGTTGAGCACGGCGATGCCCGTGAGAGCGATAAACCCGACGGCGGCGCTGACGCTGAATGGGATATCTCGCCACCACAACGCGAAGATCGCACCGACAGCAGCAAAAGGGATGCAGGTGTAGATAATGACAACATCCCGCAGGTTTTTCAGGCTGAAATACAGCAGAAAGAACACCATGAGTAGGACCGCGGGCACAACGATGACCAAGCGAGTCCTGGCGCGTTCCAAGTTCTCAAACTGTCCGCCCCACTCAAGCACGTAACCCTCGGGTAACGTGACTCGTTCATCAATGGCTGCCCTTGCTTCACTGACAAACGACGCGGGGTCTCTGCCACTGACATTCGATTGCACACGGATGAGTCTTCTGCTCCACTCGCGGTTGATCGTGGCCGATCCTTCCGAGAGATCGACCGAGGCCATCGACGAAAGTGGCACCGCGACGCCCCCTTCGGTCGGAATGCGTACTGATGACACCGCTTGTACATCTTCCCTGAATGTCTGCGGAAGTCTGACGACCAGCGGGAAGACACGCTGGCCCTCAAACACCTCGCCGACGCGGATCCCACCGATCGCCTCAACGAAGTCTAACACCTCGCTGGCGGCGACGCCGTAGCGGGCAACACGGGACTGATCGACAGCAACTGACAGCGATGGTTGCCCCGTGATCTGATCGACCGAGATATCTGAGGCACCCGGGATGTCCAGAAGCACACGCTGAACGTCGTCGGCGATCCGGAGCAACTCGTCGAAGTCGTCGCCGAAGATCTTGATCCCGATATCGGATCGGATGCCCGAAACCATCTCGTTCATGCGCATCTCGATCGGCTGCGTGAACACCATGTTGACGCCGGGAAACTGTGAGATGGTCTTCTCCATCTCGATCACGAGACCCGCCTGCGTGTCCGCTTGCGTCCACTCTGCACGCGGCTTGAGCGTCAAGAAGATGTCTGTTAGCTCGATCCCCATCGGATCGGTCGCCACCTCGGCGGTCCCGATGCGGCTCCAGATGTGCTCGATCTCGTCTGGGAACTCATCGAGCAGCACTTCTTCGATCCGCGTGTTGTACCGCACGGACTCATCAATTGAGACGCCAGCGAGCCGGATGGTGTTCACAACCATCGAGCCCTCGCTCAGGCGCGGGATGAACTCGCCGCCCATCTGCGTGCTCCGGTAGCCCGCGACGCCTAGCAGAGCCACGGCCAGCAGCATCACGACCCACCGGAGTCGAATCGCTCCGCCGACGGCCCAGCCGTATGCCCTGGCCAATCCACGTAGCAGAATGGCGTCCTTGGGTTTCGCGCGACGCGGAAGGAAGTAGTACGACAGAACGGGTGACAGAAACACCGCGACCAGCAGGGCTCCCAGGAGCGCGAAGATGAACGTCCACGCCATCGGCCGGAACATCTTCCCCTCGATGCCTTCAAGCGTCAGCACGGGGGCAAAGACGAGCGTGATGATGCCCATCCCGAACACGATGGGTCGCACCACGCGCGCACTAGATTTCGCGATCGATTCGAGCCTCTCGGAAGGCGAGAGTTTCCGGCCAAGCTCTCGCTGGCGTTCCTTCAGCGAGCGGAGGTTCGCTTCCGTCATGACCACCGAGCCATCGACAAGGATGCCGAAGTCGATCGCGCCGAGGCTGAGCAAACTCGCGGCGATCGCGAACTCGTACATACCCTGCACGGCGAACAGCATCGAGATAGGGATCGCGACTGCAACAAGCAGGCCGGCGCGGATGTTGCCCAAGATGACCAGCAACACAACGATCACAAGCACAGCACCGATCACAAGGTTGTGCTCGACTGTCTTGATGACCTGCTCGACGAGCAGAGTCCGATCGTAAACAACATCCACAACAATATCAGACGGCAGCGAGGGTGCTAGCGACTCAAGACGCTCGCGTAGTTCCTCGGTCACGACACGGCTGTTCTCGCCCATCAGCATAAAGGCTAGGCCGAGGACGACCTCGCCTTCCCCGTACGCTGAAACCGCGCCGCGGCGAATCTCGCTGCCGATTTCAACGTCTGCAACATCTCGAATGTGTACTGGCGTGCCATCGCTGGATGCGACGACGATGTTCTCGATCTCATCGATCGTCGAGACACGAGCCAATCCTCGCACCACCCTCGCCTCACCGGAGGTGACAATCTGGCCACCGCCGACATTGGCGTTGTTTCGTTGCAGTGCCTCAAGCACATCCTCAAGTGTGAAGCCAAACTTGATCAGGGCCTCCGGCTTGACGACAACATGATATTGCCGCTCCAATCCGCCCCACGAGTTGACCTCTGCAACTCCCGGGACTTTCCGAAGCTCGGGCTTGATCACCCAATCGTGAATTGTCCGGAGTTCTTCGATGGAGTGTTCACCGGTCTCGGACCGGATGACGTAGTGAAATATCTCACCGAGACCTGTTGCAATAGGACCGAGCTCTGGCCTTCCGACATCGTCTGGAAGCTCAACAGCCGAGAGCCGTTCGGTGATGTACTGCCTCGCGTCGATGATCCGGATATCATCATCGAACGTCGCTACGACCTGCGAGAAACCGAACTTTGAGACGGAGCGTACATTTTGAAGCCCGGGCAGCCCTCCGATCGAGAGTTCGACAGGAAGAGTGATCTGTTGCTCAATTTCTTCCGGGCTGAGTGCGGGGGCCACCGTGTTGATCTGCACCTGGATCGGCGTGGTGTCGGGAAACGCATCGATAGGAAGCTGGACCATCCGGTACACACCAGCAGCGCACGCGATTGCAAACAGCAGAATGACGAGCACTCTATTCTTGAGCGAAATTTCGATAAGGCGGGTCAGCATGGCAACTCCGGATTAATCGTCAACACATCCCGCGCCTAGGCGAGACTTGAGGAACTCGGTCTTCATCGTGAAGCTGCCGCCGGTCACGACGGACTCAGTCTCTGTGAGGCCCGCCAGAATGGCGATCGTGCCGGAAGCCGTGCGCGGCCCGACATCAACACGCCGAACCGCGAACAGATCCGGTTCCTGCCGCACAAACACGAACGATGTGCCATCGATCTCGTGTACCGCTTCACCCGGCACAAGCAGCGAGTTCGAGGTGCCGCCGATCATTGCGGAGACCTCAGTGAACATGCCATGGCGAAGGATGCCACGATCATTCTGAACCGTCGCGCGGGCCCGTACCATCCGGGTTCGTTCATCGATACGCGGGCTGATCCATGTGATCTGTCCGGGGATCTCCAGCTCGGGCAGAGCCCGGACGCTCGCGACGATCTCCCCGCCGCGCTCGATCTGAAACGCCTGCTCTTCCGGGACCGCGAGCTCGATCCACATCGTCGACAAATCAGCGATCTCGAAGAGCGAGCCCTCTGAATCCGCTGCCTCGCCAAGAACCGCGGTCCGCTCGACGACGCTGCCAGCGAAGGGTGCCCTGACGTAAAGGTCCGAGGATGACGACTGCTCCGCCGCAATATCCGCGACTTCCGATTCAGTGAAGCCGAGATTGATGAGCTGCTGATGCGTGCGACGCACTTCCAGCTCAGCGAGCTTGAGCGCTGCCTGGGCATCCTGGAAGTCCCGGCGTGCAGCAATGTTCTCGTTGACGAGCTTCTGCTCACGCTCGAACACGGTGGTTCTCGCTTCGACCTCTGCGATCTTGGACAGGTACGCGGACTTCGCTTGTGCCACCGCCACGGAGTTGATGACCGCGAGAATTTGCCCTTCTTCAACCTGGTCGCCAACATCGACACGGATATCAGTGATCACACCGGGGGCCAACGGTGTGAGCTTTGCCAATCTGTTCCCGTTGTAGCGGACCTCGCCCAACAAGCTGATCGACGCTGAAGCATCGCCACGATTCGGTTGCTCAAGCGTCAGCCCGGCAAGCTCTGCCGATCTCGCGGAGGGCATGCGGACGAGCAGCGACTCGCCAGCCTCAAGCGTCCCAGCGAGCTGAGGCTGGCAGATTCCGCACTCGATCTCATCGACCCCGTGCTCATGACAGAAGAGAGAGGGGGCACCATCGCGGGAGGGCGTCGCCGAGGCGTCTCCCAGCAGAGCGGGATTGCACAGGTGGCACTCGTCTTCGTAAAGGAAGTGCTCCTCGCAATACGCCCGGTCCGCGTCTTCCAACTGTGGCTGGCAGATCCAGCACCGGTCTTCATAACGAGCGTGCTCGCTGCACCACAAGCGGCCCTCATCACGCTTGGCCGGATCACAGATGAAGCAGGCCTCGTCAGCGCTGTGTCCATGGAGCCCGCCAGACGACTCGTCGGCTGCGTTCTCCGAGGCATCGAGTGCCGGGTTGCAGAGATGGCATTCGTCCTCATACAGATAGTGCTCGTCGCAATACGGCCGGGACGAATCCTCAAGCTGCGGCTGACAGATCCAACACCGGTCCTCGTAACGGGCATGCTCGGTACACCACAAGCGACCGGCGTCGCGTTTCGTAGCGTCACACACAAAGCAAGTCTCGCCGTTCTCGTGCGAGTGCGCGACTTGAGTCACATCAGATGCGCGTGATCCGTTGGACGCCGATGATGCTTCCTGTTCGCGATCGCACCCGCCAAGCAGGAGCGCCGTTGTGAACAGGCAAACGAGTGAAATGACGCCGTGTGATGGTTTCACGGTGTGTCTCCTTGATTGGGGTGATCAGAATGTTCGCGGAGCGAATGGGTGTTCAGCGGCTCTGAGATGAGCCCCTCGACCTGCACCTTCGCGGCGTGGTATTCGGCGAGAGCTTCGAGCCTTTGGGTTTCAGTATCGAAAAGGGTGCGCTGCGCATCGAGGACATCGAGGTACGGGAGCTTGCCTTCGTCGTAGGCCCGACGCGTCGCGTCGTATGCGTCCTTCGCCGCGGGGAGTAGGGCGGCATCAATCGCCTGGGCCTCGTGATACGCGGCGGTCAATCGGGCGTGTGCCCGAACAAGTCGGGTGGCCAAATCGCGTCGGGAAGCCCGCCCCTCGTCGATCGCTTGTGCTGCTCGGAGCCGGGCGGCCAGTATTCCTCCCTGATTGCGATCGAAGATTGCCAATGGCACGGACACGGCCACGACGAGACCGACATCTTCGCTCTCTTCGGCATACCGAATGCCAGCACCAGCCGTCACGTCGGAGACGGCTTGAGCCCGTTCGAGAGCGACCACCGATGATCGTCGCTCGGTCTCTGCAATCCAACGCTGAACTTCCGGATGGTGCTCAACGAGATCCGTCAGGGCATCGAGCAACGGCACAGGCATCAGGTCATCCAGCGATCCGATGGCCGTGTCAAAGCCGGGGTCGGTTGCATCCCACATCGCACTGAGTTCACGCCTCGCGGCCTCAAGTTCCCGGCTGAGTCGATCTGCGGCGATGCGGGTGGATTCGCTTTCGAGCCGGGCCTTGATCTCGTCGATGGGTGAAACATCTCCAGCCTGCACCCGCCGATCGATGACGCGCCGGTTCTCCTCTGCGAGTGCTTGCGCGCGAACGGCGAACTCAACACGCTGCTGGAGCTCCAGCACCCGCACGAAGCGGGACGCGGTGTCGGTGAGCACGGCCAGCCGCTGTGCTTCGTAGTCGAGAGCAGCAACAACCCACTGCCCCTCGGCGACCCGCACGCGGCGGTCTCGCTTCCCGCCAAGCTCAAGAAGCTGGCTAAAGGCTATGGTGGTCTCGGCAGAATCAAAGCCACTCAAGCTTCCAGAGCCCGCGAAGTCTTCGACCTCAATTCCGACGCTTGGATTGGGGGAGAGCCCGGCTTGCAGACGACGCGCTTCCGCAATCCTCGGCTCCCAGGCAAGCGATCGAAGTCGCGGGTTGCGTACGAGCGCAGCCGCGAGAGCTTGGCGGAGGGTCAACTGCTCACCGATGGTGACTACATCCGATCCTGGTCCGACTCGATCAGGGTCCTCCGGTGCTTCGTAACGAGGCATGTCGCGCAAGAGAGGCCTTGCGGCGGGGGGCTCGAAGTCGAATGGTGACGGCGCGCAGCCGCCCAAAAGGATGGAGACGCCCAGGCAGCAAAACAGCTTTGGTTCAGTAAATCTCATGTGTTCCACTCGGATAGAGACGTTGCCCGGCGCACACCGAGCCTCTGGGAAAGACGAACGCAGTTCATGAACTGCGCAGAATCCCAGGCCGTTCTAAACGAGCAAAATCACGCTGCGAAGATGGCAAACACAGAATCCAACGCCCGATAGCACCAATGGTCGGAGGGCGGAAGTCGTACTTGCCGATCTGTCAGTGAGGAACTCCAACCAAAGCAAGGGCTGATCACCAGGCCCATCAAGAGTCCAATCTTCGTCCGTGTCTTTCTCAAGGCGATCAACGGCGACGATCAACTCGGATTCCACCTCAGTGGACCGGCAACCGCCGTCGGGGCAGGCAACGCGGTGACTCGATTCGTCGCTGTGCTCCGAGGGAACCGGGCACGGGTCTTCCCCCGGACCGTCGCAGCAGAATTGGTCGCCGAATTGTGTGGTCGTTGACCCATCAGCACAGATGCAGAGGAACCGCGGGCCGAGCCCGGCTCCCAAGGCGAACCAAAGGGCAAGCAGGATCGAGATGGACGAGTGGTGTTTCACGGGTGTGGGTCAATCAGGCTAGCGACTTCTTGACTATTACACTACATCGTGTAATAGTCAAGCGTGGTCCAGCGCTGTTCTAGTAATTGAAGGGGTCCCACATGGAGTCTTGCCGCCCGAAACTGCCTCTGGATGCTCGCCCGCTGATCGGGGCCCTTGAAGCGGAGCGGGTCGGCACCCTTTTCAAGAGCTTGGCCCATCCAACCCGACTCCGTCTGCTCCACGCCCTGATTCGGGTTGACGAGCTCAGCGTGGGTGACCTCGCAGACGAAACAGGGATGACGGTGCAGGCCATTTCAAATCAGTTGCAACGCCTCGCCGAGGTCGGTGTAGTTGGCAGGCGGCGCGATGGGCTTCAGGCCCTGTACCGTGTGATCGACCCTTGCATTCCCGTACTGCTCGAACGGGGCTGGTGCCACATCGATGAGTACGACAACGGAACTGCCACGGAAACGCCTCGGGGATCAGCCATGGAAGTCAGTCAAGACATTTGAGATCCACTGGACACTTCACGGCTCATTTCGACGATCCGGTGTACGGTGGATCCAAATGCAAGATGAGCTGCCCGCAGCCACATGATCGCTTGAAGCATGTTCGATCACTTGAGCAGAAGTGCAATGCTGGAGCCCCTCACGGTGGCTGTCATGGGCCTAGAACTGGCCTTGATTATCCAATCCAAACCAGTTCGAATCGCATCAGATAATTTTGGATCTAACAGCGCAAGTGCCTTTCAGGCAGATGCTTATCAGCAAAAACCGCATCTGCTGCTCGTGGGCCGTGCCAAGCCAATACAGTCCCCCCCTCTCCGTTTGATCTAAACCCTTGCTTTGCCACTTATACGCAAACAAGGGTTTATTTCTTTCTCGCCATCCAGCGTCACCGCATGGCTTCCCCCACCGCTAGAACCCACGCCACAGTTTCGGTCGCGATCTTCCCAGTGTCCCAACCGTGATCAGCGGCCTAGTCCTCGGAAAGAACTCTCGTTTGGATTACACGGCATTGTCACCCTGCGATGCGTGCGAACGCTTCGAGTGCTCATGATCTCGCCGCCAGAAGGAAGCCCGCACGGTCACAACGCGCGATGTGCTCTCCTCATAGACCACGAGCCCACCCCCTCCAACGCTTGGCGCTTGCTGATAATCGCCTCAGATTCGGAGCGGAGGCCATGCTATCGTTAGCGGTCGGGCTTGGCGGTCTTCCCCAGACACGCTCCGAGTTCGGACCATCGGCCGCGTATCCCGTGATCCCGCTCTATCCCAATGTCCACCCTCATCTCCGCACGCTCGTTGTCTATGGCTTATCCATCGAACATCCTCTTTGAGGATGTCTCGATCAGTATTGAGAGCGGGGAGCGGATCGGGCTGATCGGCCCCAACGGGAGCGGCAAATCGACGCTCATGCAGGTACTCGCCGGTGCCATCGCCCCGGTGGAGGGCGAGATTATCCGCCGGCGTGATCTGCGGGCCGTGTATGTTCCGCAGGATGATCTGTTCGATGCCGACGCCACACCAATGCAAGTTGTCCGATCCGGACTGGGCGATGATGAGGAGTCGGGAGTTGATGCGCAGACCCGGGCATCGATCTCGCTCTCGAGGCTTGGGTTTGCCGACCCGAATCAGCCCGTTTCGACGCTGTCGGGTGGGTGGCGGAAGCGCCTGTCATTGGCGCGGGCCATCGCGCGGGACCCGGAAGTGCTCCTGCTCGACGAGCCAACGAATCATCTGGATTATGAGGGCGTCGTGTGGCTGGAAGGGTTCATCCGTCAGCTCTCGATCGCCGTGGTCTTCATCACGCACGATCGGCGATTCCTCGAGAACACCGCGACGAGGGTGGTGGAACTCTCCAAGGCCTACCCGGGC
This sequence comes from Phycisphaerales bacterium, assembly GCA_020427395.1. Classification (GTDB taxonomy): domain Bacteria; phylum Planctomycetota; class Phycisphaerae; order Phycisphaerales; family UBA1924; genus UBA1924. Next base: position 64,243 of record JAGQON010000010.1, read on the forward strand.
GGAACCTTCGAGGCCAAGGGGAACTACTCGGAGTTCATCAAGCGAAAAGAGGCGTTTCTTGATGCCCAGCGGGCGGCCCAGACGAGCATCGCCCACAAGGTGCGGCGCGACACCGCCTGGCTCCGACAGGGCATCCAAGGACGGCAAACTCGCAACAAGTCGCAGGTGCAAGCCGCGGCGATCCGTCGCGATGAACTCAAGGCCACCAAAGACCGGAATGAGGCCCCCACACGCACCGCCAAGTTCGGTTTCCAGGCAACCGACCGGCAAACCAAAAAGCTCCTGACCCTCCAAGGGGTCTCGAAGTCCATGGGCCAGAAGCAGCTGTTTGGATCGCTGGACCTGACCCTCGCTCCGGGTCAGCGTGTCGGGCTACTGGGCGTCAATGGCTCGGGCAAAACGACGCTCATGCGCCTGATGTCGAGTGATCTGAAGCCGGATTCGGGAACGATCAACCGCGCGGACAACCTCCAGGTCGTCGTGTTCAGCCAGCACCGCGAAACGCTCGATCCGAAGCTGACGCTCAAAGAGGCGCTGTGTCCCTTCGGCGAGATGGTCCACTACCATGGCCAGTCGATGCATGTTTCGGGATGGGCGCGGAGGTTCCTGTTTGATACCGACCAGCTTTCCACACGCGTCGAGAACCTCTCTGGCGGGGAACAGGCGCGGGTGCTGATCGCCAACCTGACCCTGCTGCCCGCGGACCTGCTCCTTCTGGACGAGCCGACCAACGATCTTGATATTCCATCGCTGGAAGTGCTCGAGGAGGCACTGCTTGAGTTCACCGGCGCCATCGTGCTCGTCACGCATGACCGCTTCCTGCTTGAGCGCATTGCGACGGAATATCTGGCGCTCGATGGGCGGGGTGAAGCGCGACGCTTCGCCTCGATCGAACAATGGAACGCATCGGAGCAGAAACGCGCTCTAGAAGACGCGGACAATCTCAGGTCCGCTTCTCCCGCTCCCGCCGCACCCACGGCTGACAGAGGAAACGCCTCCTCAAAGCCCGGCAAACTCTCGTACAAACTCCAGCTCGAGTATGATCGGATGGAAGAATCCATCATGCAGGCCGAAGCCGCGGCCGAACAGCTTGAGCAGGAGGCCGCGGACCCCGGGCTCGTCGCGGATCACCAACGAGCCGCACAAGTTTACACGAAACTGAGGGACGCCCAGAAGCGTGTGTCCGATCTGTATGCACGATGGTCCGAGCTTGACGAGCTCCGCGCCGGCGGCTCGCGCTGAAAATCGGATCAAATCCCAATCCGCTCGCTGTCCGGGAGCATCAGATCGCTTCGATCGAGAAATGAAAACCGCCCGGCATGCGTTCGCACACCGGGCGGCGGTTGTGGTTTCTCAACGCACCGATGATTACGGGCAACCCTGCCCGAACAGGCTCAGGAAGATCGACACATCGAAGAAGTTGAGCTGACCGTCGTTGTTGAAGTCCGCGGCCAGGTCGTTGGCCGAGTACGCGGTCAGGAACACCGAGACATCGAAGAAGTTGAGCTGACCGTCCATGTTCAGGTCAGCGGCGTTGCACCCCGCAGGCTCGGCAACCTCAAAGCTGATCAGTCCCACTCGCCCTGAGGGCCAGGAGAGGGTGTCGTCGAGATCACCGAGCTGGACCACGAGCTCGCCACCTTCTGCGCAGCCATTGATATTGATCTCTATACCAAAGTTCTCGCTGAAGAACGCGTTGTAGCCCGCGATGGCCGCGTAATAGATGCCCGGCTCGAGGTTGCGTGTGATCTCGCTCTGGAGCCCACAGAAGTCGTCGTTGGCTTCGATGAGATTCCCGCTCTCGTCCCACAGCGCGATCTCGGTATCGAAGCTGCTCCCGCAAGTCGAGTAGGTGATCGCCTGACTCGAATCACCCACGATGCCGACGAACTCCGCATCGGCAAGTGTGGGGATCTCACACTCGTCGGGGACACCGTTGCCGTCGCAGTCGAGCTCTTGGCTGTCGGGTATGCCGTCGCCGTCACAGTCCGCCGAGCTACCGACGGTGAACACAAAGGTATGGACACGAGACGGAGGAATCGAGCCGGAGATGGCCTGCACGCTATCGATGTTGAGCATGTACGAGCCGCTGACGGAGCAACCGCCCACGAAATCGAGGCCCGGCCCGTTCGAGTAAACAGAGTTGTAGCCGTTCACCGCGAGGATGTACTGACCGGCAGCGAGCGATTGGGTGATGATGCTCTGGCGTCCACTCGGAGACGAGTCGTCGTTCTGAGCGATGAGTGTTCCAGCGACATCCCAGAGAGCCATCTCGGTATCGAAGTTGCTGCCGAAGGTGTCGAACTGAATCGGCACACCACCCTCGCCGACCAAACCCAGATCGATGGTGTTGGCAAGGTCATCAAGCAGATCGATCGAATCGTTCTGCCCGTTGCCGTCGCAATCGGCGAAGTTGATCCATTTCAGATTGTTTGTCGGGATGTCCTGCCAGCCGCCGAGCGAGCGTGATTCACGAACCATCCGAACAAACGGTGTTGCTTCATTGCTCAGAACCTGAACGAAGACATTGTGCCAGCCCGCTTCCAGCTGCATAAACGACTGGCTGGAGAGCTCTGACGAGTCCCCGCTGTGCTGGATCCGCCCTGATCGCTCGCTCTCGCCGATAACGATATTGTCGATGATCAGGAACATATCATCCGGGTGCGCAACACGGAATGCGTACTCATCGCGTGCGGGCGCGAACATCGAGAACTCGTACTGGATCACCCGTGTGTTGCTGTTGGGAAAGCTCATCGGATCGCTCATGTCCGCAACGACCACACTGGCAACGGGTGTGTATGCGGGATTCGCGGGGTCGAACACGCTCAGGTCGGTCAGACCCGGCGTTTCAAAGATCGTCCGGGTAACACCGCTGTTGGTCGACGGATCTCCGGCACCCAGCGAGAACGATTCACACTCATCTGGGATCGAGTCATGGTCAACATCCTGCGAGATCCCCAGCGCGATATCAACGATGTCCGGGTTCCCGTTGCCGTTGCAATCGTTGAACCCAAAGGCCGCGACCGGACGCCAGCCCATGTCATCGAGCGGCTGGATATCGTTCTGTGAGTAGAAGATCGGGCAACGCGTCGTTCCCCGGCTGATCACCGGATCCATGACCCCGAGCTTGTCCTCGGGATCAGAAATGTAGTTGAGATGCGATGGCTGATTCCCATCGCCAGACTCGAGCAGCGTGGAGGTCCCGGTGGGGAAGCTCGAGTAGAAATGGAACTCGCCGGTGAATGACTCGCCGATCCGGGGGTTGTTGGCGAACTGGGCGCTGCTGCCGGGCAAGTTATTCGCCCGGAAACGGGCCACATCAAGCCCCTGGATCTGTTCAGCGCTGTTTCCACCGCCCTCCGCGATCTGGCTCGTGAAGCCCATCGCGTGCGTGAACTCGTGCACGGCAACATCGATCAGGCTCTGCTGACCGCTGGCGGGTTCCACATTGCAGCCGAGGAAGTTCCAGCTGGTATTCGAGTTGAATGTGATGCTGACGGCTTGCCCCTGCGGGGCCACATTATCGCCGAAGATGGCCCGGAGCTGGGCCGCGGTGACCCGGATCTGCGTCTCCGCGGTGGCGCTCGATGAGGCGTTGTAGGTCACCGGGATCGAGCTGAAGGGCAACTGGCTTGCAAAGCGTGCATCTTCACGGAGCGACTGCCGACGCAAACCCTCCACATAGACCGACCAGGGAATGGTGAACCGGGTCGAACCTGCGGAACCGATCACATCGTTATCAAAGGTGCCCAGGGCCATCGTCGCGCCGATCTCGACACGGTTATCAAACTGCCCGTCGATGTACTCCGCCGCGGACTGGACCACCGGGAGGTAGAGCACCTGAAAGATAGGATCAGTCGTGTCATAGCTCACCGCAAACGCAGGCGATTCACCGAAGACCTGCGTGCTCGTCCCGCGCTGATTCCCGTCGAGCAGCTGCAGATCGCGTTGTGCGGCCCGAAAGAGATCGTTCACCGAGATATGCGCCCCGTTGGGGCCGCAGATCCCCTTGTACACACGCTCGGCACCCGTCACACCAAGGTCCACGGCCCAGCCGGGCACATCCATTGGGATCACTAGCATCGGGTGCGCCTCGGTGCCCACGATCTGCGCCTGGTTCAGGGGTGTCGGCTGCCTCATCTCAAGACCGGCATACACCGAAGTCGGTGCCATCGCCAGCATCGCGAGGGTGCCGCATATCGTCATGGCTCCCCGCGTCGTGCCGAACCGCTTATCACTCTCCAGATTGCTCATGCTGATGCTCCTCTTTGTTTGAATGGAATCAAGACCCGCACGCGATCTCCCAGCCGGGAGACCCTGCGCGTGTACCTGCGTCCGTCGGCGCCCCAAAGCGCAACCCAACTTCGGCTTCCAGTGAAATTTCTGATAATCAGGGAAGGAGCGTGCAAACAGCTGATGGGACCAGAGCACCAGCCCTGTGGTTAGCCCTCGCCAAAGCCGCCGAGCATGGATTCCCATCGCTGGATCTGATCCCGATGCCCAGGGTCAGACTGCGCCCGATCCCATGCCTCGTACAAGCGAACAAACGCCCTGGCGACCGGCTTGAGTTGATCCGGTGCCGTTCCATCACGATCAACACAGGCCCACGCTTCCGTCAGGTTGACCTCGGCCTGATCAAACCGCTCCAGATCCTGCAGGATGCCCGCGCTCAGCGTCAGGTAATCCGCCAGGCGCGGATCACCTTGAGGGAACACCGTTCGCGCTGAAAGCAGCGCGCGATCAGCAACTCCCAGCGCCTCTTCATACGCTGCTCGCTCCACCTGGCAGCTCGCCAACACCGAGAGCAGCGATCGGCTCTGCTGCTGGAGCATGTCCGGGTCACGCGATTCCATCCCGGGCAGGAGATTGAGCACGAGCGTTTCCGCTCCCGCGTGATCCCCGGACTCAAACAAAGACCGTGCATAGTTGCCCCGAAGATAAACCGTGGTTGGATGCTCTTCGCCCAGCCGCATCAACGCCTCTTTGATGCCTGCCCGCAAGAGCGACTGCGCCTCCTCGTGCTGATCGAGGCGGGCCTGGGCCAGCGTCAGGTTGACCAGTGAGTTGAGAGTTCGCGGATCACCCACCCCGAGCACCTCTGCCTGCCCCGTGTACGCCTCATGAGCGAGCTCGAGCGACCGCTCGGGGTTCCCGGTGCGCCCCATCACCGTCGCGAGGGCTTCGATGGTCGCGAGCGTGGTGGGATGCCGATCACCGAACTGCTCACGCTTGGTCTGCAGGGTTTCCTCAAGGATCGGTACCGCCTCCATTAGCCGATCAGCGCGGACAAGCAGCGCTCCGAGGTTGCCGATGACCCGGAGGCGCAGCTGCGCGGCTTCGGGCGTGTCCAGGCGATCGATGATCTCCAACTGTCGCTTCGTCAGGTCGATCGCCTCCGCATCGCGTTCCTGCATCGCCAGATCGCCTACGACGCTGTGCATGATCCGGGCGGTCTCGAACGAATCCGCACCGTACTCCTGCTCGGTCAACGCCAACTCCTGACGGTGATGATGCTCGGCTCGATCCAGGACACCAAGCCGGCTGAACAGATACCCGAGCGCGTTGTGCGTTTTCATCTCGAAATCGGGACGCCCCTCAAACCGACCCTCGATGCTGTTCGATGCGTTGATGAGCGCCTCGCGAACAGTCAGCTCCTTATTCGTCGTCCGCGCGGGGTCGGCCGCCGAAAGCACATCCATCACGAAGAATCGGCTTAGCTCCTCAGCGGTCTCGGCCTCGCGTGTCGCACGCTCGGCTTCGCTCGCCGCTTGCTGCGCGGCCTCAGTGGCCGCGATCTGTGCCCGCAGCTCGTCATCCGCAGCGACTCGCGCTTTCTCCCGCTCATCGAGCGCCCAGATCAGGCCCCATGTCGTCCCGGCGATTCCGAGCAGGAGCACGCTGATCAGCGCGACGCCGGCGACAACCGCACCGCGGTTGCGGCGCACGAACTTGCGAACCGTGTACGCCCTCGAAGGCGGACGGGCAATGACCGGCTCGTTCGCGAGGAAACGACCAATATCATCCGAAAGCGCGTTGACCGTCTCATAGCGCCGCGCACGATCCTTCTCGAGGGCCTTCATCACGATCCAGTCGAGATCCCCCTGCACCTCCTGCAGCAGCTTCCGCGGCTCGGAATGACGCTGCTGCGCGATGTCGGCGGTGATATGGTTCGTACTCAGCCGGGTGCTGGGCTTGGGCGGGGTGACTTCGCGGATCATCCGCTGGATATCTTCGTAGCTCGATCGAGTGAGCGTCTTGGCATCCAGCGGGGTCGCGCCCGTGAGCAGCTCGTAGAGCAGCACGCCCAGCGAATAGACATCACTCCGCGTATCGATATCCCCCCGCGAACCGCCCGCCTGCTCTGGGCTCATGTAGGCCGGGGTGCCCACGAGCTGCCGAACCTGCGTATGGATCGTGTTCTCGCTGAGCTTGGCGGCGTTGGCCTTCGCCACGCCGAAGTCGATCACCTTGGGGAGGTGGCGACCATCCTTGTCGGCGACGAGCACATTGCTGGGCTTGATATCCCGATGGATGATGCTCTTCTGATGCGCATGCTGAACGGCGGCACAAACCTCCCGGAACAGCATGAGCCGGTCGCGGATGCTGAGCGTGTGGTCATCGCAGTACTTCGTGATCGGCACGCCCCGCACGAGCTCCATGACAAAGTACGGGCGACCGCTCTGGGTCGCGCCGGCCTCAAAGACCGTCGAAATCGCGGGATGATCCATCAGGGCCAGGGCCTGCCGCTCGGCCTCGAAACGCGTAATCACCTGATGGGTATCCATCCCGAGCTTGATAATCTTGATCGCCACCTCGCGTTTCATGGGCACCGTTTGCTCGGCTCGATACACACGCCCGAAGCCGCCCTCACCGATGCGTTCAAGCACGGTGTAGTTCCCGATTATGTCGCCGGGCAGCACATCCTCGGGCGTCTCATCATTCGGGCAGGGCGCACTCGTCGCCCCCCCGGTTGGGTGATCAAAGAACCCATGCGCCCCGGCCTGCTCCATCGCCTCGATCAACGAATCAACCTGCTCACGCAGGCTCGCATCGCCCCCGCACGCCTCATCGAGATATCGCCCACGCTCGTCATGAGGCAGGCCCATCGCGTGAGAGAAGATCTCATGTTCCCGATCTTGAGCGTCTGTCATTCAGCGAGTTCCTCGGAGGGGTATCTGGAGAGTTCACGAAAAAGCCAAGCCCGAGCAAACGCCCAGTCGAGATCCACCGTGCGCGGCGAGACGCTCAGCATCTCCGCCGTCTCATCAATGCTCATCCCGCCGTAAAAACGCAGCTTGACCACCTGAGCCACACGCGGGCGTTGCGCTTCAAGGCGTCGGAGCGCCTCGTCGAGCGCAATGATCTCGTCAGATTTTCCATCTTCCGCAAGATCCGCGATCGCAGAAATATCCATGCTGATCCGGCGTCGATCCGCCCCGCCCCGTTTGATCGCATGCCGCGAGCGGGCGTGCTCGATCAGAATCCGGCGCATGGCCTCAGTCGCCGCGAAGTAGAAATGCCGACGGTTCTCGAAAGTGCTCTCGTTCCCCGACAGCATCCGGGCGTACGCCTCGTGCACCAACGCCGTGGCCTGCAGCGTGTGGTCCTTCCGCTCGCCCGCCATCCGAGCTTGAGCGATCGCTCGCAGCTGGTCATACACCAACGGCAGGATGCGATCCGTCGCCCTGATGTCGCCCTCTGCCGCCTGACCCAGCAACTGGGTCAGCTCGTGCTGTTGATCGCTCAAAATGCCCTCCCTCTCAACGCTCAAAGCCCCAATCAACATAGCAAGATCGACAGGGACTTGTGTCACCACTGTTTCTGATCCTCGCTGATGCCGAACCGCTGGGTTCCGAGCCCTTCCTACGGGTTATGAAAACCGCGTCTGGAATCCCGGGTTTGGCTTGCGGATCGCCAGAGTAACTGTTACGCTGACGGCTTCACGCCCGTTCGTGGCACCTGAACCCACACGCAGGGGATCCCCAGCATGATTCGCCAACTCCTCGTCCTCATCGCGCTTTTCCTTGCGCCTGCCGTGGCACACGCACAAACCGCCCCCCCCACATATGCCGGCGAAGTCTGCCTCAATGGGTCCACCGTAACCGTATCAGTCACCGCCACGCCCACCGCCACAGCCATCCTTATTTACCCCACCCCTCCCGGTGGCGGCTACTACATGACCAATGATGGCTCGGGCAACTACACCGCGAGCTTCAACGGGCTCTCGACCGGCTCCGCATTCAGCTTCCGACTCGTCGTCCAGGCACCCAACCAGTATGAATATCCGGCGCACACCGTCACCCTTGAGCAGGGCTGCACGCCCTTCGCTTCAGCGGGCGGTGGTGGCGGTGGAGGCGGTGGTGATGACGACGACGACATCGACTCGGGCGACTTTGGCGAGGGAGGCCTCCCCCACGCGCGTGCCTTCCGCCACGATGTCCGCGAGAGCAACGGCGACTGGGCCGTCCTGCTCGAAACAGGACAGCCGGCCTCGCCACTGCCCAGCGTCACGCGGGCCGACCTGCGCTACCGCATCGGGGACGGCCCCATGCAGACCGCGAGCATGTCCAACCTCGGCGGCTTCATCTGGGGGCGCACGATCCCCGGCATCAGCGCCGGCGACATCATCACCTACTCCTTCGTGCAGACCGTCGGCATCGAGCCGGTGGATTCGGCATGGTTCCAGCGCACCGTTGGCGAGGAAGCACCCGCCATACCCGACTTCCCTCTGGAGACCATCGCGGCGATCCGCTTCCGCGACCGTCACGAGAACGAGTGGCGATTCGATCACTACCCCGCGGGGTACGATGTCGGGCGCTCGTTCGACCTGCGGATCATCGACCACGGGCACCGTCTCGACTTTGAGCTCACCACCGCGCCCGAGGTCCCTGTTGGGGCGATCGATATCAAGTGGTACAACCAGGCCGGCGATGTCGGCTTCTGCGATCGCAACATCTCGGCGATCAGCCAGCGCATGGAGGGCGGCAACGGCTTCTTCACCTCGTCGATCAGCAACCTGACCATCGGTCAGCGCGTCGATGTTGAGTTCACGCTGCTGGCGGCCCAGACCTACTACAGCGAGTTCATCTATTACTATGTCGGCGACCCACGCCTGCAGCGCGAATCGCAGCACCCCTACGCCTACGCCGCGGGCGATGCGTCGATCCCTGTGGTCACTGTCAAGCAGTTCGCGTTCAACCAGCACGCGCTCAACCTGCCGCCCGATGCCCTCCGCTCGTTCATGGACGGCAAGGTGATCTTCGAAACCCGCTGGGACGACGGGCTGCTCTTCAACCCGCCCACCGCCTTCGATTGCAACGGTGGGCCCGTGAACTTCAATATGGGCCCCAGCCCCGTCTTTGAGCCCGATCTGCTCGGGCCGCTGTACACCAACAACTCCTGCATCGAGTGCCACATGCTCGACGGTCGCGGCATGGCGCCCAGCACCAGCGCCGATTCGCTTGAGGACTACGCCGTCCGCCTGAGCATCCCCGGGCTGCCCGGCGATGCGCCGCAGCCCCACCCGCTCTACGGCGACCAGCTCGACACCCGCGCCACGCCGGGCAATGCGCCCGAGGGCAACGCGGCGATCGTCTGGGAGATCGTGCAGGGCACCTTCGACGACGGCATGACCTACGAACTCCGCAAGCCACGCTTCGAGTTCACCGATCTCGTCTACGGCCAGTTCGGTACCAACATCCCCGGCGATCCCGCGCCCAACCCCGCCGGCGACCCGTACAACGGCGAGGCCGAGGTCTCGGTCCGCATCGCCCCGATGCTCATCGGGCTGGGGCTGCTCGAGGCCGTCGCGGACGATGAGATCCTCGACTGGGCCGACGAGCACGACGCGGACGGCGACGGCATCTCCGGTCGTGCCAACATGGTCAGCGACCTGACGACCGGCGGCAGCGCCCTCGGCCGCTTCGGATGGAAGGCCGGTCAGCCCAGCATCCGCCAGCAGGCCGCGTCCGCGTTTGCACACGATATGGGCATTACATCGGACCTCGTGGGCGACGCCCCGAGCGAGATCGACCCGTCCATGCTCGATGACATGGTGTCCTACCTGCGCGGCCTGGCGGTTCCTCCCCGTGAGAACTACCGCGACCCTGCCGCCCTTGAGGGCAAGGCGCTCTTCGAGGCCGCGGGCTGTATCGACTGCCACCGCCCGATGATGCGCACCTCGCCGGATGCGGAGTTCGCGCCATACCGCGATCAGCTCATCCAGCCCTTCACCGACCTGCTCTTGCACGACATGGGCGAGGACCTCGCGGACAACCGCCCCGAGTACGGCGCGAGCGGCCGCGAGTGGCGCACTCCGCCGCTGTGGGGTGTGGGCTATGTCGGGCATGTGCTGGGCACCCCAACCAACGCGTTCGACCCCAACGGCAACCCCGCCGAGCCCAACTACCTCCACGACGGGCGCGCCCGTTCGCTGATCGAAGCCATCCTCTGGCACGGCGGCGAGGGCGCGGCGGCCCGCGACGCGGTGCTGGCGATGTCCGCGACCGAACGCGAGTCGCTCATCGAGTATGTGAAGTTCCCCTTCGTCGATCCGTTCACGCTCCCCGACGCGGACACCTGCCCCGCGGACCTCAACGATGACGGCGAGCTGAACTTCTTCGATGTCAGCGCGTTCCTCTCGGCGTTCACCTCCGCCGACCCGGCCGCAGACTTTACGGGCGATGGTCAGTTCGACTTCTTCGATGTGAGCGCGTTCCTCATCGCGTTCAACACCGGCTGTCCCTGATCACAAATCTCCATAAGCACGACAGCACCCGGCACGCTTGTGCCGGGTTTTTCTTTGATGCGATCATTTCAGCCCCACGAGCCCGATTTCCGTCAAAAAAACGCGAATTGATCAGTTTCTCGAATCTCGTGTCCCCCAGCCCTCGGTTCTTCCGCTTTGTCTGTCAGAGCCCTCCCCATCAGGACCCCGGGCTTCACGAACGAACCGAGAGGAACCCAAACCATGAACGCACGAAACCCACTCCTGTGGACCTGTATTCTCGCCGCTGGAACCAGCACCGCACACGCCGACATCTTCACCTGGCTCGCCGGACAGGGCAGCTGGGAAGACCACGCCATGTGGAACGGGCCAGTCGGTCAGTACCCGGACTCGATCCTCGACACCGCCACCATCAGCGGCAATACCAACACCGCCAACCTCAATCAGAACCTCGCCGTTGGCACGCTCAATATTCTCAACGGCTCCGCGGTGTACAGCAACAGCAACTCGGTCTTCGTCAATGCCGACACCCAGCTCACTGGCAGCGGTAGCTCGCTGAGTGTGACCCAATCGCCATCGCTCCGCGATTTCGATACCGACACGCTCACCATCACGACCGGCACCCTCACGATGTACGGCGGGATCGCGCAGTTCGATGAAGCGCTGATCATCAATGGCAACGGCGGCGTGCTCGGAACCGGTACGCTCGAGATGAACAGCACCACAGGAAATATCGATCTCAATGACGGAGCGATCTGGGCGATGGGCGGGCCATCGATCGGCACAACGCTGCTCCTCACCCGCACCGACACAAGCACCTCCAAGCTCGATTGGACCAGCCCAAATGCTCTGCTGATCGTCTGGGATGGCAAGACCATGATCAACGAGCTTCCATACACAGGTTCGCTCGGTGGCAGAATCAGCGTCTCCGGCTACCAGGGTGACGCGGCCTTCGAGAGCAACAACGGCTTCATCGCGAGCGCAAGCTCCGTGCTCTCCTTCTCAGGAGACAGCCTCATCGATACCGCAAGCATCGCCGCGCCGTTCATCGACTCCTACGGGTTGGTCCGAGTCCTCAACGGCAGGGGACTCATCGACAGCCCGATCACCGCGCTCCGAGGCGAGATCGAGATCAACGAAGGCGGCGTGCTCGGGATCAACGCGACGCTGCTCACCTTCGACTCGATCAGCATCGTCGGCAACAACGAGGACGATACCGTCCAGCTCACCGCGGGCGTGCCCAGCACCGTCAACTTCACCGGTGGCGCGTCGAGCATCGTCATGGGTGTCGGCAGCCGCTTCGATCTCGACGGGCTCGGCGAGAACACCGTGAACATCGCCAACGACTCCTCGCTCTGGCTCGAGGCCGAGTTCCTCGACTACGCCACCAGCTCACCGTTCAACACCACCCTTAACATAGACGGCTCCATGCATGTCGAGCCCGTCAACGCCCAGAACACCTGGACCAACGCCGGCGAGATCAACCTCGACTCGGGAGAACTCACCGGACGAGGCATCATCAACAACGGCATCATCCGCGGCACCGGTTCTGTCGAGAGCTATGTCACCAACAACGGCGAGATCATCGCCGACGGCGGCACCCTCCAGTTCGGGCTTGTCAATATGGACGGCACGAACACGCCCGAGACCGGGATACTGCGTGCGCAGACCGGAGATCTCGTGCTGAACATGCAGTCCAACGGCGCAATGCACCAGTTCACTGGCTCCATCTTTGTGGGTGATGGGATCGGAGTGCGCGAGACCTTCAACACCGATGTTGATCTCATCATCAGAGACATGAATGGCGCGCGTGGTTCCGTATCGCTCAACTCCGGCTTCATGCTCCTCGACGATTTTTCAAACTACGGTGATCTCACCGTCGATGGCGAGTCGCTCATCCGTGTAACCGGACCGAACGATGCGGATCGGATCGGTTTCAACTCCGGCAGTACCACGACCATCAATGGCACGCTCGAAGTCGACGGGAACACATGGTTCGTGCCAGGTGCTACGGTTCTCGGTTCGGGAACGATCGATGCGTCCTCAACCATCAAGGGGATCTATTTCCAGAACGGTGCCGACCTGGGCGATGTGACCCTCCACGCATCAGGGAAGATCGTGCTCACCGATGTTTCTGAAAGCGTCGCCACTGTGCACGCGTTGATGATGCGTGACACCGCATCGCTCCTGCTGGGCATGTACGAGCTGCAGGGTACGATCATCAGCAGCAAGCTCATCGTTGAGGACCACGCCACACTGAGCGGATCGCTCGAGCTGGCAAACTTCCCGCAGACCGGGCTCCCCGCCGGGCAGACCGTCACCATCCTCGAGGCCGCGAGCATCGACGGCGAGTTTGACTCGATCGACTTCTCCGGGCTCGGCCCCAACCGGCGCGCCTTCGTGACCATCACCGGCACCACCGTCGAGGTCTTCGTCACCTGCTTTGCCGACCTCAACGCCGACGGCCAGGCCAACTTCTTCGACGCCTCGGAGTTCATGGTCCTCTACCAGCAGCAGGACCCGATGGCCGACCTCAACGGCGACGGGCAGTTCAACTTCTTCGATGTCTCAGCATTCCTGAGCGCATACGACATGGGGTGCTGAGGCGAGGGACGATGACCCAGTCATCGGCCGGCACAACCACGCGTCGGGTGGGCGAGAGCTCCCCCGGCGTTTTCCGTGATCCAGACAGGAGCTCAACCATGCAGCAGAGCGGCACAATCGCCAGCCCCAAGCCACGATGGACCAACAACCTCGCCGGCGAACCACGCCGAGGTGGTATACTGATCGCACCGAGGCACCAGAGGCCGCCGCGCGATGTTTCGCGCACCGAGCAGGGGCACCGCGCGATGCACGATCAGCACGACCAGCGCCACCAACATCCCCAAACCCAGCCCCAGCCTCGCGGCGACGATCTCACCCAACTGATCGAGGAAGCCCGAGTGGGCCAGGCAGACGCCCAACGCAAGCTCTTCGGCGAGGTCTACAACGAACTCAAGGTCATCGCCGCCTCTTACATGCGCTCCGAGCGCCCCGAGCACACCCTGGGCGCCACCGCCCTCGTCAATGAATCCTACCTGCGGCTCTTCGGTGTCACGACCGCCGCCAACCAGATGAGCTACGAGCACCGCCACGCCTTCTTCAAGGCCGCCTCGGTCGCCATGCGCCGAATCCTCATCGACCACGCCCGCGCCAAGGGCAGTGCCAAGCGTTCACCCGGCGATGGCAAGCGCATCATCAGTCTCGACCTCGAGCACGCCGTCGAGCAGGCCAACCCAGCCGACCTGATCGCCCTCGACGAGGCGCTCGACCGGCTCGGCCAGGAGGACGAGCGCTCTGCTTCGATCGTCCAGCTCCGTTTCTATGCCGGGCGTCAGATCGAGGAGATCGCCCAGATGCTCGGGCTCTCGGCTCGCACCGTCAAGCGCGACTGGGAGTTCGCCCGCGCCAGACTCCAGCAACTGCTCGATACAGAGACCCAAGCAGGAGATCCGGCCGAATGAGCACGCCCGACCCAGCCCGCGTGAAATCGCTCTTCGGCGAGGTGCTCGACGCCCGCGATGAGCTGCGCCACGACGATGCCCGCAGGCTGCTCGATGACGCGGACCCTGAGCTCCGAGAAGCCGTCCAACTGCTGCTCGATGCCCACGAGCGTGCCTCGGGCGCCCTGCTCGACGACTCCAATGACGCCATATCGACACCATCCTGCGGATCACCAACCCCCACCGTCGTGGGCTACGAGATCGGCGACGAGATCGGGCACGGCGGGTTCGGCATTGTCTACCGCGCACGCCAACGCACACCCATCGACCGCCAGGTGGCCGTCAAGGTCCTGCGCCGAGAACTCGTCAGCGACGAAGCAATCGCACGCTTCCGCGCCGAGTCATCGCTGCTGGCACGCATGAACCACGACTCGATCGCACGCGTCTTCGACGCGGGACTCACCGAGCAGGGCCAACCCTTCGTCGCCATGCAGCTCATCGACGCCGAACCGCTGCACCGCGCCTGCGAGACACTGCGCCTCGACACACGCCAGCGCGTCGAGCTCATGGCACAGGTCTGCGACGCCATCCAGCACGCCCACCAGCGTGCCGTCATCCACCGCGACCTCAAGCCAGCCAACATCCTCGTGGAACACACAAACGAGGGCGTCGTCCCGCGCGTCATCGACTTCGGCATCGCCAAGCTCCTTGAGGACGACCCCAACTCACCCCACACCCGCGCCAGCGTCCGCCTGGGCACGCCACGCTACATGAGCCCGGAGCAACGCACCGGCAGCGACACCGGCGATACCCGCGTCGATGTCTACGCCCTGGGCGCCATCCTCTGCGAGCTGCTCGCCGGCGATGTTCCAACCGCCCACACCGGCGCAGGCACGGATACCGAGTCGGGCATCACCCGCCCCAGCAAGATCGCCAGCGAGCAAACCCAACGCACGGTCACCCACCCCAAGACACTCCGCGGCGACCTCGACCGCATCGTCCTCAAGGCATGCGCCGACGATCCGGAACTGCGTTACCCCTCCGCCCAGGCCATGGGCGAGGACCTCCGCCGCTACCTCTGCGGGCTGCCCGTGTCCGCATCACCACCCGGCGTCGTGTACCTCACCCGCAAGTTCGTCCGCCGCCACCGCGCCTCCGTCTCGCTCGCGGGTGTGCTGGGAATCGCACTCCTCGTCACCATGGGTGTGGCCGCCATCAAGTGGCGCGAGGCCAGCATCGAACGCGACAAGGCCCAGGCCAGCACCAACCGTGTCGCTTTCATCGGCGACTTCCTGCTCGAGATGCTCCTGCTCACCGCTGATCACAACGCACGCGGCGCCCCGCCCATCCTCTCCGAGAGCGCCATGCAGGACATCGCCGGACGCGCCAAGGCAGGGCTCGCCGACGATCCGGAACACATGCTCCCCATGCTGGTGGGCATCGGACGCTTCCAGACCCAGTCCGGCTACGCCCAGGAAGGCACCGACACCCTCCGCGAGGCCCTGGAGTTCGCGATCGAGCACCACGGCATCCCATCCGAGGAGGTTGTCGATCTCCGCGTCCACCTTCACGACCTGCTGTGGGGCCACGGCCTCGACGGCTTCAAGGAACAGATCGAGCTCGCCGATCAGGAATCCGCGCAGCTCTTCGACGAAAACGATCCACGCCGACTCCGCATACGCCAGCGGGCCGACGACTCGATCGAGAACCTCAACCACATCCTCGCGCTCTATGAGAACATGGACGATGTCGATCCATTCGAACGCTACCACGCGCTCTTTGCGCTCAACATGAAGTACCGCTTCAGCCAGCACCCTGAAGAGCAGCTCGACATCACCCGCCGCCTCTACGAGGTCGCCCGGTCCTATTACCCCGCCGACCACAGCGCCACCATTGACGCCATGGCTCTCTATGGCGACGCGATGTCTGTCTTCGCCCCCTCCCAGGAAGCCATCGACCTGCTCAAGACCGCCTACGACATGGCCGTCCCGAAGTACGGCTACGACCACTTCACCACCGAGTCAATCCGGCGTGGGCTCGCTCGCGTCTTCGGCAAGCTCGGGCGACCCGCCGAGGGTATCCCCTACGCCCTCGCCGATGTCGAATCCGCGCTTCGCAGCAACGGCGATACCTCATTCCAGTACGCCAACGCCCTCTACGAGCTCGGGCGTCTCTACCAGTACACCGAGCAGAACGAAGAAGCCAAGCGGATCATCAGCCAGGCCCTCGAACTCCGCAAGAACCAGTGGCCCAAAGGCCACACACAGATCGTCGTCGCTCAGGTCGTCCTCGCACAGCTCGACTTCGAGCTCGGCGAATACGACACCGCCATCGAGCTCATCGACGAGATCTTCCCCTACATCCAGGACCTGCGAAACGCCCGCACATACGCCTCAGCCAACAGCGTCCGCATCTCCATCTGCCTCAAGCAGGGCGACGACGCCGGTGCCGACGCACTGCGCCAGTCCACCCGCGAGCACATGGTCGAACTTGGGCTCACGCCAGAACAGATCGAGCAGGTCCTGCGAGACTGAATCCGCGATGAAAAACGCCGCGTCGGTCCCCTCTCGAACCCGACGCGGCGTGAAGTGCTGCCTATCGCACCAGATTACGGACAACCGCCCTGATATGCAACCAGGAAGGCGCTGACATCAAAGAAGTTGAACAAACCGTCCTGATTCAGGTCCGACTGGGCATCCTGACCCTGATACGCGACCAGAAACGCCGAAACATCGAAGAAGTTCAACTGCCCGTCCATATTCATATCCGCTAATCCACAGCCCGTCGTCGGCACCCGGATCACCACCGTCGCGGGCCGCGAGTACACAGGCGACACCACACCGGCGATTGTCGTCATCGAGCGGTAGGTGAACGAATCCGTCCCCACAAAGCCCGGGTCCGCGTCGTATGTGAACGACCCGTCCGCGTTGATCACAACCGACCCATTGCTCGGCCCAATATACGCCGGGTCCAGCTCGTACGCCGTATCCACCAGGATCGTGCGGTACTCCTGATCAACATCGTTCACCAGCACACCATCGATGGCATCGACCATCACCGTGCCGTTGCCCGCTGCGACATAGGTATCGTCCACGGCCAGCGAGAATGCCGTCGTGCGGAGATGCTCCAGCTCATTCAGCACCCAGCCCACATAATCCGGTGCCTGCGCCGGACGCTGGAGACCGCGCAGGATCTCCTCGTGCACCAGATCGATGCGATCGCTCAGAATCCCGTCGATATTCGCGACATTGCGATCGCTCGACCAATCGTCTGGTGAATCCGAGAGATCGATCTCGTTGATCAGCGTAAGCATATCGATCGAACCCAGCCCCAGCTCGCTCGTCCCAGGCACCGCCCGCAACGCCGAGCGGAGCACCTCGCTCCGGTTGAGCTCCTTGGGCATCCCGACCGTCACATACGCATCAATCAGCGCTTCTGCATCATCCAGCTCACGGGCGGCCGCCCACAGCGCGGAGTTCTCATCGAACAGCTCCAGCAACAGATGCTCGTGCACCTGCGCCCGCAGCGCGAACAGACTCGGCTGCACATCGAGCTCATCCACTGGGGGAATCGTCGAACGCCCCGTGATCCGCACTCGATATGTGCTGTCGTCGAAGTTCGAGCCCGTACTCGGCAGGTTGATACTGGCGGCCGTCTGGTCATCAAGGAAGTTGCTCGTCGGCTCATGGATCCAGACCTGCCGGAACGCGCTCAGGCCCGAGGCCGGATCGTTCCCGATGTATGGAAGCCAAACGATCCCGAGATTCGTATCAAACGAGAACCGAAGCGACTTGTAGGCGGACCCATCCACCGAATCCTCATCATCGCCGAACCAGAAGCTCACACGAAAGTCGTTGAGCGCCGAGCTCCAGTTCGTCACCCTGGCACGGGGCTTGAACGCGTCTGGATCAGGAGCGATCGCCTTCTCCGCAAGGTACCACGCCCTGAGCAGATGCGACTGTTCCGCATTGCTCGGGGTGATGAATGTCCCGAATCCACCATTTTGAACCGCCGAGTACGGGATGGTCAGTGTTTGCGATGAATCCGTGAGATCGAACGCGGGCATGTTAAAGAGCACCGTTGAGATGTCATCCTGAGGGCCCTGCGCCCAGAGATCAAGCATCACGCCGTTGTTCATAAGGAACGCCGGAAGAAACGCCGTAATCTCCGCGTTCACGGCCGTCTGAAAAGCCGAGGCCGCGTCCTTGTAATGATCCACCAACGCCGCAAACAACGCCGAGTTGCCATCAACATCGGTCGCCCGGATCTGCTCCACAAACGACTTCAGCTGATCACCCGACAGCATGATCCGATCCAACTCGGGCATCGATTCGTTCTGCGGGTCCGCGTTGTAATCCGCGACTTGCCTTCCATAGCGGTACGCGAAGTACCACGGGTTCTCCCGCGCCAGCTGCGCATACGCCGAGGCCGCCTGCGACCACGGCTCGATCCCCGTCAGGTCCACATTCGACAAGCTTGGCACACCCAGCGACACCGGGAGCACCGCCAGATCATTGAGATAACCGGACACCGGCCCGTCGCCGACATACTGATCCGCGTTCCCCAGGTTCACCGTCGGGTTCGTGCGCGACCCAACGAACGCCTCGCTCTGGGCGGTCAGCGTCGCGTAGGTAAAGAAGTTCTCCGAAGCCGTGATGAAGTTGGGCGTGCTGTTGTTGTACGCCAGATCGATCCCGTTCTCATCGCGGTAGTCCAGCACCACATTCGTCTCACTCGTCAGGTCCGTAAGCAGAATGTCCTGGGCCACGCCGTACAACGCCGCCTCAAGCCGACGCAGCTGTGAACGAACCACCGCCATGTCGCGGATGATCGCGTCCACATCGCTCTGCAGGTCGCCGATCTGATCGCCGATCGCGTTGAACCCGCTCACGATCGTGTTGTACATGATGTTGAGCTGCTGATCGATCCGATCAAACCGCTCGTGCATCTCCTGACGCATCTCCTCGACCTGCTGCCGCAACGCGACCACCTGATCGAAGATCTGCTCGTCGACGCTCGGCCCAGCGTTCAAAGCACCCGCCAGCCCGATCGCCTCGGTCACAACATTCAGGAACGCCCCCGCCGCCGTCAGCGGATCGCCCACATAGAAACCCGCGATGCCGATCGCCAGGTTCCCCGCGATCGACACACCGCTCTGGACCGTCGACAGGTCGTCGTTCGTCTGCAAAGCGATCGAGCTGTAATCCCGCGTGTAGGTCGCGTACTCCTCGATCTCGCCGAACTGGCTCTGCAGCATCAGGAAAGTCGCCGCGCTCGACGCCGCCCGCGCCTCAGCCGTCGCCTCCAGATTCGCCCGCAGCTCATCGAGCACACTCTGGACATACGCCGGGTCGTTCATCGCCAGGTCCACGCTCTCCTCCAGCCCCGGCGCATCCGCCAGCGCAAAGTCGAGCGACCCGTCGTCAGCCATCGGGTCCATCCCCACGATCGCATCGATCTGTGCACGCACCGTGTCCAGCTGAGCCGTGACCGCGTTGCGCAGCGCCTCGTTCTCCGGGCTCATCGAGATCGCCAGCTGGTACCCCGCATAATCCGCCGGCAGAATCGCCAGCCCCGCGTTCACCTGCGCCATATCTTCCCGAACCTCACCCAGCGCCGGATCAAACCCCTCAGCCGCGAAGTACGCATCGAGCAGCGCCGGCAGACCCTCACGGGCATTCCCCGCCGGGTCCACGCCATAAAACCCCGTCACCAGCAGATCGAACACCTCATTGCGGTAATCCAGCGGCCTGGCCAGCGCCAGCTCATACCGAACCATCCGGCGCTGAATCGACTCAAACCCGTCCGGGTCCGGCACCACGATCCCCAGCAGCGCCAGCGCCCGCTTGCCGACCCGCGTGTCCGTCCCCTCTAGCAGCGGCTCATCAACCGTCGCGAACCGAAGCGCCGCGTAGAAGTTTGCCTTCTCGTTCAGGTCCTGATCGCCGATGGCATACCCCGCCAGCGCCGCGTCGAAGCCCCCCAGAAAAGCCTCGACCTGCGCCTCGCTCGCGCTCGGGTTCCGCTCAAGGAACGCCATCGTCCCCGCCAAGGTCGCGTACACCCTCGGGCGCGGGTTGATCGCGACGATCACATCCGATCGCACATACTCGCCCGCACGCATGGCCGCCACCAGCCGCGCATAATCCGCATCGTCCTGCACATCCAAATCGATCGCCCCCGCCGGCATGGTCGCCCCGCCCAGCACGAACACCGCCAGCATACGAACGATCAACCCAACCCGATTCCGTATCTTCCAGTCCATCCAGCACCTCACAATGCGAGCGCGCACCGCCCGCACACTTCCAAGCGACATCGATCACTCCCGCGCCCGACGAGTACCGTGATTTCTCATCAATCCCACGCAACAGCCCCGTTCCAGTCTCAGGAACGGGGCTTCAAGAAGCTCAGAAGCAGTCAGTCATTCAAGGGCAACCCGCGTTATACGCCGACAGGAACGCGCTCACATCGAAGAAGTTGAGCACCCCGTCGCCCGTCAGGTCCGCCGGGCAATCGCTCGCACCGCTGGGCTGGAACTCGAACGCGCCCATATCGATGCACAGCTCCCACGCCGAAACACCAGTATTCCCCGTTGCCGGATCATCCAGATTCCGCACATCGCCGTTGTAGTCCGTCATGAGATCAAGGATCTCCACCATGAACCCGCCGCCGGCGTTGTACTCACCCCGAGAGTTCGCGGCGTCGATCGCGGGCGAGCCAGCCATCAGCCGGAAGTCATCCCCCGCAGCATCAGCAAACATCGGATTCGCATCAAAGTTGCCGTTCGCATCCGGCGAGCCAGTCGGGGCCTCGGGCAGGATCGAATACGAGCGCGAATAAACCCCGGTCCCAGAGTGCGAGGTCGCGGCCTGATTCACCACAATGCTGTTGTATAGCCGGGTCACACCATCGCTGCGCGTCGTGCTCAGCGTCCCCGCAGCCATCGAATCCACACTGTTTTCATACAGGGTGCACTGAATCAGCTCCACCAACTGTTCATTTCGGATCGCCCCGCCATCCGTACCCGCGGAGTTGCGGACAAACACGCTGTTGATCGCCTGGAACACATCCTGATCCGAAACCCACACCGCGCCACCAGCAGTCTCACCCCGGTTCTCTTCGAACCAGCAGGTCCGCACCTGAAGATCACCACGCAGCGAGTTTCCGAGAACCGCGATCGCGCCGCCACGAACTGATGCCGTGTTGCCGATGAAGCGGCAGCCCTCAAAGCTCGCGATCACGCCCGCGCCGGAATACGAAACGCCGCCGCCCTCAACCCCCTCGTTTCCCTCGATCACGCAGTCAACAAATGTCTTGAGCACCGTACCCCGCAGATCCATCCCGCCGCCGTTGCTCAAACTCGTGTTGTTACGGATGATCGTGTTTGTGACCGTACCGCCACCGGACATATACAGCCCGCCGCCAAAGCTGGTGCTGTTCGAATCCTCGATCACGCAATCAACGATCGTCGCACGCGAGCCGCCCTCGATCGAGACGCCGCCACCAGCGCTCGTTGAGAAACCACGCGTGAAAGTCAACCCATCGAGCACCACATCCGTGCTTGTCCCCGTCGAGCGGAAGCACTTGTCCAGGTCCTGCCCGAACACCGTCACCACCCCGCCGCCTGCGTTGCGAAGCGTCAGGTCCTTATCGATCACAGCCAGGTTCTCCGCGTACAACCCCGGCTGGATCAGGATCTCATCCCCGCTCACGGCGTTCGCAATGGCCGCCGTGATCGTGATGTAGTCGTAGTCCACAAAGTTCGGCCCAACCGTGATCGTATCGCTCAACGCCACCGGGCCCATCGCCGCGATCGCCAACGCTGCTGTCATCCGCATCTTCATATCCGCCTCCCTCGGCATGGTTCATCTCATCGGCGCTACAACACGCCCGCTACCCAACCACGCGACAAGACGCAGCCGCGCGCCCGATAAGCCCGGCAGATCGATGCATATTCATCAGATAAAACCAACGCGCCACCCTCACCGCCTGCCATCGACCCCGAACACCGATCCAACGCCTACCCTTGCCCATGCCCGACCCAAGCCACCCAGAAACGGTGCTCCCCTACAAGATCGCCTGCCTCTGCGACCTGCGAGACAAGGACGGACGCGTCCTCCTCCTCCACCGCATCAAGGCACCCAACAAGGGCCTCTGCTCTCCCATCGGCGGCAAGCTCGAGATGCACTTGGGCGAATCGCCCGCCCAGTGCGCCCAGCGCGAGATCATGGAAGAAGCAGGCATCCATGTCGACATCGACGACCTCCGACTTGTCGGGCTCATCGCAGAGACCGCGTTCGAGGGAAAGACCCACTGGCTCCTCTTCTACTACCGCGTCATGAAGCCCGTTGAAGTCATCGACGGCCACATGGACGAGGGCGAACTCCGCTGGCACCACCCAGACGAGATCCCCAACCTCCCACTCCCCGACACCGATCGCCAGATCATCTGGCCCATGGTCCACAAGCACGAGCACACCGGCCAGGACGGCGGACCCGGGTTCTTCAACATCCACATCGATTGCAGGGGCGAAAAACTCACATGGAGCGTCGAGCAGGAATCTCTCGCCTGACCGAGCTCGACACCAGCCCAACCCGACGCACACACCAGAACCGCGATGGTCGGAAGCAACACACGATCATGAGCCGGTCAATCAGGGTGGAGATCCGTCACCTTTCGGGCCAGTCACCCCATCGGCAATCGCTCGAAGCGACAGATAACCACCGAAACCCTCGACGCGAATGAGCAGCCAACCGCGTATATGACACAAGATTGTGTCATTCATATGTAATTTCCCACCAGAGCATCCAATCCCTTTGCAGAATGCCGATTCAGATACCATCGAACACTCCGATTCAAGATGGAGGGTGCCTTCATGGCGTATTCCTGTCTCGTGTATGTGGCCAACGCCTCGCCCGATCTCGGCAAGTCCGATATGATCCAGATGAAGGATCAGGACACACGCCGATACGCAAAAGCACAAGCGAGCGGCGTACGCATCATCGCCAGCGGCATCGTCTTCGAAATCATCGAAGCACCGGGCAATACCGCCGAGGAACTCCTCGACGGCACATGCGAGTCGCCCTTCTTCGACGACCCCGAGATCCTGCTCTTCGCACCGCTCAAGGCCCGATGCTTCAAGCAGTGGATGCTCATTAAACGAGATTCCGTGCCAGACCGTGAACGCTGCATCGAATCACTCCGCTGCATCGCCCAGCAGGCCCAGGTGTCCCCCGATCAGATCCCTCAGGCCATGACCAAAATGATCGCCCTTTTCCAGAATACCGACCAGAGCGCCCAAGCCGCCTGAGCCCAAACACAACCCCTGTCCTACATGAAAAAACACCCGCTCATAGAGCGGGTGTTCTTGTGTTGAAGACGCGATCCGATCAGGCGTTGGCCGCGGCCTTCTCGGCCTTGGCACGAGCATCGTCCAGCGTGCCGACATACATGAATGCCGACTCGGGAAGATCGTCGCCCTCGCCCTCGCACAGACGCTCGAACGATTCGATCGTCTGCTCCAGGGTCGAGTTGATTCCGGGGAAGCCGGTGAACACTTCCGCCACATAGAACGGCTGCGAAAGGAATCGCTCGATACGGCGGGCACGAGCAACAATCTGCTTGTCCGCGTCCGAGAGCTCGTCCACACCCAGAATCGCGATGATGTCCTGCAGGTCCTTGTAGCGCTGCAGGATGTTCTGCACACGCATCGCCACCGCGTAGTGACGCTCACCGATGATGGACGGGTCGAGGATGCGCGAGGTCGAACTCAGCGGATCCACCGCGGGGAAGATGCCCTTCTCGGCGATACCACGCTCAAGAACGACGAACGCGTCCAAGTGAGCGAACGCAGTCGCAGGTGCCGGGTCGGTCAGGTCGTCCGCCGGCACATAGATGGCCTGCACCGAGGTGATCGCACCCTTGTTGGTCGAGGTAATGCGTTCCTGGAGCTCACCCATCTCCGTCGACAGCGTGGGCTGGTAACCCACTGCCGAGGGCATACGACCCAGAAGCGCCGACACTTCCGAACCCGCCTGAGTGAAGCGGAACACGTTGTCCACGAACATCATGGTTTCCTTACCCGACTCATCGCGGAAGTTCTCCGCCATCGTCAGGCCCGAGAGCGCGACGCGAAGACGCGACCCGGGGGGCTCGTTCATCTGACCGAACACCATCGCCACCTTGTCAAGAACATGGGCGGTGTTGCCTTCTGCGTCGGTGTACTCCGCCTCGGCCATTTCACGCCAGAGGTCGTTTGCCCTCGCGGGTACGCTCACCCACGCCACAGAACACGGAGTAACCACCGAACTCACGGGCCACGCGGGCGATCATCTCCTGGATCACGACCGTCTTGCCGACGCCCGCACCACCGAAGAGACCGATCTTACCACCACGCACGAACGGGCAAAGAAGGTCAATCACCTTGATGCCCGTCGGGAGGATCTCCGTCTTCGGGTTCAGCTGCGCAAACTCCGGGGGCTCACGGTGGATCGGGCTGCGGTTCACGCCCTCAAGCGCGGGCTTGTTGTCGATCGGTTCACCCAGGAGGTTGAACACGCGGCCCAGAACCTTCTCGCCCACCGGGACCGTCACAGGGCCGCCGGTATCAACCGAGGTCATGCCACGGGTCATGCCGTCCGTCGAGCCGAGCGCCACCGCACGAACTCGCCCGCCACCCAGGTGCTGCTGCACCTCACCGACGAGCTTCATGTCCTTGCCGTCACGCTGCCACTCGGTGACAATCGCGTTGTAGATATCGGGGAGCTCGCCCTCGGGGAACTGCGCGTCGAAGGTCGACCCGATGACTTGCGTGATTGATCCTTTGGTCCCAGCTGCCATGTGCGCCGCTTCCTTTCGATGTGATCTCTTGAAAATCGGGTCCGAGCCCGCTTCCGGTTGGACCAATAGGGTAGGTCCGCCGATTTCAGTTGGCGAGCCCATCCGCACGCCACGCACCGCTTTGTCGGCATAAATTTCCCGCTCAGCACCCCCCCTCGCCCACGCCACAAAGCACGCCGCTCAACGCCCCCAACCCAAACCGAACAGCAGCACCCACCGTGACCCAGAACCCCACCACACCCACCCAAGCCAATCGCTCCACGCGGGTGGGATTCATCAGCGCCAAGCCAATCTCCAACCCCAACTTCCTCTCCGGCATGCCCTACCACATGAGCCAGGCGCTCCAGAGACAGGGATTCGAAATCGTCCCCATCTGCGAACACCCGGAAAGACAGCCCACGCTCACCCAGCGACTCGTCAGACGCCTCAACTGGGAACGACGCAGACGAACGCCCCCGCCCCTCCGAAAGCTCCTCGACCACACCCTCCCCCAACGCGCCCGAAACGCCCTGCTCCGCAAGGTCACACGCAGATCACACACCATCCAGACCCAAATCGACGCGCTCACCGACCCCAGCACACAGCCCGACATCCTCTTCGGCTGCTGCATCTCTTTCACCCTCTACGCGCTCCACACCCAGCTCCCCATCGTCTACTTCTCCGACGCAACCTCCTTCATCCTCCGTGATGCCTACCCCGCGCTCTCCAAGCGAGGCCCGGCCCACATCCAGACCATCCACGACATCGAACGCACCTCCGTCGACCGTGCCAGCGCCGCCATCTTCGCCTCACCCGTCGTCCGAGACTCCGCCATCCACGACCTGCGCATCGACCCCGACCGTACCCATGTCGTCCCCATGGGCGCCAATGTCACCCCCGACAGGCCCGAACTCGTCCACGCCCCAGCTCCAGGCCCCACCCGCGAAGACTGCCAGCTCCTCATCATCGCCGCCGACCCGATCCGCAAACGCGTCGACCTCGCCCTCGAAGCTACCGAGCTGCTCCGCCAACGAGGCATCAACGCAACCCTCCACATCGTCGGCCCGGGCACGCAGCGCAGCAGCACCAGCCCAGCCGCCCAGCCCGTCGGCCGCCTCAAACTCTCCGACCCCATCGACCGCCAGACCCACCAGCGACTCCTCCGCGACTGCCACATCCAGCTCCTCCCTTCCCTCGGAGAAGCCTTCGGCATCGCCCCCATCGAATCCGCCCACTTCGCACGCCCCGCCATCGTCGCAGGAGCCGGCGGGCTCTCCTTCGTCGTCCAGCACGATCAGACCGGCCTTGTCCTCGACCCCACCGCCGACGCCACCGCATGGGCCCACGCGATTGAATCTCTCATCGACGACCCAACCCGCTACCAGCGCCTCAGCGAAGCCGCCCTCCACCGCGCCCGCGCCGAGCTCAACTGGGACGCATGGGGCGCCGCCGTCACGCAGATCATCCGCGACACCCTCGCCGATCGCCGCTGAACCTGACCCCCAGCCCTTTTATGGGCAGCCCGCGCTAAACGCGCTGAGGTATGTTGTGACATCAACGGAATCGATCACCCCATCGCCTGAGAGATCCGCGACGGGATCATCGCCCAAGAACGCCACGATGAACGCGGAGACATCGAAGAAGTTGAGCTCTCCGTCGCCGGTGAGGTCGGCGATACAGGGTGTATTTGTGTCACATTGATTCAGTAGCACGCTGGTATCGTTGGTACCCGCGTTCGCAACCACAATGTCTATGTGGCCATCACCATTTACATCACCAAGTGTGACACCACTTGGATTACTGCCAACGGGATATCGAAGTTGATCCGAGAATGTCCCATCCCCATGATTCAAGAGCACGCTCGTGTCGTGGCTATACAAGTTCGCGATCACCATATCAGGATCACCGTCGCCATCAACATCACCGAGCGAGACACTAGTTGGGGTAGTGCCCGCGATATACCGAACCTCATCGGCAAAGGTCCCATCACCGAGATTGAGGAGCACGCTCGCGTCGTCGCGTTCCCCGTTTAAGACCACAATATCCAGAGCACCGTCGCCGTTCAGATCGCTAAGTACGATAGATCTCTGCCAATCTCCCGCGACATAACGAACCTGAGCGACGAAAGTCCCGTCACCGCGATTGAGGAGCACGCTCAAGTCGCGGCTTTGATTGTTTGCTGTCACGATGTCCTGATCGCCGTCGCCGTCTACATCGCCAAGTGAGATACTCGTTGGGCCATCGCCCACGCCATACCGAACCTCACCGGCGAAAGTCCCATCGCCACGATTCAGAAGCACGCTTGTGTCGTCACTGAACCAGTTCGCGGTCACGATGTCCAGATCGCCGTCGCCGTCCACATCACCAAGTGAGACTCCTATTGGGAGAATACCCGTAGCATACAACTGCGCGTCGACGAAGGCCCCATCACCATAATTCAGATATACGCTCGCACCGTCGTCTTCACCATTCGAGTACTTCCCTGAGTCATAGCTTGTCACCACGATATCCAGAGTACCATCGCCATTGATATCACCAAGTGTTATATCTCTTGGCTGAACGCCTGTGCCGTACCGAACCTCATCGGCGAAATTCCCATCTCCAAGATGAAGAAGCACGCTGAAATCGTCGCTCAACGAGTTCACGACCACGATGTCCGCATCTCCGTCGCCGTCAACATCACCGAGTGAGACTCCCTCTGGGCCATCGCCCACGCCAAACCGAACCTCTTCAGTGAATGTCCCATCACCATAATTCAGCTGTACGCTCGTGTCATTACCCGCATTCGCGACCACGATGTCCAGAGCGCCGTCACCGTCAACATCACCAAGTGAGACTCCCAATGGGTTATTGCCCGCCCCATACCGGACATCATCGGCAAATGTTCCATTACCGAGACTCAGGAGCACGCTTGTGTCGTTACTACCCCCGTTCGCGATCACAATGTCCAGAGCGCCGTCACCGTCAACATCACCTAGCGAGACTCCCCGCGGGTATCGCCCTGCGGCAAACCGAACCTCCGTGGCGAAGGTCCCATTGCCATGATTCAGCAGTACGCTTGTGTCGTTGCTACCCACGTTCGCGATCACGATGTCCAGAACGCCGTCACCGTCAACATCACCAAGTGAGACTCCACGCGGGCCATCCCCTGCGCCATACCGAATATCATCGGCGAAAGTGCCATCACCGAGATTCAGCAGCATGCTCGTGTCGTTGCTACCCTCGTTCGCGATAACGATGTCCAGAGCGCCGTTGCCGTCAACATCACCAAGTGAGACTCCCCGTGGGCCATCTCCTGCGTCATACCGTACCTCACCGGCGAAAGTCCCATCACCAATATTCAGGAGCACACTTGTATCATTGCTACCCTCGTTCGCGATGACGATGTCCAGAACGCCGTCACCGTCAACATCACCAAGTGAGACTCCACGCGGGCCATCCCCTGCACCATACCGAACCTCATCGGCAAAGGTCCCATCACCATGATTCAGGAGCACGCTCGCGTCGTCGCTCCAGTAGTTTGCAACCACGATATCTACATCGCCGTCGCCGTCAACATCACCAAGCGAAATGCCACTTGGATTTGCGCCAGCGCCATACCGAACCTCATCGGCAAAGGTCCCATCACCGATATTGAGAAGCACACTCGTGTCGTAGCTCCAGTAGTTTGCAACCACGATATCTGCATCGCCGTCGCCATCAACATCACCAAGTGAGACACTCGATGGGGTTCTGCCCGCCGGAAACCTCTGATCCTGAAAATGCGCCCCATCACAATCCTGCGCGAACGCATTTTGATCGCTGAGCATGGAAAGGGCAAAAATAAACCCCAGCAGCACAGGCAGACGAACAGCTCGTGCCAACATCCCCAGACCCTTGAACATCATCATCTCCTGCAATCAATCAGATCCACACCCATACAAACATGGCGAAATACCCTATCCGGGGAAGGAATCACATCATACGAGAACGATCAAATAGTGACAAGATCAAACCAAGAAGGTCACTGATACAGCGGCACACCCTCCTGCCATCCGAGAATCAATCCTCTACGATGTCTTCATGCGCACCACACACACACTCACCGCACTCATCGCCGCATTGCTGCTCCTGGCCCTGCCCGCCATCGCCCAGGACACCCCAAATCAGCAGCCAGCAGCCAGCGATCAAACCGACACTTCCGCCGAGGCTGACCCCGCCCTCGCCTCGCCCCGCGCCGCCATGATGTCGTTCCTCCAGGCGATGAACGACGCCAAGGACGCCCCAACTCCCAGCGTCTACCAGCGAGCCACCCAGACCCTGGACCTCCCCGCCGGGCTCCCCTCCGAATCTAAACGCGCGGCCGCCCGCGAGCTCTACGCCATCGTCAACCGCATCGGGCTCGTCGACCCTGAGCAGCTCCCCCAGCAGACCGACGCCGAACGCTTCCGTTTCTACCCCCAGCCCGAGATCGTCACCCACGCCACCTTCAGCGCCCGCTACCCCGGCTACATCATCGCCCTCACCCGCGACGGCACCGGCAACTGGCGCTTCTCCCGCGACACGCTCGACAACCTCCACGACTTCTACATCGCCACCGAGACCGAGCAGGCCCTCGCCGGCGTCGAGCTCGACAAGACCCTCATCGAACGCATCCGCGCCGCCGTCCCCCGCTCGCTCAAGGGCTCCACCAACCTCGGGCTCGAGCACTGGCAGTGGATCGGCATCTTCCTCGTCATCCTCGTGGGCATCATCCTCGACCGCATCGCCCGCACCATCCTGCGCACCACCTGGTACCGCATCGAACGACGCACCGCCACCGCGTCAAGCGAGCAGCCCGACACCGACACGCTCGACAAGGCCGTCCGCCCCTTCGGGCTCCTCGCCGCATCGGGCGTCTGGTTCTTCGCCCTCACCATCGGGCTGCTCCCGCCCACGCCCACCATGATCCTGCTCGTGGCCGTCAAGGTGATCTGGATCACCGGGCTCGTCTGGGGCGGCTTCAAAATCACCGACCTCGTCGCCGAGTGGCTCGCCAAGCAGGCCGGCAAAACCGAGACCAAGTTCGACGACCTGCTCATCCCCCTCGTCAAACGAACCGCCAAGGTCTTCATCACAGCCGTCGGGCTCATCTACCTCGCATCCGCCTTCTCCATCGAGATCCTCCCCCTCCTCACCGGGCTCGGCATCGGCGGCCTGGCCGTCGCCTTCGCCGCCAAGGACACCATCGAGAACTTCTTCGGCTCCGTCGCCGTCATCCTCGACCGCCCATTCGAGATCGGCGACTGGATCTTCGTCAACGATGTCGAGGGCACCGTCGAAGACCTCGGCTTCCGATCCACCCGCATCCGCACCTTCTACAACTCACTGGTCACGGTCCCCAACGCCACACTCGTCCGCGCGAAGGTCGACAACTACGGCCGCCGCAAGTACCGGCGCTTCAAGACCATGGTCAATGTCACATACGACACCCCGCCCGAGAAAATCGAGGCCTTCTGCGCCGGCATCCGCGAGATCATCAAGCTCCACCCCTACACCCGCAAAGACTATTACCATGTCTGGCTGAACTCGTTCGGCGCACACTCGCTCGACATCCTCGTCTACATGTTCTTCGAGTGCCCCGACTGGTCCATTGAGCTGCGCGAAAAACACCGCTTCATGCTCGACATCATCCGCCTGGCCGACCGCCTCGGCGTCGAGTTCGCCTTCCCCACCCAGACCCTGCATGTCGCCCAGCTCGATCCGAATGCCGAGCACCACCCCGCCAAAGTCCCCGACACCGACGCCGAACGCCGGGCGGTGCTGGAAGGCCGCAAGCTCGCGAGAGAACTCACCCAGGACCAGCCGTGGAAGCACGAGATGCCCGGGCCTGTGCTCTTCGCGGAAGAGTTCGATTCCGAATGGGAAGCCCGGGGCGACAGCGCGGGATGATAAACTCAGGAATCGGCTACCGATCCTGATCCGAAGGTTACTCGCCCAGTTGTGACTCCGTGCGTCTTTCCGCGAACGCGCTGTTAGACCGCCTTCAACGCCTCCCGAATTCTCGTCTCGCCCTTCACAAACTCGAAGGCCTTACCCACAGTCTTCGGCTCAACCAGCGACGCCACGATCACCCCCGCCACATCGCTGCGTGTGATCTCCAGCCCATCCTCATCCTGATCGAACTGATCCTTCGTGCGGATCTGCCCACGCCCCTGCTCGTCCGTCAATGTCCCCGGCCGCAGGATCGTCCAGTCCAGACCGCTCGACATCACATACTCGTCCGCCTGATGCTTCGCGTGCAGATAGTCCTCCAGCTTGTCCGCATCCTTCGGATGCCCCGCACCGATCGAACTCAGAAGCACAAATCGATCGATCCCCGCACGCTTCGTCGCATCACACAGATTGATCGCCCCATCGCGATCGACCTGCTCCAACGCCTCGCCCTGCGAACCAACCGCAAACACCACCGCATCGTGCCCCGCGATCGCCTGATCAAGCGTCTCGGGCTCCGTCACATCCGCCATGAATGCCTTGGCGCCGATCGCCTCCAGATCCCCCCGATCCTCCTCGCGACGAATCATGCCCGTCACCCCGTGACCCGAATCGATCGCCTTCGCGACCGCAATCCGCCCGACCTGACCCGTTGCACCTGCAATAAAGACTTGCATCTGTGTTCCTTTCATAGAAAGACCTGTGATGTCCCGAGCGAATCTCCGCCCGAAACAGACCACCTGAACCCAGATACAAGCAAGCCCATATGAAATGCCCATGAACCAGCGATGAATCCCCACGCACTCATGCATGATCATCTTGCAGGATGGATACGCTCAATCAACCAACAGAAATCCCTGCCTTCTGCCCGGGCGAACACTGAAGAACTGGGCCATGAATGGCGCGATCAGCATCCGCTCTGTTCCGTCATCAAAGCGGCCATACAAGCGGTACCCGGTCTCCCCATCACCACCCGCAACGGGCGGTGCCGTACTCAGCCACACCGCAGACACACCCGACATGTGCCGCTGACGAAGGACTAATCCGAAACACCGAACCTGAACACAGAACTCTTGAGCTCCGGGTTCATGCACGAGTCGCAAGCGTGCAAACAGCAGCAGCAGTCCCCAGACAAAGCTGAGAACAACCAATGTGTAAACGAAAATGGAATCAAGCACCACACTCGACCCAATCCCCAGCAACACACGCCCAATGAGTAAATAACCGGCCATGGAAAGCACAAAGAAACCAACCCAAAGAGCCATACCCATGAGGGCGCTCACCCGATGTTGCTGGCAAACCTGCATCACCATATGGTAGTGGGCGGAAACCCAGCCCAAGAGCCGATCAAGGCTGAACACCTCACACCAAACTCCAACCCCTACGAGATATCCATCCGCATCTCACCACCGGAATGTGGCGCCGGTCCCGCCGCTCTGTGCTCCCAGAACCCCTCGCTCCAATCGTCCGTCACCGGGTTCCGATACCGCAGCCGGCGCGTCCCGATCGAGAGCAGCACCTCGAACTCAACGAAAGAAAGCACAAAGCTGACATAGAGAATCACGGAGAAGATCAGCCCCAGTACCTCGTACCAGCGTGTGCTGTACACATCGTAATCCCCAGTGAACTCCGCGTAGATCATCACCGGCACCGCCACCAGCCCCCAGACCGCAAAGCAGAGCGGCCAGATCGTCAGACCCATCGCCGCCTGCCCGGCCACCGTCCACGCGATCTCACTGTTCATCCGCATGCCGCGCATCCGCGCGACCATCTTGATCCGCGAGACAGCAAAGGCCGTATACGCGATCCCCACGCACACCACCAACAACGCACCGATCAGCAAAAAAACGAACGGCATAATCACAGACGCCGCACTCAGGTAACCTGACTGGTACTGGTCGAAGATCAAGAGCACAAGCGTCAGAACAAAGATGCTCACAGGGATTGCAACCGCCGTAACCAGTCCCCAGCACACCAGCGACTTCCCCGCCGCCTTGTCAATCCGCAGGATCGGGAACAGTGCCTTGGGACGCACGAGCGTCGCCCCCCATGTCCGCACCAAACCCTTCAGCCCGCCCTGAGTCTGATACGCCGACCCCTCCCGAACACGCGGCCGACTCTCCTCGATCGCCATCCCGCACTCAGGACACGCCCCCGACTCATCCAACCCCTCAACCACATACCCACACCGCTCGCACAGCAGCACATCAAACCCGGGAATGTCTCTCCGATCGCCCATACCACAACATAACAGATATGAGTACTTGGGCCCACACGCAACACGAGTAGCCTCTGCCCCTCAGTGGACACTCTTTCCGAATAGCAACTGGCCTCTCTCAAGCTAGCCCCCATGAACTTCACCCTGCCGCGCCGATGATCAGTTCATGCGCATCATCCCCATCCTGATCTTCGCCGTCATCACCTCCACCGCACACGCCCAGCCCCGACCGCTGAGCAAACGCCCCTACCCCATCGACACCACCCTCCCGCTCGAACAGCTCATCATCGAGCTGTGCGACGACGACATCAAGAACAACGCCGAGCAGGCGATGCGGGCCATCCTCCGCTACCCCACCTCACCCGTCGATCGCCTCTACGAAGCCCTCGATGACCACGAATGGCAGACCCGCCAGATCGCGTGCCACCTGCTCTGGAGCATCCGCACCTCGCACGAGCGTTTCACCAGCACCAACAACGACATGATGGACACCACCAGCCGCTACGCCCGCTCACAGCGCGACCTGCCCGCGTGGCATCAGAGCGAATACCCACCCGTCACCAAACGACTCGTCGAGGTCACCATCGAAGGCCTCCGCGACGACCAGACCCCCTACGAACGCGTCGATCGACGCGCACTCATGTACACCAACGCAGCGCACGGCCTCTTCCGCCTCATCCCCATAGCCCACGACTGGATCCCCCAGCTCCGCGAAGCCCTTCATTCAGACGACAATCAGCAGCGAATCTTCGCGGCCATGATCGCCGGGCGAGCGGGCATCGCATCCCTCGTCGAACCCGCGGCAGCCGAACTCCTCCCCCACCTCCGCGACAACGACATCCGCGAGGACGCCAAGTTCGCCGTCTGGGCACTGGGCGGCTTCGACCGCGAACTCCTCCCCATTCTCCAACGCGCGATGCCGACAGCCGATCAGCAACAACGCAACCTCATGCAGTTGCTCATGCTCGATCTGATCGACCCACCAACAAGCACCGCCGAGCGAGAAGAACGCGGCCGCCGATACAACAACATCAGCAGGAGCGTGCATGACCCTGTCACCGAACCCCCACGCGAGTTCTGCTGGTGGTGGGTCGATGAAGCAACGGCTGAGTAGCGACTCAGCCCCAATCGCACGAATCTTCTCTTCCCTAATGGCTGATGGCTGATGGCGAGTGGCTGATCCCTAGTCCCTAGTCCCTAGTCCCTCATTCAGCGAACATCGCCTCAACAAACCCCTCCGGATCAAACGCCTCCACATCCGCAGGCGTCTCCCCCACCCCGATGAACTTCACCGGGATATCCGTCGCTTCCTTGATCGCCACCACGATCCCGCCGCGCGCCGTGCCGTCGAGCTTGCTCAGGAAAATCCCCGTCACGCCCGCCGCCGCGTTAAACTCCTCGGCCTGCCGCAGCGCGTTCTGACCGCTCGTCGCATCCAGCACCAGCAGCGTTTCGTGCGGTGCCCCGGGGATCTGCTTATCGATCACCCGCCGGATCTTGCTCAGCTGATCCATCAACCCCGCCTGCGTCTGCAGCCGCCCCGCCGTGTCGATGATCAACACATCGACCCCGCGCGCCTTGGCCGCCGCGCACGCGTCGAAGGCCACCGCCGCCGGATCGCCCCCCTGCTGCCCCTTGACGACCTCCACGCCCAGTCGCTCGCCCCAGATCTCCAACTGCCGCACCGCGCCCGCGCGGAAGGTATCGCACGCACCCAGCAGCACCGTCTTCCCATCGTCCGTCAGTGCCTTGCACAGCTTCGAGATCGAGGTCGTCTTCCCAACGCCGTTCACGCCGGTCATCAGGATCACCGTCGGCTTGGAATCACTCAGATTCAGCGACCGATCCCGCTCGGGCCACATCGCCTTGAGCTCGCGCTTGAGATACTCGATGACATCCTCACCCTTGGTGAGCTCGCCCGCCTTGTAATCGGCCTTGATCCCATCAATGAGCTTCCGCGTCGCAACAACACCGACATCGCTCTGGATCAGGCGCTTCTCGATCTCCTTGATGAGATCATCATCCAGCGTCTTGCCCGCCAGCACCGACCGCAGCGACGACACGAACACCTCGCGCGTCTTGCCCAAGCCCTGCTTGAGCTTGTCGATCGTCCTGCGGAACAACGCCATACCCTCAGACCCCCCCGCCGGTCTCAGAAGCCGAGCGAGACGCCGCGAGCACCCGCTTGAGGATCTTATCCAGGATCGCGTTCACAAAGCCTGGCGAGTGCTCCGTCGAGAACTGCTTGGCCAGCTCCACCGCCTCGTTCACCACGCCCTTGGGCTCGCTCCCATCAACCCGCGTCATCTCGTAGTACGCCAGACGCAGGATCGAACGATCAACCACCGGCATGCGGCTCACGCTCCACTCCGTCGACAGCTCACCCAGCACCGCGTCCGCCGCGTCCCGCTGCTTGAACGCGTTCATCGCCAGCCGGAACGCCTTCTCGCGCTCGCCGCTCGTGAACTCGTCGCGCTGATCGACAAAGCTCAGCCCCTCGTCCTCCAGCGTCTCCACATCATCGAGCGCATCGCGCACCGACTCCGGGTCCTCGCCCTTCGTCGCGTCGAGCTGGTACATCGCCAGCAGCGCCAGCTTCCGAATATCCCGTGGTGATGCCATAAAAGACTCGGCTCCTTGCCCGTTCCCCGATCAACCGTTCAGCTTGTCGTTCACCGTCAGACCCGGCATGAACCGCACGCCCGGCCTGTCCGCCTTGTACCCCTCCGCGATCGCCACGATCGCGTCCGCCGCATCCAGCGCCGCGTCCATCGCCTCGGCACCCTTGTTGCCCTTGTTCCCGCCCGCACGCGCCAGGGCCTGCTCGTTCGTATTCGTCGTCAGCACCCCGAACGCCACCGGCACCCCCGTCGCCAGCGTGATGTCCGTCAGCCCCTTGGCCACTGCCGAAGCGATGTGCCGATCGTGCTCCGTCTCGCCCTTGATGATGCACCCCAGGCACACCACCGCGTCGTACATCTCCGAGCCCGCCGCCGCGGCCGCCACCGCCGTCAGCTCAAACGCCCCCGGCACCTCCAGAATCGCCAACTGGTCCTCATCCCCCCCACGAGCCGCGTACGCCCCGATCGCCCCCTCAAGCATCACCCCAGTGACACTCGTGTTGTACCGAGACACCACGATCGCACACGCCCCAGGTTTCCGTCGTTTCTGCGTATCAGCCATAAGGTCAGGATTCTAGCACCCACAGAGAAAGCCGACGCGACCAACCACACCCACTCACGCCCTCCGGCGCGCAAGCAGATATAAATCTGTTCATATTTCGTCAATATTCTCATCCACAGCGGACCCGCTCAGGCACACACCCCGTATCCCCCAACCACAGGAGTGCCCCATGCAAAGAACACCATCCATCATCCGCACCATCGCCCTCATCGCCCTCGCCCTCTTCACCGCCGCAAACACACACGCAGGCATCGCCGACGACTACTACCTCGTCAGCTCAGGCGACGGCGCCATCCTCCGATACTCCACAGACGGCCATTACATCGACGACCTCGTCCCCGCCAACGGCAACACCCTCGGCAACCCCCAACACATGGTCGTCCGAAACAACAAGCTCTATGTCACCGGCTACGCCAACAACGCCCTCTCTCGCATCGATCTCGCCACCGGCAACATCGAACAACAATGGCAGCTCGGCGACGCACGAGGCACTGCCTTCCTCCGCGAGAGCACCGACGGCTCCGAGTTCTGGATCGGCGCCATCAACTCCAACCGCATCCTCCGCGTCGACCCCGACACCGGCAACATCATCGGCGACCTCGTCACCCCAGGCTCCATCCCCGGCCCACACGGCATCCTCGAGCACACCGACGGCTCACTCCTCATCGCCGCGAACAACAGCACCATCTACAGATTCCAGGACGAAGTCGCCACACCGTTCATCACCACCACCGGCGACCGACCAACCAACATGCTCCAGCTCGACGACGGCTCGATCCTCGTCACCGCCTTCGTCAACAACCCCTCCCGCGCCCTCCGCCGCTACGACCCCGTCACCGGCGAAGACCTCGGCCAGTTCTCCGACACCCAGGGCCGACGAGCCGACGGCCTCATCCGCGCCCACAACGGCGAGATCCTCGCCGTGTTCTGGGGATCAAACTCCATCGCACGCTACAGCGAAACCGGCGAATACCTCGGCGACTTCTCCAACGCC
>JAGQON010000110.1 GCA_020427395.1 Phycisphaerales bacterium
GACGCTCCAGCGGAAGGTCTCGTACGGACCGGCCAGATTCCCGGCCGCGTAACGACCGTCATACGAGAAGTCCGAGACATAGTAGTTGCTCGGGAGGATGGTCACCGACTGTGCCATCGCAAGCGGCGAGAGCATCGCCGCGGTCATCATCGAGAACATTATTGCTTTCATCGGGGTATTCCTGTCTGTGAAAGGTTGATCGGGTCGCGAATGAATCTCAGGGACAACCTGCGTTGAACGCACTCAGGAATGCCGAGACATCAAAGAAGTTGAACTGCCCGTCGCCGGTGAAGTCAGCGGCCGGATCCTGCCCCTGGTAGTACCCAAGGAACGCGCTGACATCGAAGAAATCGAGCGTGCCGTCTCCGGTCAGATCAGCGTCGCACTCGTCCTGCACACGCAGGATGACACTGCCGACCTGCCCGTTGCGATCGTTGTAGTAGTCCGCGATGAAAGTTGATCCGTCGGGAGAAACGGCGTACACGCCGATGATGTCGATCGTGCTCTCAAACTCGAATCCCAGCGAGGTGAAATAGTCCATCGCGTTGACGAGCCCGGTTTCCTGTGTCCAGACAATCCCGTCAGCAGTCCCGCCAGGATTGAAGCTGTAGTAGTTGGCCCCCACGACGATCGAGCCATCAT
>JAGQON010000111.1 GCA_020427395.1 Phycisphaerales bacterium
GCCAGTCTGACCAGTTTGAGTTCTTCAGCCAAGCCAAGTGCGATTTTTTCAGCCGAGAAACGAATCGGGCCATCATCGAACACCTCCAAGAGTGACCTGTCCCCGTGATCGAGTTCATGTTCTCTGC
This sequence comes from Phycisphaerales bacterium, assembly GCA_020427395.1. GTDB lineage: Bacteria > Planctomycetota > Phycisphaerae > Phycisphaerales > UBA1924 > UBA1924. The sequence goes on from JAGQON010000111.1 coordinate 128, forward strand.
GAGTGATCTCACAGGATGGATATGTTTGGGAAGGCGGCCGACTATACCAGAAATCGTGCACTACATTTCGGGTCGATCGGGGACGACATAGGACGATCCATCGACCCGATGAAAACGGCAGTATCGCCGTTTGGAGCTCGTGAAGGGCGATTTGTGAGTTGGAAAGTCGTGCAGGCGTATCTTGGGAAGCTGACGTTCTACCACTGAACTACACCCGCTTGGTGTACGCCCGCGTGCCGAGAGCAGTTGGGAAGAGAACTGTATACCGATTGTCGGTGTTTGTGGCAAGGCAGGGGGGTGAAAAATCGTATGGGTGATCGACTATTCGCGGGCTAGACGCCGAGGATCTCGGTGATGGTGCGGAACTCGGCGTCGGATTCGGTCCCCGGGGACGCGGATTCGGAGACGACCTCCTGCAGGAACGCGACGGATCGCTTGCGGACCTGCTGGACCGCGGCGGCGGCGTTGGCGGGGGTGGGGAATCCCAGTCGCTCCGCGAGTAGCTTGAGCGGGG
>JAGQON010000112.1 GCA_020427395.1 Phycisphaerales bacterium
GGGGATCGTGGATTCGTTCATGATTGCACCATCTCGGTTGTGCCCGTCGCCAGGGCCATGATGTTTTCTTGAGTGGGTTCCTCGCCGCCGGGACCGCCGAGTTCGCCGACGATCTCGCCCTCGCGCATCACCAGGATGCGGTCGCTGATGCCGATGACCTCGGGGAGTTCGCTGGAGATCACCAGGATCGCCACGCCCTTGGCGGCCAGTTCGCTGACGATGCGGTAAATCTCGGCCTTGGCGCCGATATCGACGCCCTTGGTCGGTTCGTCGAGAATCAAGACCTTGGGGTGAATGGCGATCCAGCGGGCGATCAGCAGCTTTTGCTGGTTGCCGCCGGACAGCGCGCCCGCCGTCACGAACGGACCCGCGACTCGAACCCGCAGATCCTGAATCGAACCGGTGGTCAGTCGCGCCATGGCGGCCCGATTGAGCAAGCCGCCGACCAGGGCATCTCGGCCTAGTACGCTGATGGTGATGTTCTCGCGCACGCTCATGTCGAGAAACAGCCCTTGCGCCTTGCGGTCTTCGGTCAGATAGGCGATGCCGTTGTTGATCGCGTCCAGCGGCTTACGGAGCGTCTGCCGTTTCCCTTCCAACCACACTTCGCCGCTGGCGGCGCGATCGGCGCCGAAAATCA
>JAGQON010000113.1 GCA_020427395.1 Phycisphaerales bacterium
TGGGCGGTGGAATGTTGCGGGGGTGCGCGAGATTGCGCACACATGCGGTGGGCGTGCGCTCAGGTTGTGTAGTGCTCGTCGAGGACGGCGAGCCACTGGTCGGTGGTGTTGACCTGGATGAATCCTTTGCGGACTGGTTCGGCGTTGGGGTGGTGGGCGCTGAAGCGTATGCCGAACTTGCGCATCATGCGGCCGGCGAGTGATTCACCGTTGACGGCGACGGAGAGATGGAAGTGGTCTTCGAGGACGGCGCGTTGCTCGGCGATGGTGGGTTCGGTTGGATGCTCGGCGCTCATGAGTTGGCGGGCCTGGCGGAAGATCCAGGGGTTGCCGATGCACCCGCGCGCGACGGAGACGGCGTGGACTCCGGTGAAGGCGATCATGCGGAAGATGTCTTGGGCGGACCAGATATCGCCCGAGGCGAAGATGAGTTTGTCCGGGTGGCGGGCGGTGAGGTCTTTGAGGAAGGTCCAGCGGGAGGGGCCGACGTATTTCTGTTCGACGGTGCGGGCGTGGACGGTCGCCCAGGCGTAGCCCAGGTCGTATGCGGCGGAGAAGATGCGCTCGAAATTATCAGCGGCTTGTGGAGAGTCGTCTGAGCCGCGGCGGAGTTTGACGGTGGTGTTGATCTCGGGTGGGA
>JAGQON010000114.1 GCA_020427395.1 Phycisphaerales bacterium
ATGTTCTCATCGCGGGAGTGAGCCGCGGCCAGGTACCCCATCATCCCCCCGGCGAACGAGTCGCCCGCCCCGGTGGGATCGACGACTTCTTCCACGGGATATGCGGGCAGGGCGGCGAGTCCCTCGCGATGCACCAGCAGGCATCCGTGGGCCCCCTTCTTGATGACCACGAAGGTCAGGCCGTAGTCCGCCAGCATGGTCCGGCCCGCGGTGATGGGGTTCTTCTTCCCGGTCAGTTGCATGGCCTCGGCATCGTTGAGCACCAGGCCGTCGACATTGCGGAGCAGGGCTTCGAGATCACTGCGGGCGATATCGATCCACAGGTTCATGGTGTCGGCGACCGCGATGACGCGGCGGGGAAACGAATCCAGCATGCCCTGCTGAATGGCGGGATGACTGTTGGCGAGGAAGACGAACTTCGAGTCCGCGTAGTGATCGGGCGGCACCGGCGGGTGTTCCTCGAGCACGCCGAGTTCGGTGAAGATGGTTTCCCGTTCGTTCCAGTCCTCGAGGTAGCGTCCGCCCCAGGCGAAGGTGCGCGAACCGTCGCGGATCTCGAGGCCCTCGATGCAGATGTTGGGGAACTTCGCGAACACCGCCCGGTGGGCCTCATCGAGGTCGCTGCCCGCCACCGCCA
>JAGQON010000115.1 GCA_020427395.1 Phycisphaerales bacterium
GTTGTTCACCGTGGTCACCCAGCAGCGCCCGCTGTCCACCTCCTTCATCAAGGAGCTGCACGCGCTCATGACCGGGCGCCAGGCGCACGCCGATGCGGTGGACCAGTTCGGCAAAGCCGTGAAGGTCAGCCTGTTGCACGGTGAGTACAAGCAACTGCCGAACAACCCCACTCGGGCCGACGGAACGCTGCACGAGTACTGCCCGCCCGAGCAGGTGTCTGCGGAGATGGACCGATTGATCGACCTGCACCTCGGTCATCAGGCGCAGGGAGTTCCGCCCGAGATCGAGGCCGCCTGGCTGCACCACCGTTTCACGCAGATCCACCCCTTCCAGGACGGCAACGGGCGGGTAGCGCGCGCGCTGGCGTCGCTCGTCCTCATCTGCGACAGCTGGTTCCCACTGGTGGTCACCCGGGACGATCGGAGCCGCTACATCGATGCACTCGAAGCCGCCGACGCCGGCGACCTCGCCCCCCTCGTCCAGGTCTTCGTGGCCATCGAGAAGCGGTCGTTCGTCAAGGCGCTCAGCATCGCCGAGCAGGTGCAACGCGAGGCCGTGAGGGTCGACCAGATGATCGACGCCATCGGCACCATGTTCGGTGAGCGGGATCGTCAGGTGAGGCTGGAGTGGG
>JAGQON010000116.1 GCA_020427395.1 Phycisphaerales bacterium
GTCGAGGCCCGCCTCGTGGGGGCCGTGGCGGTGCGGGCGCCCCTCGGCCAGGCGGACCCGGGTGCGCCGCACCCGCTCGACGCAGTAGGAGAGCGCCAACCGGTAGGGCTCCTCCCGGTTCAGGTGCCAGAGGCGTTCGTGGACCTCGGGCAGCAGCACCCGGTCGCGCTCGAGCGCGGCGGCCAGCTCGTCGTCGACGCCCACGATGCGGGACGAGACCGAGAGCTCGGTCACCAGGGCGGTCAGCGCCCGTTCGATCAGCAGCAGGCCGCGGTCGTGCATCCAGGCCAGCACCTCGACGGTGACCTCGGCGGTGACGTTGGGGTTGCCGTCGCGGTCGCCGCCGACCCAGCTCCCGATCCGCACCGGTCGAGCGTCGACCGGCAGCGACACGTCGAGGCGGGCCAGCTCGCGGTCGAGGTCGCCGAGCAGCTCCGGCAGCACGTCCCACAGCAGCGCCTCGACGTAGTAGAGCGTCGTCTGCGCCTCGTCGGTCGGCGCGGGCGCGGCGAGCCGGAGCTCGTCGGTGACCCACAGCAGGTCCACCAGCTCGGCGGTCCTCCGGTCGATCCGGCGGCGGTCGACCTCGCTGCGGCGGGGATCGTGTCGTTCGTCGAGCAGGTGCGCGAGGT
>JAGQON010000117.1 GCA_020427395.1 Phycisphaerales bacterium
CGATGCCGGTGATGACGACGCGACGTTTGCTCATGGTCAGCTCGACTGCGGACTGGCGGTCTCTAGGACGACGGTTTGTGGGCCGCCGGAATTTTCAGGCCCGACATGACACCTTCGGGCACGAAGATGCCTGGCGGACGCGCGCGAGGACCGCTCCGCTCGCCGCTGCTGCCCCAGGCAATGCTGCTCCCGGAGCCGCCAGCCGCAGCGGAACGCCGCCGCGCGCCAGGGCTCAGTTGAGCTTGCCCTGGATGTACTTCACGGCATCGCCGACGGTCTGGATCTTCTCCGCGTCCTCGTCGGGGATGTTGATCTCGAACTCGTCCTCGAACTCCATGACGAGCTCGACGGTGTCCAGCGAGTCGGCGCCCAGGTCGTTGATGAACGACGTCTCGGCGGCGATCTTGTCCCGGGTCGTCCCGAGCTGTTCGCAGACGATGTTGTGGACGCGTTCTTCGATGTTTTCAGCCTTCGACACGTTAAGCCTCGTGATCTTCAGAAGTGGTTGCGGCGGCGGTCGGGCGGGAGCCCGCCACCGACGGGGGGGAAAGCCTAGCTACTTGGTCATGCCGCCGTCCACTACGAGAGTCTGTCCCGTGATGTAGGCAGCGGCATCGGTGCAGAGGAAA
>JAGQON010000118.1 GCA_020427395.1 Phycisphaerales bacterium
TCGCTTGGCAACTACATTGATGAGTACGGCAGCAGCTATACCCCCCCGCCACCGCCCGCGTCGATCGAGCCGGCAAGCTGCTACACGCTCGGCGGGGATTGGGATGTCAATACTTACAGGGCAAAGGGAGAAGAGCTCATTCGCGCGGGCAAGATCGCGTGCTTCACCGTTGCGGGCGGGCAGGGCTCTCGGCTCGGGTATGACGGGCCGAAGGGCTGCTTTGCGACTTCGTGTGTGAACGGCAAGCCGTTGTTCCAGCTGTTTGCGGAATCGATCTTCAAGGCGCAGGAGAAATATGGGTGCGTGATCCCGTGGGCGATCATGACCTCGCCGCTCAATCACGATGCGACGGTCGGGTTCTTTGAATCCAATGATTGTTTCGGGCTCGATCGCGGGCAGATCATGTTCTTCGAGCAGGGCGTGATGCCGAGCTTTGATCTCGCGACCGGGCGATTGTTGCTTGCCGAGCCGGGCGTGCTCGCGACCAACCCCGATGGGCATGGTGGCGCGTACAAGGCCCTCAAGGTCTCGGGTGCGTTGGACGCGATGCGGGCCAAGGGTGTTGAGCAGCTGAGCTATTTCCAGGTCGACAACCCGCACGCGAGGATTATCGATCCGGTGTTCTTC
>JAGQON010000119.1 GCA_020427395.1 Phycisphaerales bacterium
AACCGTTCCATGTCTACGATGCCATCCTCGAATACTTCGAGGTGGACGATGAGACGCTGATGCAGCCGTCTGCCCGCATGGGTGGCCTGCTGCGAGCGTGCTACTGCTACATCCTTGAGCACGGGCTCGGGATGGTCGGGAGCGAGATCGCCACCGAACTCGGGTGGCAGCACCAGAACGGCGTCTACTACGCCACCAAGTTACTCATCAGTGGCAAGTACGACCACGACCCTCGGCTCTGTGGCATGAGCGGGGTGGACGCTTGCCGTATCATCTGCAACCAGATCGCACACAGGCACGACGGGGTGCGTTGCCTCGGCCCTGTGTACGGTCACACACCGATCAACTGAAAGGATCACCATGCCGAACTACAACAAGACATTGATCATGGGCCACCTCACGCGAGACATTGAGATCCGCACGGCTGGCAGCACCCAGGTCGGCAACTTCGGGATCGCCGTCAACCACAAGTACAAGACCGCCAGCGGCGAGCAGCGTGAGGACGTGACGTTCATCGACTGCACCGCATGGGGCAAGACCGCCGAGACGATGGCTCAGTACCTCAGCAAGGGCAAGCCCGTGTTCATCGAGGGGCGGCTCAAGATGGAGGAGTGGGAGGACAA
>JAGQON010000011.1 GCA_020427395.1 Phycisphaerales bacterium
CCCGATGACCGAGATGGCCCGCGCCATGGCGCGAGGCGACTTCGGCGAGGCCAAGAAGCAGCTCGAAGAGATGGCCGAGGCCGTCCAGAACGGCGACATGAGCGAAGAGCAGAAGCAGCAGGCCGCCGAGCAGCTCGAGGCCATGAAGCAGCAGCTCGAGAAGATGGCCGAGAACCGTCAGTCGCTCGAAGAGCAACTCAAGGCCGCGGGCCTGAGCGAAGAGCAGGCCCAGCAGATGGCGGCCGACCCCGAGGCGCTCAAGAAGGCGCTGCAGGACGCCGGTGCCAGCGAGGAGCAGGCCCAGCAGCTCAGCCAAGCCGCCCAGGCCCAGCAGCGTGCATCCGACGCCGCGTCATCGATGGCGCAGGCCATGGGGCAGATGGCCTCGGGCATGCAGCAGTCCAACCCCGACCAGATGTCGCAGGGCCTCGACTCGATGTCCGGGCAGCTCTCCAACATGGAGATGATGCAGCAGGAAATGAGCTCACTGGAGCAGGCCATGAGCGAGTGCCAGGGCCAGCTTGGCAAGCTCGGTGAGTGCAGCGGCGGTGGGCAGGGCCAGGGCTTCGGTGAGGATGCCAAATGGGGCGGGACCGGGCAGTTCGCAGAGGGCAACAGCCAGGGCTTCGGCAGCGGCTCGGGCAGCGCCGGGCAGGGCATGGGCGCGGGTCCCGACGCGCAGGCAACCGATTACATGCTCAAGAAGGAGCGGGCCGAGGTTAACACCACCGATGAGGGCCCCGTGATCGCATCGACGATGGTGCAGGGCTCGCAGATCAAGGGCGAATCCACGGCCACCTTCAGCAACACCGTCTCCAGCGCCACCACCCAGGCCGCCGAGGCGATCGAGACCAAGCGCGTCCCGCGTAAGCACGAGAATGCCGTGCAGAACTACTTCGGCAAACTCGACCAGAAGGCCAAGGAAGCCAGCGGCGAAGCCCAGCCCGCACAGCAGGGCAGCGACGCCAAATCTGAGCCCAAGAGCGACGGCTGAGCGAACCACACTCCTTCCCACCGGTACCATGAGTCATGCGAAGCATGGCTCTTTTTTTCATCGCGTGTGTGTCGCTCATCGCCGGGTGCGGCGGGAGCGCATCGGACCCCTCAGCTGCGAACGGATCGGACCAGCAGCGCGTCACGCTCTACACGAGTGTCGATGATGCGTTCGCCAAGATGGTCGTCGCCCAGTTCGAGAAAGACACGGGCATCCGCGTCGATGTGCTGGGCGACACCGAGGCCACCAAGACCACCGGTTTGGTCACGCGCCTGCAGAGCGAGAAGGACGACCCGACCTGCGATGTCTGGTGGTCGAGCGAACCGATGGGCACGATCCTGCTCGATCGCGAGGGCGTGCTGGAGCCGGGCGGGATGCGGGGGACGGTTGGAAGCCAGTGGCCACACGAACTTCACGCGCAGGATTGGTCATGGGTCGGTACGGCGCTGCGGCGGCGTGTGATCGTTTACGCAACAGATCGGGTTGAAACACCGCCCACCTCGATGCACGAGCTGATTGACCCTGCCTACAAGGGCCGGATCGGCATGGCGCGCCCGCAGTTTGGAACGACACGCATCCACATGGCGGTGCTCGCATCGCGATGGGACCCAAGCGGCCTTGAGGATTGGCTCAGGAAACTCAAAGACAATGGCGTACGTCTGTACGACGGCAACGCCACAGTGGTCCGGGCAGTCGCCATGGGCGAGATCGATGTCGGTCTGACGGACACGGACGATGTGTGGTCCGGGCAGCAGAACGGCTGGAAGGTGGACTTCGCCTCCTTCGAACCCGTTGAAGATCACCTCCCACCAGCGAGCCGCTTTTTCCTTCCAGCGGATCAGATCCTGATCCCGAACACGGTGGCCATCATCAAAAATGCGCCGAATCCGGATCTCGCGAAGCAGCTCGCCGCGTACCTGACTTCGCCCACAGTCGAACGCCTGCTCTACGAATCCACATCGGGCAATCTTCCGGTCGATGCGGCGCTTCGTGAAGAGCTTGGGTTGCCACCACTCCGAAGTGACTTTGGAAGTGGCCCGAGCGTGCTGCCGGAATACGAGGGAGTCAGCGAGCTCGCCGGACAGGCCATGGACGCCTGCGAGCGGGTGCTGGGTCCATAACACTCCGCTGGGTCCGGATATCGAGCGAACCACCGCCGTGATCGGCGCAGGCGGTAGCCGAAACACCCACCGGGGCGGCAATTCGTTTGCACGGGCGATGATTCGAACATATCGCGTCGATGCACGATCCGTGAGCACCACCAGGAAGAAACTCGAATGGCAGTTCCGCCCACGCGACCGCAAGTCGTTCGTGGTCGGGATCCTGGTCTTCCAGGCGGCTGTGCTGGTCGGGGCGGAGATGCTCGTGGACACATGGCTGCGCCACGAGTTTGTGTTCGCGCCGGTCGTGGCCGATCGCCTGTTCGTGTTCCGCATCAGCATCGCGTTCTGCGTGTTCATGCTCACGGGCATGATCCTCTACCTGGCCTCGCGTCGCTACCGCGACACGCTGGAGCAGGCCAACAGCGAGCTGGCTCGCGAGGTTTCCAAGCAGGTCAGCTCGGGGCTCGCCAAGCGCAACGCCCTGATCTTCGGGCTCGCCAAACTGGCGGACTATCGCGACACCGACACGGGCGCGCACCTGGAACGCATCGGGCTCTATGCCCGCGTACTGGCCGACGCGATGCGACCCAATCACCCCGGCATCGACGCCAAGTGGATCGACCGGATCGTGCTCGCCTCGTCGCTGCACGACATCGGCAAGGTCGGTATCCCCGACTCGATCCTCCTCAAGCCCGGACGACTCACCCCCGAGGAACGCTCGGTGATGGAGAAGCACACGCTCATCGGTGCCGACACGCTGCTGGCGATCCGCGCCAAGCTCGGAGCCGACGACTTCATCGATATGGGCGTGGAGATTGCGCTCCAGCACCATGAGAAGTGGGACGGCACGGGCTACCCCTTCGGGCTCCACGATACCGAGATCTCCCTGGCCGCCCGCATCGTCGCTCTGGCAGATTTCTACGACGCCGTGACCAGCAAGCGGGTCTACAAGGAAGCGATGAGCCACGAGGAAGCCAGCAAGCTGATCCGTGAGCAGCGCGGCAAGCACTTCGACCCCGAGGTCGCCGACGCCTTCGTGGCCAACGAACGTGAGTTCAACACCATCCGGGCCCACAATCAGCACGAGGATGTCAACTCGCTGCGGATCATGGACCTTGAGGACATCGCCCGGCGGTTCATCGACGAGCAGGCCCAGGTCCGCTACACCAAGGCCGCCTGACCCGCCCCTATACTGGGGTATGACGCAGACCCAATCGCCCGCTCTCAACGCACTCATCGAAGCCCAGCTCGACGAGCTCGTGGCCATCCGCCACGACCTGCACGCGCACCCCGAGATCCTCTTCACCGAAGAACGCACCTCGCAGGTCGTGCAGCGCGAGCTCACCAAGCTCGGCATCACCTTCCGGACCAGCATGGGCGGACGCGAGCCCAACACCGGCTTCGGCGTGGTGGCGCACATCCCCGCGACGGTCGACAACCCGGGCGACTGCATCGGGCTGCGGGCCGACATGGATGCGCTGCCCATCGAAGAGGCCAACGACATGGCCTACAAGTCCACCAAGCCCGGGCAGATGCACGCTTGCGGGCACGACGGACACACCACCATCCTCATCGGCGTGGCTCGCGTGCTCTCGCAGCTCGAGCACCGACCCAACCCGGTCACGCTCGTCTTCCAGCCCGCCGAAGAAGGCGGCGGCGGCGGCGACAAGATGTGCCGCGACGGCGCGCTCGATGGTGATGAAGCCAACGGCTTCGGCCCGTCCGTGAAGCGCATGTACGGCCTGCACGGCTGGCCCGATTTGCCGCTCGGCAGCGTCGCCACCAAGCCCGGCCCGCTGCTCGCCGCGACCGATACCTTCGACATCACGATCAAGGGCGTGCAGGGGCACGCGGCCTACCCGCACCTGTGCGTCGATCCGGTCGTCGCCGCGTCGCAGATCGTCAGCATGGCCCAGAGCATCGCCTCGCGCACCACACGCCCCACCGACTCGGTGGTCGTCACCTTCGGATCGATGCACGCGGGCAGCGCGTACAATGTCATCCCCGAAATCTGCACCCTCAAGGGCACCGTCCGCACGCTGGACATGGAAACCCGCGCCACGACCCGCAAACGCTTCTTCGAGCTCGTCGAGCAGGGTGCCAGGGCGATGGGCTGCGAGGCGAATATCAAGTGGAACGACGGCTACCCGGTGACGCTCAACGACGCCGCGGAGGCGGATCGAGTCGCGCAAATCGCTGAACAGGCAGAGGTTGTGAACGAGTTCCAGTGGGTCAAGGACCCCCAGATGGGCGGCGAGGACTTCGCCTATTACGCCCTGCGCGTGCCCGCCTGCTTCTACATGATCGGGCTGAGCGAACCGGGTCGGGACCCCTTCCCGGGGCTGCATACGCCCAGCTTTGACTTCAACGACCGGGCGATTCCGGTCGGTATGGAGATGATGTGCCGACTGGCGCTATCGTAAAGGTCGATAGAGGCCGATGAATGGGTGAACGATCGTCGCCCAGGCGGCGTATATTGTTCATGCATCGCGGTCCGAGAACCGATGGAGTGAGTATGAATCGCACAGCAACGCGCATCGTGAAGTCATCTGCCCTTGTCGCCGCCGCAGCGGTGCTCACCCTTTCGAGCGGCTGCCGCGTCGAACGCACCACCGGGCAGCGCCACCAGGCCCGCGCGATCGACACGATCCTGCGTGCCGAGGCGATGCGCCTCAACGAGCAGCCCATGAGCGAGACCACGCTCGAGGACTACGCCCACCTCAACGCGATGTACCAGGACCTGCTCCACGCCGCGATCCGCTCCGGCGAAGCCGAGCCCCTGAGCGTTCAGGAGGCCGAGGACCTGCTCCGCCAGGTCGCGTCGGAAGCCCGCATGCTCCCCGCATTCCAGGACTGGTCGCCCGAGGCCCAGAAGAACTTCGAAGAGAACTTCTGGCGCTTCCGCCTCAAGAAGTGGCAGCAGTGGCGCGGCCCGGACTACATCTACGAGTAAATCCACACCGATCTTCTCTCAACCGACCCGCGTGGTCGGTTTTTTCATGCGCCGGACGGACTCAAACAGAATCCGACCGGTTGAACTTCGCGAATAGAATCTCCCGTGGCAGACGATCCAGATACGCCATTCCTTGATGAAGAGGGGCACGCGCCCGCGAACTCGCCTCCGCCCTGGGGGACCGAGACGAAGGTGGCGCGGTTGCTGCGCCTCCGCAACGATGCGCGCCAGCTGCCGCCCAAGCCCGGCGTGTACCTGATGAAGAACCACAAGGGCAGCGTGCTCTATGTCGGCAAGGCGACGAAGCTGTGCGATCGTGTGTCGTCGTACTTCATTCCCTCGACGGACCTTGGGCCGCGGAAAAACATGATGCTCGACGAGGTGCACTCGTTCGACATCTACATCACGGACACGGCCTGGGAGGCGCTGCTGGCGGAGAACCGCCTGATCAAGGACATCAACCCGCCGTACAACGTCGCGCAGAAGGACGACCGCACCTACCCCTACCTCGTCGTCACAACGCGCGAGGAGTTCCCGCGGGTGTTCGTCAGCCGCAACCCCACCGGCATCCGCAGCGACGGCAGCAAGGACCCGCGATTCAACGGCGCGACGATCCTCGGGCCGTTCACCTCGCCCAGTGCGCTCTACACGGCGCTCGATGCGCTGCAGGGCGTGTTCAAGTTCCGCACCTGCTCGCTGGACATCATCGCCGACGACCCCAAGAACCGCTTCTTCCGCCCGTGCCTGCTCAAGGCCATCGGCAAGTGCACGGCCCCGTGCAACAACTCGATCGGCAAGGAGCAGTACCGCGACGATATCTCGCGCCTGATCCGCTTCTTCAAAACCAAACGCACCACCGTGCTTCGCGAGCTGCAGGAAGAGATGCAGCGGGCATCGGCGGAGCTGGACTTCGAGGGCGCGGCCGTGCTGCGCGACCAGATCGAGGCGATCCAGCGCCTCGACGAGCGGGCCTCGAGGGACGACCAGTGGCAGCCGGAGACCGAGATCGGCTACATCGACCCCAAGAAGGGCTGCGAGAGCCTGCGCCGGGCGCTGGGGATCGACAAGGAAGTCCGCTGCGTCGAGGGCTTCGATATTGCTCATCTTCAGGGCAACGAGACCGTCGCGTCGAAGGTGTGCTTCATCGACGGGCGCCCGTTCAAGCAGGAGTACCGGCGGTATCGCATCAAGTCGTTCCAGAACCTGCCCGGCGGGCGCGCCAACGACGACTTCGCCTCGATGCGCGAGGTCATCAGCCGGCGATACCGCAGCGCGGGCGAGGGGCACGAGCTGTACCCCGATGTGATCATGATCGACGGCGGGCTGGGGCAGCTCCACGCCGCGCTCGACGCGTTCGAGCAGCTGGAGATCAAGCCGCCGATGGTGGTGTCGCTGGCGAAGAAGGAAGAGCTGATCTACATGCAGGGCAGCAAGGAGCCGATCCGGCTCGGTCGAAACAACCCGGGGCTAAGACTGCTGCAGCAGGTCCGCGACGAAGCGCACCGGTTTGCGCAGCACTACCACCATATTCTTCGGCGGAAGCGGACGCTGGGGGAGTGAGGGAAGAAGGGACTGGCCACTAGCCATCAGCCACTCGGGGAAGAGCGGTTGCGATGGGTGGCCCGATGGAACCCGCAAGGTTCCTTCGGGAACGCATGCCTTCGAACGATGATCCCGAAGGAGACTGCGTCTCCATCGGGCCACCCGGAGATTTCAGAACTTGGGTGCCACTACTCGCGGCGCAGCCGCGCAGTAGTGTCTTGGGATATCTCGAAGAGCACTACTGCGCCGAGGACGGCGAGTAGTGGCACCCTGCAAATCACGGACCCTGCTTCTGAGTCATGTCCGGAATCGCAAGCTCGCACGCAAGGCACACCGACTGCTCAATATCAACGAGCTGCTCAAACTCCTCGTTCGTGAGGAACTCGGTATGCCCATCCCAGAACGCGACCGAGGTCCCATCGGGGTTGATATCGACACGCTCATGCAGCAGCGGGGTCCGCGCGAGTTGCTCCGGGGTAATGTCGTCGGGGATGCGCCGGTCGGGCCAGGGGAAGGGGACGATCCAGATGAGGTCCTGGGTGTCCTCGTCGCCAAAGAGCGGCTCAGGAATGACCTCAAACTGCTTGAGCAGGATCTCGCCGTACTGCTCTGTCAGGGGAAAGCGGCCGTCTTCGGTTTCATCCGAGAACGCCAACACATAACCAGCGACACTACGAAGATTCGCCTGGCGCTTCCTCTCTTCAGTGTGATGGGGACCGGTTCTATCGGGATGACGCAAACCAAACCAACCGACGATGATCGCGTAGACTACAACCGTCATCACGCCAAACCAGACTGATCCCTTCGGCTGTTTCATTGCTTCGTATACGCAACACGAACAGGTCGTGTTCCTCACTCCTCCACGCGCACGCACTTCATCTCCATCCCGTTCTGGAACAGCGTCACGCTTGTGGCCGGGCCATCGCCTTCGGGCAGTTCGAAGCCAAGCTCGGCGTCGACGGCCCCGTAACCGAAACGGTCCTCACCCACCTTGTCCACGCGGTAGGCGTTCTGGTTGGTGACACGGGCGTAGATGAAGCTGTTGGCGCTGGTGATGGTGATGTCGAAGCCCCACTGCGACTTGTAGGTGCCCAGCAGGCGCTCGATGTACACCTCGTCGAGCGCTTCGGGGATGGTGGGCTTGGCGGGCTCGGGGTTGAGGCCCAGCATCGACTGGAAGATCTTCTCGCCCGCGACGGTGGTGTACATCGTGGCGCCGTTGGTCAGGACCACGACGGCCGCGTCGTACTCGCGGTTGATGGCCATGTAGGACGAATAGCCGCCGGTCTGGCCGTTGTGCCAGTAGCTTGAGCCGTCCATCGCGAGCATCCAGCCGAAGCCGACGCGCCCGAAGCCGGAGTCGAACATGGTCTCGCGCGCGTTGGTGAGCGATTCGTAGATCTCCAGCGAGTCCTCGTTGACCTCTCGCAGGTTCTCCATCGCGAAGGTGATCAGCTGCGGGGCCGTCGTCGACCACAGCCCGGCCGGCGCGAGCGCGTTCGTCTCGCCCCAGGGCTTGACAGTGAGCCCGCCGCTGGTTGGCGGCGCAAGGCGTGAGCGCTGCTCGTCGTTGAGCTCGATCGAGAAATCCACGATCCCCAGCGGCTTGAAGATCCGCTGCTGCACCAGCGACTCGTAGTCCCCGCCGGCGTTGCGGGCCAGCACCGTGCCCAGCGTGCCCACCGCGAAGTTGGAATACTCGAACCCCTCGCCCGGGTTTCGGTTGAGCGGCATGATCTGCGTGGCCTTGAACAGCATCTCCTCGGTGTAGCCGTGGAACGGACGATCGGGGTCCGTGGGCGCGATGTTGACGGGCACGGTGCCCCAGCCCGACGAGTGCGTCGTCAGGTTCCACAGCTCGATCTCGGTGCCGTCGGATCCCTTGATGACCTCGGTGCCCTCGGGGACGAGCTCCTGGAGCTTGGTGTGCTTGGTGACCTCGCCGCGCCGGATAGCATCAGCGAAAAACACGCCGGTGATGACCTTGCCGATCGAGCCGATCTCGTAAATCGTCCGCGTGTCGGGCGCCCGCTCAGTGTCGTAGCTGAGCGTGCCGATGGGGTGGAAGGTCAGCTTGTCATCGTGGTAGAGCGCCACCATCGCCCCGGGGATGAGGTACGCATCGATCAGTGGCGTCAGGTGCTCGGCAACAATCGCGTCGCGATCGACGGCGGCCTGCTGCTCCTGGGCGTAGACAGGGGTGGTGAGAAGGACGGCGGCGGCGAGGGTGAGGGTTTGTGCGTGCATGCGTGAGTGTACCCGCGAGCATGAGGATGGATGCGGTCAGGGGGTGGTGTCGGCGAGCTGCTCGGCCAGCATTTGCTCGAAGTCAGACTCGCCAACGAGATCGACAGTGTAATCTGTGAATCCGACCATGACACCTTTGATGTTTCGATCGGGATTGCCATACACCAGGATGCGCCCGGGCTCGGTGGTGTACGGCCCAGGAACAAAATGATACGGCTCACTGACATCATCACGAATAGGTGCAAGCGCATCTTCAGGTGCAATGATGCCTGATTCGCACAGATGCTGAATCCATGCCTCCGATGGCGGATACCTGAAATCATTCGCTTCCGCGTATATCTGCAATGACGAAACCAGAATGCGAACTCGTGTTTGACTCCGCAGCGGCCGAAGCACACAGGTCCTTGGCTCAGGCCTGAGCACCACGAGCATGGCTGGCACCGTGATGATCAGTGAGATCACCGCGATATTCAGGATGTTTTTGCGAATGATCACCGTACTCGATTCGGCTCAGCCGGAGATTAGTTCCTCACGCCTCGTCGAGCACCGCGTTATAGCGCGTCATCACCTTGGTGCGGGTCACCAGCGCCAGCGGCTTGGTGCCGCTGAAGCCGTCCACCAGCACCAGGCTCGACACCTCGTTGCCGGCGAACTTCTCCATCACCGTGTCGAGGTGCTCATCGGGCTTGATGATGGGCAGGTCGTTGCGCATCAGCTCGGCCACCAGCAGCAGCGGGATGGCCTCGCGGTCGATCAGGGCCGAGCGCATGTCCGCACCGGTCACCATGCCCAGGTAGCGCCCCTCGTGGTCGACCACCGGGAAGTCGGGCACATTGTGGTGCGCGTGCAGCGTGATGAGCTTGCTCAGCGGGTCCGACGGGTAGATCGGCTCGGGCGGGAGCGAGGCGTAGTCCACGCTGCTCACGGGGACCTGGCGCATCAGGGTCAGGTCGCGACCGGTGCCGATCCGCACGCCCGCACGGCGGAGCTTGGCGGTGTAGATCGAGTCGGGCATGAGCATGCGGGTGACGGCCGTGGACACGATCGCGGCCAGCATGATCGGTGCGAGCACATGCGGCTCGCGGGTGACCTCGAAGAGGATCAGGATCGCCGTCATGGGCGCGAAGGTCGTGCCGGCAATCACCGCCGCCATGCCGACGAGCGCGTAGCTCGCGGGGGATGAGCCCTCGGGGATGAAGCCGAATCGATCGAGCACGATGCCGAACATCGCGCCGATGCAGGCCCCGCTGAACAGGCCCGGTGCGAACACGCCGCCGCTGCCGCCCGAGGCGAGGGTGAAGGTCGTCGCGAAGACCTTGGCGACCAGCAGCACGCCGATGGCGCCGATGACCATGACGCCCAGCTGGGCCGACTCGTAGGTTGTCGGGTCCAGCAGCCCCTTGATGACCACATAGCCGTTGCCGAAGAACGGCGGGACGCTGCTGTCCTCGGCCATGACCATGTCGCCGCCGGGCATCTCCTTGAAGAGGTACATGCCGGCGATGCCCAACAGCCCCAGCAGCAGCGCACCGATAACGGGCTTGATGATTCCGTGCACGCGGAGCTTGGCGAAGATGTCCTCGCCCTTCTCCAGCGTGATCGTGAAGAACCACGCCCCCACGGCGCAAAGCACACCCAGCACGATGTAGCTGGGCAGCTCGTGGACGCTGAACACATAGTTGGGCAGGTGCGTCGCGAAGATCGCGTCGTTATCGCCCAGCACGACCTGGGTCATGGCCGTCGCGAAGACCGACGCGATGACGATGGGCGTGAAGGTCCGGAGCGAGAAATCGCGCAGGAGGATCTCGAGCGCGAAGAACACGCCCGCGATGGGCGCGTTGAAGATGCTGGAAATGCCCGCGGCCGCGCCGCAGCCGACCAGCGTGTTGACATGGCGTGGGTTCACCCGCAGCTTCTGCGCGCCCACCGAGCCCGCGACCGCGCCGATCTGCACGATCGGGCCCTCGGCACCCGCCGAACCGCCGGTGCCGACGGTGCAGATCGAGGCGATGACCTTGACGATGCCGATGCGTGCCGGGATCTTACCGCCCTTGCGGACGATGGCATCGAGCACCTGCGGCACGCCGTGCCCGCCGGCCTCGCGCGCGAAGGTGTAGACGAGGATGCCCGTGAGCAGCGCGCCGATCATCGGGATGATGGGCAGCGCCCACCAGGCCCACTCGCCCTGCAGGTGCTCGGTGTAGTGCTCGGCCATGGCCAGCCCTCGCGCAAAGAGCACCGCGCCGATCGCCGTGAACACGCCGATGATCGCGCCCAGCACATTCAGCCAGCCATCCGGTCGGTCATGGACCCAGACCGCGAGCCGAGTGATGCCTTTGGTTGGTGAGAGCTTGTTCTTCACGAACGCCACGCCCCATCATAGCCGTGCACTTCACGCGCTCACGCTGCGCGGGTCTTCCAACAACACCAACTCATCGACCTTGGGCGCTTCGGGGAGCGGCTTGCCCTTGCTATCGGTCAGCGGCGTGCCGTCCATGCGTGTGATCGTGAGCACGGGGTTCGCCTTCTCGTGGGCGTGCAGCTTCTTCTCGAGCTCTGCCTTCTCGTGCTCTTCCAGCGATGCCCACTTGCCGCGTCCGCGGCACTTGGGGAAGCGCGAGCAGCCCAGCCATGGGCCGCGCGCACCGTTGCGCAGGTACAGCGGACTCTCGCAGATCGGGCACGGGAGCGGGGTTTCCAGCGGCGGCACGCTCGGGGCGTTGACAAAGCCCTTCTTATCGATATTGAGGATCATGCCGTCGTCATTGGTCTCGCCGTCCTCGAGCGGGGTCGTCAGGAACGGCCCGAACCGCCCGGTCTTGCGGATCATCGGGCGCCCCGTCTTGGGGCACTTCACATCCACGAACTCGGCCATCTGCGGGCGGCCCTCGCGGTCGCACGGGCAGGCGTAGTCGCAATCGGGGTAGGTCGAGCAGCTGAGGAACCGCCCGTTCTTGCCGAAGCGATACACCAGCGTCGAGCCGCACTTCTCGCAGCGGTACTCATCGGGCGCGGGCTTGGTCTCGGCCTTGGCGTGCGTCATCTCCTCGTGCGCCCGCTCGAGCGACTTGGAGAAGCGCCCGTAGAACTGCTCAAGCATCTCGATCCAGTCCAGGTGCTCGTCCTCGATCTTGTCGAGCTCGGCCTCGAGGTACCGCGTGTAGCCCAGGTCCATCAGGCGCGGGAAGCCCTCGACCAGCTTGTCCGTGACCACCTCGCCCAGATCCGTCGCGTAGAACGCACGCTGGATCTGCTCGACATAGCTGCGGTCCTGGATCGTCTGGATAATGCTCGCGTAGGTCGACGGACGCCCGATGCCCTCGCTCTCGAGCGTCTTGATGAGCGACGCTTCGCTGTAACGCCCGGGGGGCGAGGTGAACTTCTGATCGACCTGGAAGTCGAACGGATAGAGCAGCTGCTTCTCTTCGAGCTTGGGCAGGTTGAGCTCGTCGCCCGAGGTTGGCACGCCGCTGACGCGGTAGTGCCCGTCGAACGCCAGCGTGCGCCCGGTCGCGCGGAAGACGGCCTTGCCGCCATCACCGCCTCGGATCATCACGCTCGTCGCGTCCCACTCCGCCGGCACCATCTGGCACGCCACGAAGCGCTCCCACACGAGCTTGTAGAGCTTGTACTGATCGGGCTTGAGGGCGCTGCGCACCGACTCGGGATGCCGCGAGACATCGGTCGGGCGGATCGCCTCGTGGGCCTCCTGCGCGTCCTTGTTGGTCGACTTGAAGAAGTTGGGCTTCTCGGGCAGGTACTTGTCGCCGAACTGGTTCTTGATGTGCGCCCGAACAGCGCTGAGCGCCTCGCCCGCGATGTGCGTGCTGTCGGTTCGCATGTAGGTGATCAGGCCGACGGGCCCCTCGCCGGGGATGTTCACGCCCTCGTACAACCCCTGCGCCGCCCGCATCGTGCGCTGTGCGCCGAAGCCCAATCGGGACGAGGCGCTCTGCTGCATCGTCGAGGTGATGAACGGCGCGGGCGCACGCGACTTGGTGCGTTTGGTCTCGATCGACTCGATCGTGTAAGCGCTGTCAGCGCTGGCGATGCCGCTGATCTCTCGCACCCAACGGGCGGGGCCCTTGCCCCGCTCGTCCTCACGCACGCTGGAGCGAACATCGCTCAGCCCGATCTGCGACGCAATCTTGACGACATTGGCGCTGATGTCGTGCGCATCGGGCTTGGCGAATGCGCTGGCGATCTTCTCAAGGCGTGCCTTGACCGCGTCCTCGCTGAGTGTCTCGGGTTCGGGGACGATCTCGGCGCTGAGGATGCGCGGATCGAACTTCTCGCCGGCGAACTCGACGAGCTCGGCGCGGATGGTGTTGTTGGTGCTCAGCCAGCCGTTCTGCGACTTGACCGTGGGTCCCTTGCCCTTCTCGTCCTTCGCGGCGAGGAACTTGCGCCACTGATCCCCCAGCTTCCCCGCCTTGGCCTGATCAATCGAGAAGTAACCGGTGATGTTCCAGTATTCATCGGGCACAAAGGCGCGGATCTGTCGCTCGCGTTCGACGATGAGGCGCACGGCCACGGACTGCACGCGCCCGGCGCTGAGCCCCCGCGCGACCTTCTTCCAGAGCAGCGGCGAAACCTGATAGCCGACGATGCGATCCAGAATCCGGCGCGCCTGCTGCGCGTTGACGCGGTCCTCATCGATCGGGTGCGGGTTATGGAACGCCTTGTCGATCTCGCTCTTGGTGATCGCGGGGAAGATCACACGCTTGGCGACCTTCGAATCGATCTGGAGTTCCTGGGCCAGGTGCCAGGCGATGGCTTCGCCCTCACGGTCAAGGTCGGTCGCGAACCAGACATCACCGCCGGAGCTGAGCGCATCCTTCGCGGCCGCCTTCAGGTCCTTCATGACCTGCTCTTTGCCCTTGAGGATCTCGTAGCTGGGTTGGAATCGCTTCTCGATCTTCACGCCCGGGACAGGGTCCTTGACACCCTTGGGGTTCTTGCTGGGCAGATCGCGCACATGCCCCACCGACGCGAGCACGATGTAGTCGCTGCCGAGGTGCTTGTTGATCGTCTTGGCCTTGGCGGGCGATTCCACGATCACCAGCGACTTGCCCTCGGCGTCGCCCTTCTTGTAGTTGGACCCGAAGGATTTGCGAGCGCCCGCCTTCTTGGAGGTTTTCGTCGACGACTTTGTGGGCGTCTTCTTCGTGGATTTCTTGGTGGTCTTCTTGGCCATGCCGCGTTCGTCGCCTCGTGCGATGGGGGTGATTCCTGCAGTCGTATATATAGGTATACGGGTTCAGAGGGAACGCCGCATAGGAGCATTTGTCAAGCCCCGGCACCCAAAGTCGAGCAGGATCGACGCTCGGGGCGTCCTACGCTTGGGTGATGACCCACGCGAGCGAAGTGAACTTTGACGGCCTGATCGGACCCACCCACAACTACGCCGGGCTCTCCCCGGGCAATATCGCCAGCGCCAGCAACGCCGGCGGGGTCTCCAAGCCCAAAGCCGCGGCCCTGCAGGGGCTTGCGAAGATGAACACCCTCCGCTCGCTAGGGCTCACCCAGGGCGTCCTGCCCCCGCAGCATCGCCCGGATCTGGGGGCCCTGAGGGCGATCGGCTTCCACGGCGACGACGAAAAACTGCTCCGCGACGCCCATGAGAGCGACCCGACCCTTCTTGCGGCCATCTGGAGCGCCAGCAGCATGTGGGCCGCCAATGCCGCCACCGTCTCGCCCAGCGCCGACTGCGCCGACGGACGCGTGCACCTCACGCCCGCGAACCTGATCTCCAACTACCACCGCTCGCTCGAGCACCCCACCACCACCCGGGCGCTGCGGATGATCTTCAGCGACGAATCCAAGTTTGTGGTCCACGACCCGCTCCCGCAGCAGATGCGCTACGCCGACGAGGGGGCCGCCAACCACATCCGCTTCGCCAGCTCGCACGCCGAGCCCGGCGTGGAGATGTTCGTGTACGGCTTTGACCGCGAGGACCCAGCCGGAGGGGCACGCCATTTCCCGTCGCGCCAGACCCGGGCCGCCTGCGAGGCCATCGCCCGCCTGCACCAACTCGACCCATCCCGCGTGGTCTACACCCGCCAGCACCCCGACGCGATCGACGCGGGCGTCTTCCACAACGATGTCATCGCCACCGGCAACGAGCGGGTCTTCATGTTCCATGAGCAGGCGTTCGCGACATCGCGATCGCTGGTCACCGACATCGCGGCCCCGCTGGGCGAGCACCTGACGCTCATCGAGGCCCATGACAGCGATTTTACGCTCGAAGATGCCGTTGGCAGCTACCTGTTCAACTCGCAGATCGTCACACTGCCCGACGGCGGCATGGCCCTGATCGCGCCGCTGGAATCGCAGGAGAACGAGCGCGTTGATGCGTTCGTCCAGCGCATCGTCGCGGACGAAACCAACCCCATCGGTGCGGTCCACTACCTCGATGTGCGTGAATCCATGCGCAACGGCGGCGGCCCGGCCTGCCTGCGCCTGCGGGTCGTGCTGCGCGACGACGAGCTGGCGGCCGCGCACCGGGGGGTGATCCTCGATGACCCCCTGAGCGACAAGCTCGAAGCTTGGATCAATACCCACTACCCCGACGAGCTCAGCGGCGATCAACTGCTGGACCCGCAGATGGCGCGGGCGCTGACTGACGCCCTCGACGAGCTGACCGGGATCCTGGGTATGCCCGGGCTCTACCCATTCCAGCGCTGATTCTGCGCGACGGGGACACAGGATCGAGACAATCCACTCGGATCATCGACCGATGGTTGGCGAAATGACCCGTCAAGGGTCATCTCTGCTGAACACCGGCATTCAATCGGCACGATAGAGAATCGAGCCCCTTTGGGTTATCAACCCCCCTGTATGGGTGGTTATTCCACGCGACCGATCCGCATCGACATAAGGGAATCCCGATGTCTGACGACCATCACATCCCAACCGCCAAGCACGACCTGAACCTCGAGCCGGGCGAGCGCCTGGTTCGCCCGTTCCATCAGTTCGCCAAGCTGTCGAGCTCTGGCGGCATTGTGCTGCTGCTGATGACCGCGATCGCGATGATCTGGGCGAACACGAATATCGACAGCTACAACGCTGTGTTTAACGACGCCGAGATCCGAATCTCGTTCTCCGAGAACCCCCACCACGCCCCCGGTGGCGCACATGGTGAGGAAGCCGGCGAGCACGCCGGCGCTGCGGCGCATCCCGAGGAGCACGCGGACGATCACGGCGATGACACCATGATCGAGAAGGCCGCCGAATCGGTAGAAGATGCCGTGGAGGACATGTCGTTCACCGATGTGCCCCACAACCCGGATCACGCGGAGGACGAAGCGGACCACAGCAAATGGCAGCCGCTTGAAAAGGAGCCGTTGTGGTGGCAGGCGCACTCAGTCGCGCACTGGATCAACGACCTGCTCATGGCGATCTTCTTCCTCGTCGTGGGGCTGGAAATCAAGCGTGAGATCCTCGTGGGCGAGCTCGCATCGCCCAAGCGTGCGGCCCTGCCGATCTTCGGTGCCCTGGGCGGCATGATCGGCCCGGCACTGATCTTCGTCGCGTTCAACGCGGGCAAAGAAACCATCGGTGGCTGGGGTATCCCCATGGCCACCGACATCGCCTTCGCGGTGGGCATCCTGGCGATGCTCGGCTCGCGCGTCCCCAACTCACTCAAGGTCTTCCTGACCTCGCTGGCGATCGTGGACGACCTTGGCGCGCTGGTGGTCATCGCGGTCTTCTATACCGACAACCTCGCACTGGACTACCTCGGGTATGCCGGCATCGTTGTGGCCGTGCTGGCCTTCATGAACCTGCTCCGCGTCCGCTGGATCACGCTCTATCTGGTCATGGGGCTCCCGCTCTGGTACTTCGTCTACATGTCAGGCGTGCATGCGACCATCGCGGGTGTGCTGCTGGCGATGACCATCCCGGCCCACGCACGCGTGAACGCCATCAACTTCGTCTACTCGACCCGCAAGGCCCTCGATGTGTTCGAGAACGCGCACGATGACCCCGAGTTCGCGGTGACCGAATCCTCGACGCGTCGTGCGGCTGTCAACGCGATCATCACCAACTCGCGTCAGGTGCTTCCACCGCTGCACCGGATTGAGCATGTGGTGCACCCGTGGGCCGCGTTCGTGATCATCCCTATCTTCGCGCTGGCCAACGCGGGTATCCCAATCCACGGCGGTGTCGCCGAGAACCTGAAGGATCCTGCCGCGATCGGTATCATCCTTGGATTGTTCATCGGCAAGCCGCTGGGCATCGTGCTGCTGAGCTGGCTCGCGTGCACCATGAAGGTCGCCGCGCTCCCCCGCGGTGTCTCGTGGCGGCACATGCTGGGCGCGGGCATGCTGGGCGGCATCGGCTTTACGATGGCGATCTTCATCGCGAACCTCGCGTACGCCGACAACATGGCGCACCTCGAGCACGCCAAGCTGGCGATCCTGGTCGCGTCCGCGATCTCGGCCGTGGGCGGCGCGATCGTGCTGCTGATGTGCAAGGGCAGCCCGGAACCCGAGCCAGAGACACTCGGCCCGCTGGTCGACGACGACGACTAAGCAAACGCAAGACACCCACCAGCCCCCGCTCCATGCGGGGGCTTTTTCATGTCCCTCGTCGCAAGGGCGCGGAGAGATCGTGGGGTGATGATGATCAGAACTCGGGGAACTCGACGCCGGCACCGGAGCGGTAGGTGCCATCCTCGATGATGTAGAGACCGAGCACCCAGCCGTCGACGACATACGGGTCGATGTAGAAGGTGCCCTGCACACTGCCAAAGCCGACGACCGAGTTGCCGAAGTCGACCTCGTGATTGAGGGTGACCTCGACTGCGTCGTAGGGTGTGGGCGGCACGCCGATGCAGCAGCCGTCCCACGGGTTCTGCATCATTAGGAGCTCCCTGGTGCTGCTGGCCACAACGGGCAGCAGCGAGTGGCCCTCGATCTGCACGACCTTGCCCTCGAGCAGGTCGAGCCAGCCCGGGAGCGTGTCCTTGCCGTTCTTGGGGTCGTAGCTCTGCTCGATGGCCTTGAGCGCGTCCCAGGTGAGCACATAGGGCTCCGCTTGCGTGCCCGCGCCCTGCACCCAGATGTTCGCGCTGACGATGCGGAATGAACCATCCGGGCGCTGCTCATAGCTCGGGGCGGCAGGTGCGGGCTGCGCTTCAGGTAGGATTTCGGGCTTGGCGTCCGCTGCGACATCAACATTGGCGTCGTTTGTCTGCGGCAGGCTCTTTGCCACGATCTCGGGCTTGGCTTCGGGCTCGTCCGTTGACCGGGCTTCGGGACGGACGGGCTTGAGTTCAGTGGAGGGCTTCTGATTGCGTGCGTGCAGTTCCTGAGGCAACTGGTCACGCAGCTCGTTCATCGTGGTGATCAGCGATCCGGGATCGAAGGCATTCTTGGGTGTTTCGTTGGCGGTGCTGGGCTCGGGCTGTTGCTCAACGGCGACCGAGTCTTGAGCCACCGGTTCAGGGGCCGGTTCGGGCTGGACCACGATCGGTTCGGGCTGCTCGCTCGCTGTCGCTGCGGGTTGTGGCTGCTCGGTGGTTCTGGGCTGGCGGGGCTGGCGTGTTCTGGGTGCTGGGTCGCCGGGCTCGGAGGCGGCGGCCTGCTCCTGTTGCTCGGCGCGGACGCGCTGGGCGTAGAGACCGCCGGTGATGAGGCAGAGCAGCAGGATGAAGGACCAGAACCAACGCATGGCAGATGCCTCCTATGAGCACTACGCCCGATCAGCCGCTGGGTTGCAGCGCTCGCACAACGCTGGTGCGATACGCGACCATGGCGGGGATGGCACCGGCGACGCAGGAGATCGCGACACTGGCGAGAACAATGATGAGGTAGCCGTCGATGGGAAGAGCGGGTTCGACGACGATCCCGACCCGCTGCGCGAGGACCTTGGTGACCAGCAGCCCGCCCGCCAACGCGAGCAGCACCCCCACCCCCCCGCCGATGAGCCCGATCAGCGCACTCTCGGTGAGCACCAGCCCGAAGACGCGGGTGCGCGAGGCGCCGAGCACACGCAGGACCGCGATCTGACGCTTGCGCTGCTCCATGGAGTTGTACAGCGCCAGCAGGATCGAGACGCCCGAGGAGAGCATCACGGCGATGGCCATCGCCAGCAGAATCTGATCGATGTTCGACACAATCTGGAAGAGCCCGCCCACCGAGTCGGCGGGGTTGGCGACGGTCCAGTTGGGATCGCGGCGCAGGGCCGAGAGCACCTGCGTCAGGGCGGCCTTACGCTCGCCCAGCGACGCGTAGATCGCGGTGATCTTCATGTCATCCGCGACAAGATCCTCGCCCGTCGTCACGATGCCGTGCCCGAAGATCGCCTCACGCCGATCATGTGCGTGGAGGATCCACGACGATTCGAGCGGCGTGAAGATCGCCCGGTCGTGCGCTGTATGCGTAGGGCTGAGAATGCCCACGACGCGGAAGGCAAACTGGTCGTGCGTGTGCCCGCCCTCTGTACGCGGGGCCCCGTGCTCAAGATTGATCTCATCACCGAGCGAAAGCCCGAGTCTTGCGGCGGCATCGCTGCCCACAACCACCTCGAAGGGGGCCGCGAAGTACGCGCCCTGATCGAGCGACCACGACAACCCCTGCACAGGCTGGAAATCGTTGAAGAACGATTCGTCTGTGCCCATGACGGGGGCGTCTTTGTAGGAATCGCCCAGCTGCGTCGGCACGCTCCACGCGAAGGGGTAGGAACGCTTGAGCTCGAGGTACTGGGCCCATGTGATGGGGTTGCCCGGCGCCTGGGCGTAGAACATGGAGTTGAGCACGCTGGGCAGCGGCCCGGGCTCCTTGGAAATCAGCATCTGCACATTGCCCGTGCCGCGCTTGAAGCTGTTCTCCCCGGCGTCGCGCATGGAAATCAGCAGCGTGACGAGCCCGACGGCGATGGCCACGCTCAGGATGGTCACCACGCTGGAGAAGAAACGGTGCCGCATCGAGCGGGTCACGATGTTCCAGTCGCTCATCGCCATCAGGCACCCCCCGCCTTCTGGAGCTGCTCGTGCGGGGCCAGAAGGTGCTCGGCCCGGTCGAATCGATCGAGGAATCGCCGGTCGTGGGTGACGCAGAGCAGCGCGGCCCCACTGCTGCGACAGGCCTGCTGGAGAAGGTCAAGGGCGACCTCGGCGTTGTCAGGATCCAGCGAGGCCGTGGGTTCATCTGCCAGCACGAGGGCGGGGTCACAGGCGAGGGCGCGGGCGATGGCGACCCGCTGCTGCTGCCCGATGCTGAGCTGCTCAACACGTCGCGTGGGCGTCGTGATGCCCAGCGAATCGAGCAGCGCCCGGGATCGGGCACCGTGTGCCCCTCGTGGGATGTCCGAGAACATGAGGGCGGCCATCACATTTTCTTCGGCGCTGAAGCCCATGAGCAGGTGGTGGGTCTGGAAGACCATGCCCAGCGTCCGCCCCCGGAACCGGTCGCGTGTGTGCCCACGGAGCTGGTGGGGGTTGGTGCCCGAGACGAGGATGGTACCGGCTGTGGGGTCCATGAGACCGGCGATGAGGTGGAGCAGGGTGGACTTGCCCGAGCCCGAAGAACCGGTCAGGACGAGCTGCTGGGCGGGTTGGAGGGTGAGCTCTGGGACCTTGATCGCGGGGATCGGTTCATGGGCGTATCGGTGCTCGAGCCCGGAAATGGCGAGCACGGGATGGGATTGATCGCTGGGCATCAGGAGAGCGTAGTTTCGATTTGCGGGTCTGATTTCGGTCTGGAAGATGAAATCGGAAGACCCAATCTGAATGAACGGACCTTGTTTGGGTATAACGACTGGAAAATTCAGGTGGTTTTGGTTTGTAATTCCCCCTCGGATGCGGTTACGCTGTACTCAGTATCCAAAAACCCCATTTCTGGAGGACAAACAAGATGTTTCGAATTTCAGCTATTGCAGCGCTGGCTGCGAGCTGTGGTGTTGCCGCCGCAGTTCCCGATGTTGTCTGTGGCACGCTCGACGATGTTCAGCATTACGGTGTCGTAGGCGATGTCCGCGCGTACGCGGTCGGTACCACCGCGTGCAACGCGGGTGATGTGAACCTGAACTGGATCGACGGTTCGCCCAACCACCCCGTCATCTCCTGCACCATCTACAAGCTCAAAGACGGTCGTCTTGAGCAGCTCGGTGTGACCTTCGTCAAGCACTCGTTCGCGTCGCTCCAGGGCAACGCGTGTGGTTTCGGCTGTGGTTCGGGCGGCACCTTCCAGGCGCTCGGCCCGGGCTGTTCGGACCCGTACGGGGCCGGCCTCAACGGCGGTCAGACCGGTCTTGGCCCGCGTAGCGAAATCAACGCGTTCAACGGCCAGTTCGTCTACCCCTTCACCACGATCAACCAGAGCGGCAACGCGATCTTCAAGCGCATCCAGGTCCCCGCGGCCGAGATGCCCGATGCCGCTGCTCAGTTCTTCGTCGAAGGTCAGTACACGATCAAGGACGAGATCCAGGCCAACGGCCAGCCGTACATCGATCCCTCGACCGGTCGCCCCGTGAACTGGAACAACGCCAGCTACGAGCGGATGAATGTCCAGGCCAGCGGTACGGCGAGCACCACTGGCGCGACCTTCCGTGGCCGTCCGGCGATCTACGCCTGGCAGGACCACGGCAACGGCACGAACAACCCTGACCTCTCGGTTGAGATCGTTGAAGTCCCCGTCCCCGACGAGGGTCTGCTGCATGTCGCGTGCAAGGTCACTGACCTTGGCGACGGCACCTGGCGCTACGACTACGCCGTGCACAACCAGAACTCCGACCTCAATGTCGGCTCGTTCTCGGTTCCCAACGGCGGCTCGGCCAGCGACTTCTACTTCAACGATATCGACCACCACGACGGACCTGACTCGCTGATCTCCGGCGACGACTGGGCACCCGTTGAGGGCGCTGGTTCGGTTTCGTGGTCGTGTGATTCGTTCATCGGCAACCCCAACGCGAACGCGATTCGCTGGGGCACGATGTACAACTTCTCGTTCGTCAGCGACGCCGCCCCCGTGGACGGCGAAGTCACTGTCGGCATGTGGAAGCTCCCCGGTATGCAGCTCACCGCCAATGTTCAGGTCCCCGGCGCAGGCGTCTGCATCGCTGACCTGACCGGCGACGGCATGCTCGACTTCTTCGATGTCAGCGCCTTCCTCAACGCGTTCAACGCGCAGGATCCGGCCGCCGACTTCGACGACAACGGCATGTACGACTTCTTCGACGTCAGCGCGTTCCTCAACGCGTTCAACGCCGGCTGCCCGTAATCTGATCTCGCCCACACGGGCCTGATCACATCTGTTTGTTCCCAATCCCCGCCCGGCAACGGGCGGGGATTTTTTCTGCGCATGTCGTATTGGCTCGGTACACTGTGCGCATGCCCACGCACCTCGACACCGGCGTCGTTGTCTTCGATCACCCACTCATTGCGCACAAGCTCGCGAGCATCCGCGACAAGAACACCGGGCACCGCTCGTTCCGCGCGGCGCTCTCGCAGATCGCCGGGCTCATGGTCTACGAGGTCACGCGGGCGTTGCCGACCCGAGAGCAACGCATCGAGACGCCGGTAACGCAGACCACCTGCCGGGTGCTGGCCGGCGCGATCACGATTGTTCCGGTGCTGCGGGCGGGTCTGGGGATGATCGACGGCATGCTCGAGGTCATGCCCGAGGCCCGCGTAGGGCACCTTGGGCTGGCGCGTGATGAAGTAACACTCGAGGCGCACGCCTATCTCAACAAGCTCCCGCGCGACCTTGACGCGGGGCCGGTGATCCTCGTGGACCCCATGCTGGCGACGGGCGGTAGCGCCTCGGCGGCGCTGACGATGCTGCGTCAGGCGGGCGCGACCGATATCCGGATGATCTGCCTCGTCGCGGCCCCGGAAGGTGTCGCGCGCATGCGACGCGACCACCCGGATGTCAGGATCTACGCCGCGGCCATGGACGAGCGACTCGATGAACGCGGGTACATCGTGCCGGGGCTGGGCGACGCCGGTGATCGGATGTACGGCACCGTCGAGCCCTGATCAGGACTCGGGCGGGATGCCGATATCCTCGTTCCACAGCTCGGGGTGCTCGGCGATGAAGGTCTTCATCAGCCCGACGCAGCGTGGGTCGTTGGCCAGGACGATCTCCACACCCTCCTGCTGCATCCAGTCCTCACGGCCGAGGAAGGTTTCGTGCTCGCCGATGACGACGCGCGGGATCTTGTGCAGGATGGCGGTGCCGGTGCACATGGCGCATGGGGAGAGCGTGGAAGCAAGCGTGAGCGTGTGCCAGTCGCGCCGGCGTCCGGCGTGGCGGATGCAGACCGTCTCGGCGTGGGCCGTGGAATCGCCCGATTGAACGCGTTCGTTATGACCGACGGCCACGATGTTGCCGTGCGCATCGATCAGCGCCGAGCCGATAGGGATGCCGCCCTCGTCGCGTGACTTGATCGCTTGCTGGTATGCGGCGTCGAGCGCTCGCTGGTCATTGGGCGTAAGTGTGCTCATACCCGTAGGGTATCAGCCGGGGGGCGTGTCGTTCTTCTCGATGATGACCGGATTGCGTACGAGCGGATCGGCATCGATCTTGATGAACTCGGCCTCCAGATGAAAGTGGATCGGCTCGAAGAATGTCCCGGGCAGCTCGGAGACCCACGGGTCCTGCAGGTGCCGCAGCAGCGCGTAGGGCACGCTGGCATGGACCTCGACGAGGTTGGGGTCGTCGCTGAGCACGATGGCTTCGACGCTGCCGTGCTTGGGGCCGCCATCGAGTGCCCCGGGGGTGGCGTTGACGCCCGCGTTCACGCGCCCGCCCAGCGTGTCGTTTGGATCGGAGAGCAGGTACTGGTTGTTGGCGGTGGCGGGCAGCTCGCACGCCTTGAGGTCGCCCAGCCCGTACTTGAGGTGCATGAGCGCGGTGCCGTCGTGATACTTGATGGGCTGGTTGAAGCGCACGCCGCTGATCGAGATATCGATGCTCGTGCCGGGGTCGATTCCCTTGAAGAAGGCCCTGCTGTTGTCGGCCTTAGTGAGCCCGACGCGGATGACGGCCCCCTGCGGGTGACCTGCTCCGGTCTCGATGCGTGTGCCGCCGAGCGTGGCGTAGGCGAGGGCGTTGGAATCGCCGAGTTGCTCGCCGCCAACGGGTGCGGTGAATGGGACGACGAGCGAGTAGCGCTGCATCTCACCGCCGGCGATCCATGAGATCGTGATGCGAGGCTGCTGCTCCTGCTCAACAAGAAGGAGTGTTGGTCGCTTTGGCGTACGGGGCTGGGGATCGGGGCTGGCGTACGCAGGAAGAGCGATGCAAGCGATCGCAAACAAAGCCACAACAAAGGTCCGCAAACTCTGGGTCATGCTTCAAATATAGCCCGCTGAGCATTTCGCACAAGGGAATCTCGAATTCGGCAACCGCAATCCCTGCAGGATCGAATAAGATCTTGCTCACTCGAGCCACGGGCATATGTGCACAATCGCCCGGGCACCGGCGGCACGGTTCTCGATGCTGCCCGACACAGAAAGGAACCCCGATGGGTCACAATCACGATTCGTGGAATGCTGTCCGTCTTGGCATCACCCTGGCGCTCTGCGCGGGTTCGATCGCGAGCGCGCATGATGATGATGTGCGCAAGCTGCTGGATCGAGAACCCGCGGTGCAAGGCCCCGTCTGGACGCAATCTTCAAGGCCCGTCTCCGCCGACGAGCAGCCCAACGCTGGATTCAGCGCGAGCAATATCACCCTGCTGGCCCAGATCCCCCTCAACAACTTCCCCGGGCTCAACACCGCTTCGGGCAACGACTGCTGGGGCTATGTGTCCCCCAGCGGGCGCGAGTACGCCATCATGGGCGTTGAGGGCGGCTACGCATTCGTCGAGATCACCAACCCAACCAGCCCCGTGATCATCGATACCGTCACCGGGCCCAGCTCGCTGTGGCACGATGTCAAGGTCGTGGGCAACTACGCCTATGGTGTTTCCGAGGGCGGCTCGGGCATCCAGGTCATGAACCTCTCCAACATCGACAGCGGCAATGTCACCCTCGTCCGCAACTGGACGGGCGGCGGCTACTCCACCACGCACAACATCGTCGCCAACGAGGACACCGGCTCGCTGTGGGTCGTGGGCTCGAACATCGGCAACGGCGGGCTGATCCACATCGATATCAGCAACCCGGCACTGCCCCAGCTCGACGGCGGCTGGACGGACATGTATGTCCACGACGCGCAGGTCGTCACCTGGGACTCGGGCAGCTACGCGGGGCGCGAGCTGGCGTTCTGTGCCGGCGGCTTCTCGGGCGGCTTCACCGAGACCGGGCTCCGCATCGTGGATGTCACGAACCCCAACAGCACGCAGACCATCGCGACGCTATTCTACCCCAGCTCGGGCTACGCCCACCAGGTGTGGATCACGCCGGACCAGAAGTACCTCTATCTCAATGACGAGCTCGATGAGGGCTCGTCGGTCAGCGTGACCACCACGCGGGTGATCAACATCGAGGACCCGGCGAACCCTGTCTTCGTGGGCACCTACACGACCGGGCTGGCCGCGATCGACCACAACCTCTACATCCACGACGGCTTCGTCTACCAGGCGAACTACCGCTCAGGGCTGCGTGTCTTTGACAACCTCGACCCGACCAACCCCGTCGAGGTCGCGTGGTTCGACACCTACCCGGGCTCCGACAGCGCCTCGTTCAACGGGGCGTGGTCGAGCTACCCGTTCTTCCCCTCGGGCAATGTCATTATCTCCGACATCGAGCGCGGGCTCTTCATCGTGCGTGTTGACGCGCAGCCGCTGCAGATCGCCGTCTCCAACGCCGGCGACCTGCCCAGCATCGTCAACCCCGCGGGCGGCGACGAGCTGGTCGCCAAGACCGTGACCCGAGAGGGCGTGGATGTCGCCAGCGTCTCGCTCATGCTCAATACCGGCGGCGGATTCCAGCCCATCGCCATGAGCGACAACGGCGACGGCACCTACTCGACCGCGCTCCCGGTCGTGCCCTGCGGCGACGACATCGCCTACTACTTCCAGGCCACCAGCACCAACGGTGACATCGCGACCTTCCCGACCGCTGGTGCCAGCGAAGCGATGACGGCTTCGGTTGTCTCCGACATCAACGCCCTGTTCGTGGACAACTGCGAAACCGATACCGGCTGGAGCGTGAGCGGCAACGCGGTTGACGGGCAGTGGAACCGCGGCGTGCCCGTGGGTGGCGGCGACCGGGCCGACCCCGCGAGCGACTTCGACGGCTCGGGACGCTGCTGGCTCACCGACAATGTCGATGACAACTCCGATGTCGACGATGGCACGACCACCCTCACCTCGCCCGCGCTGGATGCCAGCGCCGGCAACACGACGCTGAGCTTCGCGATGTGGTACAACAACGCCGGCAACAGCACCGTCGATGACTCGATGAGCGTTCAGGCCTCCAACAACAACGGCGGCAGCTGGACCACCATCCTGACGCTCGCACCTGGCGACCCCAACACCGGCGGCGGCTGGAACACCTACGAGTTCGATCTCGATTCGATCTTCGCCAGTCCCTCGTCGCAGGTGCGCATCCGCTTCAATGTCGCCGACACCGGCGGCGGCTCGATCGTCGAGGCGGGCGTGGACAACATCCGCCTCGAGCAGCGCAGCTGCGAGGATGTGGCCGCGGGCTGCAACGATGCCGACCTCTCCGAGCCCTACGGCGTGCTCAACTTCTTCGATGTCAGCGCATTCCTCAGCGCCTTCAACAGCGCCAGCCCCGATGCCGACTTCAACGGCGACGGCAGCTTCGACTTCTTCGATGTCTCGGGCTTCCTGAGCACCTACAACGCGGGCTGCCCGTAAAAACCAACCACGCTCCATCCCTCAGCACCCGGCGCTCGTCGCCGGGTGTTATTCTGCGCAGACAGGGTAGAAAGAAGAACCTTTCTTGCGCTCCTTCCCCGCCCCGTCGGGGGAGGTGCCGAGTCTTCGAGGCGGAGGGGGTCTTCGTTACAACCCACGCCCACCAAGACCCCATCCGATCCGCCTTTGGCGGACCACCTTCCCCGCAGGGGCGGGGAAGGATCGCAGAGCAGCCGAAATAAGTACGCCGCTGCACTCAGCGAGGAACCCTGACTCAATCGAGCGGCTGCAGATCTACCGACAGCGTCGCGTAGCCATCGTTCTCGAAGTACTCGAGCTTGATGCGTGTCGGCTCATCGCCCACGACCTCGATGATGGTCTCGTCGGGCGTCGGGGCGTGGATGTCCCAGCGCTCCAGGCGCATCTCGCCGTTGATAAAGACACGGATGCCGTCGTCGCTGAGCGTGGAGAGCTTCCATGTGCCCTTGGGCAGCGCGATCTCCGTCTCGGCGATGATGCCGAATCGGTCGCGATCGCTCACGGTCAGTGCGTGGTTGACGCGTGCGGGGCCGTTGGAGCCGAACGGCAGGTCCAGCTGATCGACGGCCGTCACCTGCACCCCCTCCGCCTCGGCCCGCCACGCCTCCAGATCAACCAGCGGGTCGTTCTGCCACGACCAGCACCGGGCATTCCATGTGGTGCTGATGAAGCGCCCGGCGATCGGGCGAGACCAGTCGTCGCCGACACGCACCACCGCTTCGTATGCGTCGATCGGCACCTCCGGGTTGGCAACGATCGTCAGGAGCCATGGCTTGCTGCCTTTCCAGTCATCGGGTGTATCGAGGATGACTTCAACATTTGGGTTGAGCATCTCAACAAACACACGGGGATCAATACCGACCGGCGTGTAGATCTCGTAAATATGCTTGGTGCCCGATCGTGAATGCTCACGCATGATCGGCGTCTCGAAAGCCCACGGGCCCCACTGATCGCAGATGATCCAGTCTCGACCGGGCGGGGAGATTCGCTGGGGAACCTCACTCGTCCAAGGTCCGTCACCCGATGCACCACCACCGTTGGCAATCTCGATTCCTCCATCGATGTTCATCGACTGAGCGACGATTGGTGCGATATCCCATGTGTTGGACTCCTTGCTCGTGCTGTTGCGTCCAACCCGAGGTCCCTCGTAGCCCGGGGCTTCACCGATATCCTGTAGCTCGATCCCGGTCATGATCGGTTTATCATCACGCTTCATGCCGAACGGGTGATCGAGATTCATGACGAAGGTATTGGCCCAGATGCTGTTGCCAACAACGCCCTTGTATCTGCTTGCGACTCCCGGCTCGCTGAGCAGAGATTGATCATGATCCCACCAGAGGCGCACACCCACTTTGTTGTTGACGAACTCATTGAAGATGATCTGATTCCCCGAACCGTGTTCGATGTTGATCGCGCCGCGTTCGCTGCCGTAGGCCATGCCACCGTTGTTGATGAACCGGTTCCACATGATCTCGCCGCGCTGGGAATAGCCACCCCAGTAGCCGCAGATCGCGTTGGACTCGATCAGGTTCCCTGCGATCCGGTTGCCCTCGCTGAAGGTCATCTCCAAGCCGTGCGCCGGGGCGAATGAGAGATCGTTGCCGCTGATGATGTTGTTCGCGTTCCCCCACGGCCCATCGTCGGTCTTCTTCACCGCATCATTGCCACCAAAGCCAAAGATCCCGTCGCCCGAATGGGTGCAAGAGTTAGAAAAGATGTTGTTCTGCTGGCACTGCTCGAACATCAGGATGCCCGCAGAGTCCTGCCCGCGGTTGTACACCCCCTCGACATGACCGCGTACGCAGAAATCAAAGCGGTTCTCCGTGATCTCGTTCTGCGACGCGCGCCACATCGCCAGGCCCCAGCCGCTGAGGAACGAGCAGTCGTTCTTCGTCACGCTCGCGCCGTTGGTGTTGTCGAGGATGATCCCGTTCTGCCCACGGCGCACACGCACACCCTCGAAGTGCGCCCCGTGGCAGCGTTCGGCCCAGATCGCAGCCCCATAGTGGCGCAGCCACTCGTTGTCGTCGTTGATGTGCGGGTAGAGCCAGTCGCTGCTGCCCTCGCGGGTGGCCGTGGAGGTCAGGCGCTCGCGATACATGTCGCTCAGCTCGGAATCCCGGACAACGAGCCCCTCGGCATCGGTTGCGACAATCCCGTTGCGGTAGCCGCGGATGTTCGCGCCGATGATCTCGACGCCCTCGTGCCCGTTCACCGTGATTGCGGTGCCTTTGAGCGTGTCCCAGCCCTCGCCGGCGCCGGGGCCGCTCGACAGCCAGCCATCGATGCCCGCGCGACCCTGCAGCACGCTGCCGTCCTCAAAGACGACGATGACATTGTCGCTGACGATATGGATCACGCCTTTGTTGTTGCGATCGCGGATGATCGCGCCAGGCGCGATGCGGATGGTGCAGCTCTGGTCAATCTCAAAGTCGTCGCGATCGACAACGACGATCGGCAGCGCCTGCTCGATCCGATCGATGCTCGATCGCTCGAGGCGGAGCTCCTCGGGTGTGATCTCGGGCTGCAGCACCACCGTCATCACGAGCGGGGCCAGGGTCTGGATGAGGGACAAACCGGCGATGCTCATGATGATCTCCCTTGGCTGGGAATGCGGATGACAGGAATCGAACCTGCACGGGTTGCCCCACTGGAACCTAAATCCAGCGCGTCTGCCAGTTCCGCCACATCCGCGTTTCTGGGTCGGCAGCGACCCCAAACACGATACGCACGCACGGGCTTTGAAGCCGCTCTGAACAGGCGAATATGGGCCCCAGACCGGATGATTGGTGTAGTTGAACACGCATTGCCGATCTGAAAACACAAAGGCGTGGTTTCCAAGAACCCTGTATGCTGTATGTACTTGGGGCCATCTGCCGCGTTTGAAACAGAGGATTACCCATGCGTCTGCGCGACTCGATCGCACTCACCCTGCCCTCGTTCTTCCTGAGACTCGTGCTCGGGGTGACTTTCGTCTGGGCCGGCACCGGCAAGCTGATCGGCACGATGCAGGTCTCGGGCGACGATGCCGCCCGCTTGGCGAATCTGGGCATCACCCTCGACACCATCATCCCCGAGCCGGCTGCCCAACCACAGCAGCAAGACCAGGAACAGGACACGGAGCAGGACACGGACCAGCTCGATGCGCCGCTCCCCGAGCCAACACCGGAAACCACACCCGGCACCACCCCTCCCGCTGAGACCGGCCAAGACCTGCAAGACCAGGCCAAGGACATCATCGAGCAGATGAAGGGTGCTGTTAAAGAAACCACGAATACCGATACGCCGCCCGCGAGCGGGCAGCCCGCCGCGCCCACCGCAGGCGATGAGCCCGAGGTGAAGGAACAACTCGGGCGATCGCACACCCCCGCCTACACCTTCACGCGCGTCATGCAGTTGCAGGGCGATCGGACGGGCAGCGACTTTCCTGAGCCCGTCGAGTGCCAGCGGCTGTACAGCATCGCGCTGATGATCTCCAAGGCCGCCGACCCCGGGCTGACACCCGACTCGCAGCCCATCACCCCGATCATGCCGCCCAAGCTGGCTGGCAAGCCCTGGCCCAAGATCCTCGCGTGGTCGGCCGCCATCACCGAGCTCGTCGCGGGTGGGCTGCTGCTCATCGGCTTCCTCACCCGCATCAGCGCCGTGAGCACCTTCTTTGTTATGGCCGTCGCGATCTGGATGACCCAGATCGGCCCAGCCGCGATGCATACGAGCGACGCGATCCTCGGCTTCATCCCGCGACACGACGACCTGTTCTCCCCGGCCGCCTACAGCACCCTGCTCTGGCAGCTTGCTCTGGCGTCCATGTCCCTCGCCGTGGTCTTCCTCGGCAGCGGGGCCATCGGGCTCGATCGCCTGCTCTTCTCCAGCTCGCCACGCGACCCCTACCTGCACGGCGACCCTAAAGCCCCACGAAAAGGTGCCATGAACCCCGCGACCGCCCAGCGGAGCGAGTTCGACCGCTCGCCGCCCAAAGACTGAACCAACGCCCGCTGAGCCCACTACCATGGAGTGATGAAGCAGAGCTGGCTCAGATGGACCGTGCCGCCGAGCATCTCGCTGCTCGTGCACGCGGTGCTTCTGGGCCTGATCGCCTTCATCGGCATGCGGATCAGCGCCGCTAGCACCCCCACCGAGCGTGTCCGTGTGACCGAGCTGGCCCTGCCCGCACCGCCCAGCGTGCCCCAGCAGCAGAACCAGCCCACCCCGGGCGATGACGCGAGCCAGCCAGCCGCCCAGCCGCTCCCCGCGGCCCCTGAGCTGCCCGACAGCGTGCAATCGCAGGCCCAGACCCTCGAGAAGGCCCGCCCCAGCGCCACACCCGCGATGGACCCGGTGACGCTGGAGGCGATGAAGGAAGCCAGCGCGACCATCGCACGCCCCGAGAGCACCAGCCCGCCCAGCGTCGCATTCGCGGGCGTGCAGTCCAAGGCCGCCCGCACACTCGTCTACGTCGTGGACGGCTCGGGTGCCACCGCCAACAGCTTCGCCTACCTCCAGACCCAGCTCATGCGCTCCATCGATCGCCTGAGCCCCACGCAGCGATTCCAGGTCGTGCTCTTCCGCGAGTCAGACGAGTCGGCGTACACCATGGCCCCGCTCAACAGCGGGCGCCTCGCACGCGCCACGCCGGAGAACAAGCAGCGCGTCAGCCAGTGGCTCGACACCGTCGCGGCCCGCGGGCGCTCCAACCCCGTCGCCGGGCTCGAAGCGGCGCTCTCGCTCAAGCCCGATCTGGTGCTGCTCATCACCCGCTCGATCCAGCGGACCGAGATGGGCTGGGCGCAGGGGCAGCGCGAGATCCTGCAAACACTCAACACGCTCAACCCGATCGACGATCGCAGCGGTCAGCGTTCCACCGTTATTAAGTGCGTGCAGCTGCTCGACGAGGACCCCACGGGCATCATGCAGGCCATCGGTGGGTTGCACGGCGACGGCAGCGACGACTACAAGGTCGTCCGCTACGAGGATCTCGTCTCCACCGACGACCCCGAGCAGATCGTGCAACGCTCCGTCGGCGCCAGCGACGAGCAGCGCATCGCCACCGCCGCCCAGATGTGGAGCGAGCTGGCCCAGTCCGGCAGCGCTCAGAGCGTGCTCACCAGCGTGGCCGACAGCGACCAGCGCGTCCGCGCGATCGACGCGGCCCGGGCCGTCCGCTCGCTCATGGCCCCGCTCCGCACGCAGGACGGTCGGGCCGAGCTGCTGTGGGCCCAATCGACGCTCGTGCTGCACCACGCGGGCAACCTGCGCGACGCGCAGGCCGATCTGCAGGGCATCATCGATGCCCTCGGCACAGTCATGTACACAGACCCAGCGACCGATGCGCAGCGCATCATCACCGTCGCCCTCGCCCGCGGGGCGCTCGATCAGCGTGATGCCGCGATCGCCCAGCTCGAAGAGCTGCTCCGCCTGAGCGACGATCTCGACCTCGATGCGCTGACACGGGCCCAGGCCCTGCTGGCGCTGGTCTCATTGGGCGAGGAGCCCGAATCGCTGAGTGAGCTGGCGACCCGCCCGCCGTTCACGACGCAAAGCGGGAACATCGACGCGCTGTGGGGCTTGCTGCTGCGCGAGGGCGTGACGATCAGCCGACTCAAGCAACGTGCCGACAACGCGTGGACACCCATGCTGCGTGTGCGCGATGCTGCCTCGGGCAACGCGTCGATCGTCGAGTACATCGACCAGCGACTGGCCCTGATCTACCGACAGCACGGGCATGGGCCGGGCACGACCCCCACCGCCGTGCTTATGGCGGCCGCCGACGGGCTGTCACGATCCATCGCCACCCGCGAGGATGCGATGCCGCTCTACGAGCAGGTCGTGCAGCGGAGCGAGAACCCCGCGCAGATCGGCGATGCGCTCTGGCAGATCGGCGTGCTCGGCCGCGCGATCAACACCCGCGAATCGATTGAACAATCCAACGCCGCCCTCACCCAACTCGCATCAGACACGCCCGACGATCCACGCGCGATGGGCGCGATCAGCAGCGCCATCGGTGCCAGCAGCGCCGACGATCCCGACGCGCTGTGTCAGCGCCTGCAGCTGGCCATCGACCAGTTCCCCCAGAGCCCCGCGATCGACCTGTGGCGTTTGCAACTGGCCGAGCTGCAAACAAGCTTCGCCCGCCTTGATACGCTGGATCCGATCACACCCAACACACGCGAGGGCGTGCTCGCGGGTGAGTTGTACGAGCAGAGCGTGCAGGGCATGCTCGATCGATACGACGACCCGCAGGTCCGCCTCGGGCTGGTCCGACGCATGCAGGACGCGGCCCGCCGATTCGGGCTTTCGAGCGAGCCGTTGTGGACAAAGCGGCTCGCCATCAGCGAAGCGACGCAGGAACCACAGCAAGCGCTGGCGCGCATCGACACGCTTATCGAGCAGGCAGAGAGCGAGCACGAACCCAGCGACGAGCTGCGCCTGCTCCGCGCCCAGACACTCCTCCGTCTCGGGCAGACCCGCAGCGCCTTCGAGACCCTGCGCGAGCTCAGCGTCCGCATCGACGCAAGCGGGACACGCACAAGCACTTACTGGCAATCGTGGGCGCTGATGCTCGAATCCATCGCAGAGAACGGCAGCGCAAACGACAAGCAGGAAGCACTGCGACACCTCGCACGACTGCAACTGATCGACCCGCAACTGGGCGGCTCGCCGT
Organism: Phycisphaerales bacterium; assembly: GCA_020427395.1. Lineage (GTDB taxonomy): Bacteria > Planctomycetota > Phycisphaerae > Phycisphaerales > UBA1924 > UBA1924. Next base: position 33,315 of record JAGQON010000011.1, read on the forward strand.
GGCAGGAACGCCTGCACGACGCGGGCAAGACGCTACACTCAGAACCGTGAAAACCGAAACGATCGCCCATCAGATGACCGAGCCCAAGCCCACCCAGTCCGCACTGAACACGAGCGAGCCGACGCTGCCCGCCGATGTCGTTGGCGCGCTCCCGGGCAGGTTCCTCGTCTTCGACGGCCCGGACGGCTCGGGCAAAAGTACCCAGCTCAAGATGTTCCTCAAAGCCGCCAAACACGCGGGCCTGCGCGTCACCGAGGTGCGTGAGCCGGGCGGAACAGAGATCGGCGAGAAGATCCGCGATGCGCTGCTCGAGCACCTCGACCGCGAAGAAATGAGCCTGCGCTGCGAGATGCTGCTCTACATGGCCTCGCGCGCCCAGCTCTGCGAGCAGGTGATCGACCCCGCCCTCAAGCGCGGCGATCTGGTCGTCGCCGACCGCTTCGTCTCCTCGACCTACGCCTACCAGGGCGCCGCCGGCGGCATCCCCTTCCGCGAGATCGACGAGGCCGCCAAGATCGCCATGCAGGGCGTCATGCCCGACGCCACCCTGATCTTCGATGTCGATCAGGAAACCGCCGCCTCACGCCTCAACCCGCTGCTCGACCGCATGGAGGCCAAGGGCGCCGCCTTCCACAAACGAGTCCGCGAGGGCTACCAGGCACTGATCGCGGGCGATGCGGATCGCCAACGCTATCTCGGCATCGACGCACGAGGAAGCGAATCGCAGGTCTTCGCCAACATCGTCACGGCCCTCCGCGACCGATTCGTCGGCTGATCTCACTCTCCTCCCCCGCGCCCCTATGCTCCCCCAACCATGCACTGGGCATACTTCATCCCCATCGCGTTTCTCTGCGGCTCGATCCCGTTCGGCTTCCTGATCGGCAAGATCAACGGCGTCGATATCCGTGAGCACGGGTCGGGAAACATCGGCGCGACCAACCTCGGGCGCGTGCTCGGGCGGCGCTTCTTCTTCGGGTGCTTCTTCCTCGACATGTTCAAGGGGCTGCTGCCAACCGCGCTGGCCGGTCACTTCATGGGCACGCTGGGAACGCTACGCGTCGAATCCACCGACGCCTACTGGTGGCTGGCGGTCATGGTCGCGGCGGTGTTGGGGCATATGTTCACGCCGTGGCTCGGCTTCAGGGGTGGCAAGGGCGTCGCGACGGCGCTGGGCGCACTGATCGGCGTCTTCCCGCCCATGGCCTTCCCCGCCGCCGGGGCACTCGTGGTCTACCTCGTCGTGCTGATGCTCTGGCGTTATGTGAGTCTCGCCTCGTGCTTCGCGGCCGGTTCTTTGCCGCTCTGGGTCTGGTTGGTCTTCGCGCAGTACCAGACGCTCATGGAGCGTCAGGCGTCGAGCCGCACGGACTGGGATCGGCTGACGATGGACGAGGTTGCAGCGATCAAGGCGGGCATCCCGAACTACGGCACGCCGTTCTTCGCGGTGGCCCTGGCGCTGGCGGTGCTGGTGATCTATAAGCACCGGGCGAATCTCTCCCGGATCCTTGCTGGGCAGGAGCCGCAGCTGGGGCAGTCGCGTGCTCCCAGCGGCGTAGGGAATACACCCGATGCCAAACCTGACGGGACGGATGCGTAAAACTCTGATCCCGCATGAGTTCAAGGACCGATATCTGGGTCATGCCTCGGCATGATCATCCGAAACATCCTGATCTGACCCGTTGGTACCTTTCCGGCTTCAGAGGTCGCTTATCTGTGACGATATCCAATGCACACTTGCACGAACGCGCTGGTACGCGGGGAGATCGCACATGGGCTATCTGAAGCTGCATCGAGATGAGCCGGAACAGCCGGAGCCGCCCGCTCCGATTCCTTTCCGTTCGCCTGATCGCACCTGGCGTGAGGCCGGGGGCGGGCAGCATGGAGGCGCCGAGATGGACAGCGTGACACGCGTAGAGCAGGCGCTGAGCCGCGTCGAAGAGAAGTTCAACGAGCTGACCACACAGGTCGACGAGTTGTGCGAGCCCATCCAGCTCTCGCGCTGGATCGACGACGACGACGATGGGCCCTGGGCCGCGTAATCGTCGAGAAAACCGAACATCACACCACCGCACGGCTTGTCATGAGCCGTGCGGTGTGCGTTTTGGGATTGGCAGATCAGCCCTCGATCCGGACAACAACCAGCGTCTCGTCGTCGGCCTGCCCGGCGAGCCCGGAGAACTGGCGCATCGACCAGAAGACGCGTTTGAGCACGTCTTGCGCGCTGGCGTCGGGCTGCTCTCCGAGCTGCTCGAGCACGCAATCGATGAGGCGTTGACGCCCGAAGCGTTTGCTCTCGAAGTTGCTCGCGTCGGTGATGCCGTCGGTATATGCGACGAGCACATCACCCGGGAGCAGCTGGGTTTCGTGCATCTGGTACTCTTCGCCCGGAAGCACGCCGATGACGAGCCCCTCGCCGGGCATTTTGACCAGCGTGTACCGCCCCTGCTCATCTCGGCGCAGCAGCAGCGGCACATCGTGCCCGGCCACCACGCTGCGGAGCACACGAGTCTGCGGGCAGAGCATGCCAAACCAGACAGTGACGAACTCGGCGACGGTCGTGTCGCGGTAGATCGCATCGTTGGTGCGGATCATGACACGATCGAGCTCCTCGGAGAGCTCGGCGTAGGCGCGGATCGTCGCCCGCACGGCGCTCATGAGCATGCCCGCGACGACCCCCTTGCCCACGACATCGCCCACGAGAATGCCGAGCTTGTCGTGCACAACGAAGAGGTCATAGAAGTCGCCGCCGATCTCCTGACTGGGCTGGTATCGCGCGGCCAGCTGGATGCCATCGAAGCTGGGCGTGACCTCGGGGAGCATGCGTTTCTGCACGGCACCCGCGATCCGCAGGGCGCGTTGTGTGCGACGCTGGCGGGCCTGCATCTTGAGCAGGCGGGCCTGCTCAACGGCCGCGGCCGCGGACTCGCCGATCGACCTGATCAGCTGGCGCTCGGCGCGGCTGAACTTGCGCGCCTGGCGTGCATACAGGCGGATCACGCCGATGGGTTGCCCATCGAAGACCATGCCGGTGCCGATGAATCCAGCCAGGTTCTCTGCGCGGCACTCGTCGGGCACCAACACCCGAGGGTCGTCACTGAGCGATTCGCTCTCCACCACCTCACCGCTCAGGCACAGGCGATCGAACTGGCGGTCGATCGAGAGCGGGACGGGATTGCTGAGCCACTGCTCGCTGAGCCCAACGGCGGCCGAGCGTTCCAGCTCGTTCTCTCGATCGACGCGGGGCAGGGCCTCGGAGTCTTCGGGGAGCAGCATGATGGCGCCGGCGTCCAGATGCAGGACATCGAGCGCGAGCTTGAGCGCAAGTTCCAGCGTTTCCTGCACGCGCCCGCCCCGGACGAGCAGCGAGCTGAGCCGGTAGAGCACCGCCACCTCGCTGACACGGTAACGCAGCTGGGCGACATCTTCGCACATCTCGCTGGTGGTCTGGGCGATCAGCTCGGTGAGACGATCGATGAGCATGGACTGGGCAAGGTCGTGATCGTGCGGATGAACAACGATGCTGCCGATCTGCTCATCGGAAACGATGATGGGGAGCACGCGTGAGCCCTCGGGGATCGGACGCTCGATGCCGGGCTGTTCGTTGAACGACTCGGCTTCGAGGACAAACCCTCGTTCATCGCGCAGCTCGATTCGTACGCCACCCAGCTCGCTCAGGGCTGCGCACAGGGAGGCGATCGTGCCCTGGGTCCAGTAGTCACGCAGCGAGTGCCCGGGGTTGGGGCTGAGTTCTGGGGCCGTGTTCTTCATGGGCGGCGTGTACTCGTGCGTGCCTCAGGCGGTCATGGTTTGGAGCCGGTATCGATCGGGATCCAGAGCTGCCCGAGCAGACTGGCGAAACGCCGGTCAGAATCGGCGCCCAGCGAGCTGACAACCTCGATGCCCTGCCTGATCGATTCGAGATCGCTGCTCTGGTAGCCGAGGTAGGCGAGCAACAGCCCCGCGGAAACGCGGACACGATCGCTCTCGACCCCGTAGCGTGTGCGGACTTCCGGCTCGACGATGCCGGCTGTCTCTCGCATGCGCAGCTTGAGCGCCTCGACGCGCTCGGCGTTGGGCAGCACGCCCTCGCTGTAGCGGGTGGTGATCAGCTCAGGGCGTTCGGAATAGAGCGACTGCAGGTTCACCGAGGCGCTCAGCAGCATGCCCGCGCCGATCTGGGCGTTGAGGCGACCGACCTGCGACACGACATCGCGCGGCTTGAGCGAGAGCGCACGAGTGAAGCGTTCCTCGGCCTCAAAATAACGCCCGCTCTCGATCAATCGCTGACCCGCCTGGATGTGCTTGGCGTAGACATCGTCTGTCTCGGCACCTGGCAAGAGCAGCTGCTTGACCTCGCTGGAGGCGTTGCCACGCAGGACTTCGAGGGTTTCGGGATCGACGGCCACCGCGCTTGGGTCCTGCTGGAGCTCAAAGTTCTTCTTGCTGATCTCGTCGAGCTTCTCCTGGCTCTCACCGATCTTCTTGGCAACGGGTGAGTCCGTGGTGTCGGGGATCGATATCAGCGGTGTCGTCGGGCCTTGCTGCTCTTCGCCCTCTTGAGGCTGCGTGCTGTCGGCGTCGGAGCCGGAGCCGCTCGCGTTGGGATCAGTGCTCTGGCCCTGCGCGTTGGGGTTCTGGGCGTTGTTATTCTGCGGGATGCCGTAGAGCTGATTGCGGATCTCTTCCATCTGACGCACGAGCCACGCGTCGTTGGTCTCGTTGGGGTTGATGGTCTGGGCGTTGCCGCCCTGCTCCTGCAGCTCACGCATGGTCTGCACGCGCTCGCGCATCTGATCCACGAGATCGTCGTAGGCGGTGGTGAGTCGCGAGCCGGGGATCTGATTGGGGTTCGTGCCAACCTCCGCGGCGTTGGGCGGGCGCGTGACCAGCGGGTTGGGGTCGCGTGCGTCGACCATGGGCGTCGGGGTGATGCCCAGCAGCGGCGACGCGACGAGCCCGACGGGTCGGTTGTCGATGCCTTGGGTGTAGACGCTCAGCAGCGAGGGCTGCATGGTGCTGGTGGTGTCGTAGCTTGAGGACGATCGCAGCGTGCCCATCATTGATCCGTCGTCGTACCCGGTCATGCTGTTCATGCCGGACTGCACCGACAGGGAACGCCCGGCCGGGTCCAGGTCCTGCTGTTCGCGATCGTACCCGAGGGGCTGGGCCTGACTGTTGTAGCCGCGCGTGGGTGTCGAGGCGCTGTAGGCGGAGTATGAGTCACGCGTGTAAGTCAGGTCGCCCATCAGATTGCGTGGCGGTGCCGAGCCCGTCGTCAGCGCGAACTGGTACTGGAGGGCGTCGGTGCCGCGGATGCCCATGCCCGCGAGCCCGGAGTAGAGCGAGTCGCGCCGGAAGGCGAAGAGTGAGTCGGAACCCAGCTCGCCGGTGAACTCGCCCGGGGCGCGGTAGCCAATGTCCCCACGGAAGCTCAGCCCGCCGGGCGCGTTGCCGGTAGCGATCGAGTTGCGGAAGCGCAGCTCATCGACCAACGTCGGACGCTGGGCGTTGCTCCGCCCCTGCTGCCCAGGGTTCGCGTCCAGTGCACGACCGTCCCCCAAGGCGTTCTGGGCCTTAGCGCTGCCGCAGATCGTGACGAGGAGCGTGATGACGAGCAGGTTTGTTCGTGTCATGGTTGGCATGGCGGACCCTCCCTTGGGTATCACTCTATTGTACTCGGCTCAGGTGTGATCGGGTTCGGAGAATTCGGGCGCTGGGCGGGTGAGTTTCTCGCAATTCACGCAAAGAACGCCCGGATCGACCGGGCGCTGCGAGTGATGAACCGAATTGTCGGGCTCAGATCGAGCTGAGGCGATCGGGGGCCTTCATGATCGCCCGCACGCTGGCGCACGCATCATCGGGGGCCTCGGACACGAGCACATACTGCACACCCTCGCTGACCCAGACGAACAGGCTCGCGCCCGCCTCCTTGCAGGCCTCGGAGTTGAGCACATAGGTCACGCCCTCCTCGAGCGGGAGCTGCCCGGGGTCGGGGGCGATGAAGAGACTCAGCGAGATCGGGTTGCCCGCGTCGTCGAAGGCATCGAAGCGCAGGTGCCCCGACGCGCTGGTCATCGGGACATGGCAGTCGCCACCGCCGTAGAACTCGATGCGACGATCATCCTGCGACATGTCGGGCAGCTGGACGGGGCGTCCGAACTGCTCGCTGAAGTAGCCGATGGTGTCTCTGATGTCGCGCCGTGAGAACTTGGCCTGGGCCGCCTTCTCGAAGCAGCACCGGTTGTGCTCCGAGAGCACGAATCGCCCCATGCTCTCTGAGTATCCGACGGGCTCGATGATCGGGCTGCCCGGCAACGCCTGGCGCAGGCCCGTGCTCTGCCAGATCAGCACGCCCGCCACGCTCAGCACCAGCACCGCCGCGATGCCAAGCACCGGCGACCGTGACCAGAACGAGCGATCACGCGTCGACGCGTTGGATTGCTCCATGCGCTCCGCGTACGCCTCGTCCGCGTGCGCGTCGCTCAGATTGGATGCCGCCACCATCGCGCTGATCCGCTCTCGCAGGGCGCCGGGGCAGCAGGGCTTGGTCATCGCCCGACCGCAGCAGCCACGCAGCTGCTGCTCGAAGTCGTGCTGCGAGCCCGCCTCGGGGTGCTCACGCACCAGCGCCTTGAGGCGCTCGCACTGCTCGGGGTTGAGCTCGCCGTCCGCGCAGGCACGCAGGAGGGCGGCGATATTGATCGGCGACTGCTCGAAGAGCGCATCGAACAACGCGTCCTGTGCGTGCTCGTGATGGGGCTGATCGTGGGTCATCGTCGTGGTTCTCTCGGAAAATCCTGCTGCCGGGGGTGTGATGTCCGCCGTGTTCGTGTTTCTTCGTCAGGGCTCGGGCTGATGGAAACGCAGCCCGAGTTGCTCCACCGCCTGCTCATCGCTCATCAGCGCATCGGCCAGCAGCTTGCGCGCCCGGTGCAGGCGGCTCATCACCGTGCCGATCGGGACGCCGATGATCTCCGCGATCTCGCGGTACTTGAGGCCATCGACACCCCAGAGCATGAGCACCTCGCGGTACTCGTCTTTCAAATCGTCGATCGCCGACTTCAGTCGGCCATCAACATGCTCCCAGTCCAGGTCGCCCTGATCCCACACCGGGGGGGCCTCATCCGGGAGCGACTCCGTGGACGATTCGTCAAAGAACGAATCAACACTGGTCGGCTGGCGAGACTGCTTCTTGATCCGCGTGTAGAACACATTGTGGCAGATCGCGAACAGCCAGGATCGCATCCCCCCGCTGCCCGAGGTCGGGTCGTCGGGGGCGCTCTTGTCTTCAAACCGCTCGATCGTCCCAGGACGGAACGCTCGGGCATACACCTCCTGAACAAGCTCCTCGGCCTCCTCAGGTCGACGCGCCAGATGCATCGCCATGCGATACACCGCGTCCAGATGCTCAAGGGCGAGATGTTCGAACTGTTCACGCTCCAACGATGTCGCCCTTCTCTTCGCGTTTGAAAACCCAACCACGCCGGCGGATATTCCGAACCAGCAAGAGCATAGGTCAGAACGATCGGTTAGGTACTTGGGTTTTCGGACGCACGCTCCGATCACCGGATCGACACCACCCGGTCGGTGTTTTTCGACACGGGAGAACTACAATCCCGCGATGCCCAGCGATCACACCAATCAGAATCCGTACTACATCACCACCCCGATCTACTATGTCAACGATCGACCCCACATCGGGCACTGCTATACCACGCTCATCGCCGATGTCGCCGCCCGCGCACAGCGACTCGTCGGGCGCGACACCTTCTTCCTCACCGGCACCGACGAGCACGCCGAGAAGGTCTCCAAAACCGCCCTCGAGAACGGCAAGACCCCATACGAGTGGGCCACCATCAACGCCGAACGCTTCAAGGACGCCTTCGCGTTCATGGACTTCTCCAACGACGACTTCGTCCGCACCACCGAAGAGCGACACATCAGCCGCGCCAGCGCGTACATCAAGAAGCTGATGGACCAGGGCGACATCGAGCTGGGCGACTACGAGGGCTGGTACGACCCCTCGCAGGAGGAATACCTCACCGAGACCGTCGCCAAGGAGAACAACTACAAGTCCCCGGTCACCGGGCGCGACCTCGAGAAGCGCGTCGAGCAGAACTACTTCTTCCGCCTCGATAAGTACGAGGGCTGGCTGCGTGAGCAGATCGAATCGGGCACCATCCGCGTCCTGCCCGAGGCCCGCAAGAACGAGGTGCTCGGCCGCCTGAAAACAGGCCTCAACAAGGTCCCCGTCTCCCGCAAGATCAAGGACGGCGACCCCGACTGGGGCATCAAGATGCCCGGCGACGACTCCCACCGCATCTATGTCTGGATCGAGGCCCTCTGCAACTACCTCACCACCGTCGACACCGACGGCCGGCGCGCATACTGGAACGGCGAGGTCGTGCACCTGATGGCCAAGGACATCCTCTGGTTCCACGCCGTCATCTGGCCGGCCATGCTCCACGCCCTGGGCGAGAAGGTCCCCGACACCGTCTACGCCCACGCCTACTGGATCAGCGAGGGCACCAAGATGTCCAAGTCGCTGGGCAACTTCATCGAGATCGACCAGCTCCGCGCGTATGCCGAGCGCTACTCGCTCGACGCCGTCCGCTGGTTCCTCACCACGCAGGGCCCGCTGGGCGCCAACGACGCGGACTTCGCGCACGCACGATTCATCGAGGTCTACAACGCCGACCTCGCCAACTCCATCGGCAACTCGATGAGCCGCGTGGGCAACATGATCGATAAGTATTTCAACGGCGAAATCACCCGCACCTGCAACGGCGAGTTCGGCTTCGAGGGCGGCAAGGCCCTCCAGCTCGCCATCCAGGCCCTCAACGACGCAGGCAAATCGCCCGACGACCCCTCGCGCACCTTCGACTTCCCCAAGACCACGCAGGCGGCCGTCGACTCGGCGCTCCAGGCCCTCGCCAAGCTCGACCTCGAAGAGATGCTCGACTCCGGCCGCTCCATCGTCCGCTTCGTCGACGACTTCATCTCCTACAGCGCCCCCTTCACCCTCGCCAAGCGCGTGGGAGAGCTTGAGCACGCCGACAAGGCCCTCGCCACCATCCTCTACTCCTGTGCTGAGGCCCTCCGCATCGCTTCGCTCCTCCTCTACCCCGCCATGCCCGCCAAGATGGCCCAGCTGTGGCGCGACTGGAACTGCAACCACCTCCGCGACCCCGGCGACCACAACTCACCCTTCCTTACCCCGCTGAGCGAGCTGGCAACATGGACCGGCGAGCACTCGATGAGCGTCGGGCAACGCGTCAGCAAGGGCGAGGTCATGTTCATGCGCGCCGACGCCAACGAACCCACGCCGGGCAGCGAGCCCGCCTGATGCTCCGCGTCGCCATGTACGAGTCCTCGGCGATCGCCCACCTCGCCGCCGCCCACCTGCGCGAGCACGGCATCATGGCCGGCGTGATCGACGGCTCGGTCTCCGTCGTCACCGGCGCACTCCCCAGCGTCTTCCGCAACGGGGCCTACGAGCTCTACATCGCCAGCAAGGGCGACGAGGAACTCGCGCTCGAACTCATCGAGCAGTTCGAACGCGATCCACCCGAGATCGACCCCGAGTGGGAGGACCATGTCGCGCCCGACCTCTCCATGCTCGACAAAAAGCTCATCCCCAACTGCCCCGGCTGCAACTGGGCCATCATGGCCGCCCGCCCGCTGGGGCCCTGCCAGCGCTGCGGCACTAAATACGACCTGCTCGAGATGATCTTCGAGCGCCACGGCCCCGAGGCCCTCGCACCCTGCTACGAGACCGAGGCCCCCATGGCCCACCTCAGCGACGCAGAGGTCTGCGCCATCGCCATCGACTGCCCCACCTGCAGCTACCCGCTCGACGGCCTCGGGTTGCGCGGCCACTGCCCCGAGTGCGGCAGCAGCTTCGACCGGCGCGAGCTCTTCAACGGGCTCATCGGGCACTGACCGACCCAACCCGCCTCCGGAGCGTACACAACCCATGCACGACGCACAGCTCATCATCTTCGACTGCGACGGCGTGCTCGTCGACTCCGAGCCCATCACCAACCGCCTGCTCGCCCAGTGCATCACCAACGCCGGCTGGGCCATCGACGCCGACTACTCCGTCAAGCACTTCAAGGGTCGCAATCTCCACGAGATCCACGCCGAGGTCGAAGCCCAGATCGGGCAATCGCTGCCCACGCTGCTCGAAGACTACCGGCGCATCTGCTACGAGGAGTTCGAGCAGGTGGGCGTGCCCGCGATCGACGGCATCCACGAGCTGCTCGATGCGCTCGACGCCATGCACGCCGCAGACCCGGCCGCCCCCCACCGCTGCGTCGCCACCAACGCGCCCATGCGCAAGATGCGCATGACCCTCACCGGCTCCGGGCTCATCCAGCGCTTCGCGCACCCCCACGACCACGCCCGCCAGACCATGTTCAGCGCCTACCAGATCCAGAAATGGAAGCCCGAACCCGACCTCTTCCTCCATGCCGCCGCCACCATGGGCTGCCAGCCCGAGGGCTGCGTCGTCATCGAGGACTCAACGAGCGGCGTGCGAGCCGCCAAGGCCGCCGGGATGCAGGTCATCGGGCTGGCCGCCCTGACCCCCGCCGACTCACTGCTGGGTGCCGGCGCCGACCGCGTCATCACCTCGCACCACGAGCTGGTGCATGAGCTGGCTTCCCGCTCGTGACTTGTGCCCGTAAACCCTGAATCTCCGGGCGTTTGGGGACAAGGACGCTTGATTCTCGGGGATCGTGCATATGATTCCCGACTATGCCCATCCCACGCATTGCCATTGTCGGGCGCCCCAATGTGGGCAAGAGCTCGCTGCTGAATCTGATCGCGCAGGAGCGGATCGCCATCGTCGACCCCACCCCGGGCGTCACGCGCGATCGACTGTCCACGATTGTCTCCCTCCCCCATCCCGACCTCAAGGGCCCGCCGCGCGAGGCCGAGATCGTCGACACCGGCGGCTACGGCGTCTATGTCGCCGACGGCAAACGCTACAACGAGATCGGCGAGGACCTGGCCTCACTCACGGGCGACATCGAGCGACAGATCGCCGAGGCGGTCACGAACGCCGATATCATCCTCTTCGCCGTCGATGCCCAGGCCGGCATCACCTCCCAGGACGAGCAGATCGCCCAGATGCTCCGCGAGCAGAAGCTGGGCAAGCGTGACCACGAAGGGTACCAGACCCCCATCTATATCGTGGCGACCAAGGTGGACGACTCACGATGGGAGCCCCACGCCTACGAGCTCAGCGCCCTGGGCTTCGGTGTGCCTTTGCTCGTCTCCTCAACCACCAAGAACTTCCGGCGCAAGTTCCTCGACGAGCTCTACGAGCTGACCCCCGAGAACCACGACGAGCCCGAGCCCGATGTCGATGTGAAGCTCGCGATCGTGGGCAAGCGCAACGCGGGCAAGTCCACGCTGGTCAACGCCCTCGCCGGCGAGCCGCGCGTGATCGTCTCGGAGATCGCCGGCACCACCCGCGACGCGGTGGATGTCAAGATCGAGATGGGCGAACGCACCATCATGGCCATCGACACCGCCGGGCTGCGCCGCAAGAAGAGCTTCCAGGACCAGATCGAGTACTACGCGCTCGACCGGGCCAAGCGGGCCATCGACCGATGCGATGTTGTGATCTTCATGATCGACGCGACGACCGAGATCTCGCAGGTCGACGAACAACTCGGCAAGATGATCGTCGACTCCTTCAAACCAGTCGTCATCGTCGTCAACAAGTGGGACATCGCCAAGGACGCCGCGGACGACAAAGGCCGCCCGGTCACGCCCCAGAAGTACGAGGAATACTTCCGCAAGGAACTCGGCGGCCTGCGCTTCGCGCCCATCTCATTCATGAGCGCCAAGGAAGGCCTCAACATCCCCGAGACCATGGAGCTCGCCTTCGAGCTCCACGAGCAGGCCAACACCCGCGTGGGCACGGGGCAGCTCAACCGCACGGTCAAGGGCATCCTCGAAACACGCGGCCCGAGCAACCGCCTCGGACACGAAGCCAAGGTCTACTTCGCCTCGCAGGTCCGCACCGCCCCCCCGACCCTGGTGCTGGTCGTGAACAACCCCGACCTCTTCACCAACAACTACGAGCGGTTTCTCATGAACCGCCTGCGCGAGGTGCTCCCATTCGAGGAGGTCCCCATCCGACTGATCCTCCGCGAACGCAAGCGCGTCGAACGCCGCCAGCGCAGCGGCGCAGGCAAGACCGCGCTCTACGCCCCCGATCAAACAACCGGCAAGTTCGACGGCGAGATGAGCATCGAGGACATCGACCGCGACGCGCTCATGCTCGACATGCCCGACGACGCGGCCCTCTACTTCGACGATTGAGCGGGCAATAGGCCTTCGATCGTATCGCGCTCCTTCCCCGCTCGGCGGGGGAGAAAAGAGCGAGCCGGATTCAGCATCGCATTGAAAAACGCCCCGGATACCCGGGGCGTTTTCGTCGTGATTCCTTGCTCGGTCAGGCCTTCTCGCCTTCAACCGGGCGCGACTTGGGCTTGGGCTCTTCATGCTCGATCACCTTGCCCAGCGCTGTCGGCAGATCGATGCCCGCCTGCTTGGCAAGCTCGTGCACCTGCGGCAGCGAGCCAATCATGCCCGACAGAAAGTCCGCCGTCGCGTTCTTGCCGTCCTTGCCAGTCCCCGAATCCCACACCGTGATCTTGTCGATCTTCAGGTTCGAGATCGCCTTGACCTGCTGCGCAACCAACTCGGGCAGCTGCTCGATCATCAGCAGCGTCGGAGCGACCTGCGGGTTCTGGGCACACGCCTCGACCAGCTTGCGGTAACCCTCGGCCTTGGCCTCGAGCACCTGCTGGATACCCTTGGCCTCGGCCTCATACTTCGCCAGGATCGCGTCCGCATCGCCCCGGGCCTCGCGGCGGGCACGCTCGGCCTTGGCCTCGGCATCGATCTCGATGCGTTTCTTCTCGATCTCTTGCGGTGCCAGCTGTTCCTTGGCCAGCTTCGCCAGCTCTTCCTCACGCTGGGCCACGAAGATCTTCTGGCGTGCTTCCGCCGCCGCGACATCCGCTCGCCGGCTCGCCTCAGCACGGATCTCCGCAAGCTGCGCGTTCGACTCGGCCACCTTCGCCGACGAGGTATTCTCGCCATCGACCGCCATCGCTTCAGCGCTCGCCACCTGAACACGCTGCTCCTGCTCGGCCCGCTTCTTGGCCGCGATCGTCTCGGCCTCACGCTCCGCGGTCGCGATCTCTTGGTCACGACGCGACTCCACCTCGCCCGTCACCGCCTGGGCTTCGAGCTGCGCCACCGCGATACGCTGCTGCTGCTCCGCGTTCTTCTGACCCTGCTCGGCCAGCGAACGCTCCTCGGCAACACGCACATTCCGTTGACGCATGGCCGCGGCCTCACCGACCGCACCCTCGCGCTCCTGCTCGGCGACCTCAACCTTGGCCCGGTTGATCGCCTCGGCGGCCGCACGCTTGCCGATCGCCTCGATGTACCCCGACGAATCCGTGATGTCGCGAATATTCACATTGATCAGCAGCAGGCCGATCTTGTTGATCTCCTCGGCCACATTCTCGTTGATCAGCGACATGAACTTCTCGCGGTCCTTGTTGATCTCCTCGATCGACAAGGTCGCGATCACCAGTCGCAGCTGGCCCAGAATGATGTCCTGCGCCTGCTCCTGAATCTGAGCCTGCCCCAAGCCCAGCAGACGCTCGGCCGCGTTGCTCATCAGCACCGGGTCCTTCGAGATGCCCACCGTAAAAGTCGAGGGCACATTCACGCGGATGTTGTTGAGCGACAACGCCCCTTCAAGCGGGATCTCGATCACCAATGGTTCCAGCGACATGTACGCGTAGTCCTGAATCACCGGCCACACAAACTTGCCGCCGCCGTGATAGCACTGCGCCGACTGCTTCGAGCCCGTACCCCAGATCACCAGAATCCGGTTGGACGGGCACCGGCGGTACCTGCTCGCGAGGAACAGCACCACGAAGAACACCACAAAGAGTGCTACGGCTATGCTGATGATGATGAACATCCCTGAGTTGCCCGAGTTTGCCTGGGCGAGCGTCATTGATCCCTGCATCGATTCTCCTGCATCAATAGTGTGTGTCTGTAGAGCATATTGCGTGCATCACGCGGGCTCGACAATCAGAATGTTGCTGACACGGTCCACATCGCGCACCCTGACACGCGTGTGGCTGCTAATCGGTTCGTCGGCGCCTTCGCCGTCCTGGATAGCGAAGTACGAGTGACGCGAGTTGTTGATGACCAGCACCACCTCACCGCGGCCGGTCCCCTGGGGCGGCACGGTCACATAGACCTCGCCCACCATTCCCCGCGCCTCATTGATCGAGACATTGGTGTTGTTCTGCAGCTTGAGGAAGGTGCGCAGCAGCCAGATCATCAGCCACGCGACACCGACACCAGCCAGAACCGCGATGAACGCGGCCCCGGTGAAGCCAACATCAAGAAAGCGGTAGGCGGCCAGACCGATCCAGCCGTAGCCCAGGCAGAAGGCCGACACAGACTGCAAACTCAGCCACCCAAACTCAGCGCCCGGATGGTCGCCGTTGAGATCAACATCCAGGTCCACATCGAGTGCCCCATCGCCTCCCAACTCACCAAGGACAAGCTGGATCAGCAGGAACCCGGTCCCGAGCAGCGCCGGTGCGGAAAACCAGGGAGCGAGATCGCCGAAGAGCGTGTTCATCATGTCAAAAAACCTCCCGCGAAGCGCCGATGCCCGCAGGATAGTCTACCACGATGGATCCGACAGTGATGTCTTCGTGAAACCCCTGCGGGGCATCCGAATCCGCCCCGTTGGAATCTTCATAGGAAAAACGCCCGCGCGATTTCACGCAGGCGCCGTGGTGGATCGGATTGATTTCGAATCGCTCAGGCCGCGAAGCCGTAGCCGTCGTCAAAGCCGAGGAAATCGTCGTCGCCGTCGTACTCGGGCTCGACGCTGTCGATCCCCCCCCACTGGTCCTTGGGCAGGTGCCGGTGGTGGACATGGATGACCCGCCCGAGCTGATCGCCGAAGAGCTTGGCGATGATGCCCAGCGTCCGCTCGTCGTCCGCATCAAACGGACGAGACTGGTTGCGGAACAGCGTCAGCACGCCCAGGCACTCGTCGTCCTGCGTGCAGGCGATGATCATCGCGTTGTGGTCCTCGAGCCAGTGGGCATCGCTGCCCAGAGCCTCATCGAGCGCGTCCGGGCCGTTGAGCGCAATCACGCCCTCTGTCTGCTCAAATCGCGGCGCGATACAGTCGGCCAGCTGGTCCAGCATGACCTCCGCCGCGTCCTTGGGGATGTCGTAGTTAACATACGCGCCAAGCGAGTAGTCCCCGCTGCTGGTGGGCAGGAAGACGGCCGCGTTGGTCGAACCCACCTTGCTGAGCGTGAACTCGAGCATCGTCCGGAGCAGCGACTCGATGTCCAGCTCCTGACGAACGATCGCATTGAACTCCGTCGCCAGCTTCACATCGCCGAACTGCTCGGTCAGGTCCTTGTACGCCTCCAGCAGGTCCGTGCACAGCTCGCCCACCTGCCCCGACACCTCGCGACGGGCATCGTCGAGCTTGTGGCACAGCTTCTTGAGGCGATCGACCCGCGCGTCACGCTGACGCACCCGCCGGGCACGGTTGACGCACTCGCTCAGACGACGGGCCGTCTCGGCGCAGCGGCTCTGGATCGAAACAATGTCGCACGCCCCGGCCCGCATGGCCCGAACCGCGTCGTCGCTGCTCTCGATCTGGCCCAGGATCACGCCCACCATCGCGGGGTGATTTTTGCACAGCTGATCCAGCAGCTCGATCCCGTCGGCGCTGCCAAGCGCACGCTCGACGATCACCAGGTCGCACTCGCAGGTCGCGACACGCTCGATCGCCTCGACGCCGTCGCTGGCGTACTCCAGCGCATCGAGCTGCCCGTGGAGCATCGAGGCCACACGGCGGCGCACAGAGGCACGAGACGAGACGAGCACGGCCCGGACCCCGGACACGGCCTCCGTGTTGCCGGAACCAAGCCCGCTGAGCTCGGGGGGCTTGGGCGTGCCGGGCGGTGTGTTTCGCTTGTACTCGTGCATCGCTCTCTCGTCTCTGGTATGCGTTGTCTATGCCGCTTCGGCGGCCTTTTGTGCGGTCGGGAGGTGGATAAGCACGCACGCGCCCTTGCCACCCGATCTATTTTCAAGCTCGATCTCGCCGCGGTGCAGCTCGACGAGACCACGGGCGCGGGTGAGCCCCAAGCCCGTGCGACGACCCGCGGGCAGCTCGGAGAAGAACGGGTCGAACGCGTGCCGAAGCGTGTTCTCCGAGAATCCGCGGCCCTGATCGCTGATCCTCACTGTCAGTCGGCCGAAATGCGGGTCGGGTTCAATCGAAACCAGCACGACTTCGCCAGGTTGTGCTTGCACCGCGTTGATGATGGGCTCAGCGATCGCCTGCGCCAACAGCGGGATGTCCATGTTCACCGGATCGAAGAAACCCTTGGCGTTGAACTGGATCCGGGCACGCACACCCGCGGTGTAGCAACGCTGACGCGCCATCTCGATCGCCTCACGCACAAGCAGCACCGGGTCACCCGGGTGCATGCATGGCTTAGGCGGGTCCGCGATCTGGTGCAGTGCCGAGATCAGGTCCGCGAGCTGCTGGGCAGCGTCGGCGATGGTACGAGCAATATCGCGCTCCTTCTGCGTGCCGACACGCTCGAAGAGCTGCTGGCTGCGCCCGAGGATGATGCTCAGCGGATTGTTCATCTCGTGGGCCGCCCCGGCCGACAGCTTGCCCAGCTGCACGAGCGACTCCTTGCTGGTGATCTCGTGCCGCAGCGCCGCCATCGCGTGGTTCGCCGACGCCAGCTCCTCGCCCATCCGCTTGGCCTGCTCGGCCTCGATGGACTGCATCAGCGTGCGGGTCCATAGCCGACGCACACGCTCAAACTCGGGTGTGGCGATGATCTTCTCGCTACCGCTGCCGGTCATGGGCATCACGATCAGGTACGAGGGGCGCTGATCGCCCGCGTCGCTGCCCGAGCCGATCAGCATCGGCATACCCGCCTCGCGCACGGAGGCGAAGAGCTCACGCAGCCAGGTCAGCTCGCTCAGATCAAGCCCCGCGACAAAGCCACTCTCGCTCAGCAGCGCCGGCCGGGATTGCATCTCACCCGCATTGGGTGCCTGCACACGGGCAGGGCGCTGCACGATCTCGCCGCCGTCAACGAGCATGCGTTGCCAGGGCGACTTGGCGTCCTTCTGATAGATCACCGCCCCACGCTGTGAGCCGACCAGTACCGAGGCGCTGCGGACCATCGCCCCCAGCACCTTCTCGGTCGGCGCATCGTGCGGCAGCGATTCCAGGAAGGCATCGACAGCATCCAGCACCCGCAGTGTGGCCAGGCTCTGTCGGGTCTTGACGCGCAGCTCGCTGTTGAGCTGCGCCAGGCGACGGTTCGCACCCGTCAGCGATTCGACAAGCAGGTCCTGGCGAGCGTGCTCACCAAGACCCAGCGCCTCGGCGCGGGCAGAGACCTGCTCAAGAATGCCCGGCGCGTGTTCCTTGAAGAAGCCGGGGTTCACGCCCAGCTGGGAACCGAAGTCGATGCAATCGATCGGCTCGCCGTAATCGCCGCACCAGCCCAGGTGCAGATCACGCGACCACGACTCGGCAAGCGTCACAATGCTCACCAGCGAGCGTGACTCGCTGTGCGGGATGGAATCCAGCGGCTGGGCGTGCAACCACATCGCGTCGCGGATCTGATCCGGCAGCCCCCAGTGCTCCGCCAGGCGCTTGCCGGCGGTGTGGTGGTCGATGCCCAGCATCGCCCGCTCAACCAGGCACAACGCGCACCGCTTGCTCTGGGCCATCTCCAAAACCCGGTCATACGCCTTGGGAAGCACGAGATCGAGGGCCACCTTACCCAGGTCGTGCAGCAGGCCGGCGATGTACGCCTCGTCGGGCGAAACACCCAGCGACGGGTAGGATCGTGCGATGCGCTCGGCCGCGCACGCCACACAGAGCGAGTGGATCCAGAACCCGCTGCGATCGAAGGTGCTCTCCAGATCCTCGCCCGCAAGCTGCTGATACACATGCACGCTCAGGGACGCGACCTGAACCGTCTCCAGCCCCAGCATGATCACCGCCCGGCGGACCGTGGTAATCCGATCGCCAAGGCCCTTCTCGGCCGTGCGGCACAGGCGCAGGATGGTCGTGCTCATCGCCGGGTCCGACTCGATCAGGCGGATGATCTCGTCGAGGTCGATATCCGCGGCGCTGCTCACGCTCATCAGCCGCGTGGCGACACTCGGCAGCGTGGGCAGGCGATCGATCCCTGAGAGGATCGTCTCAAGCTTGCGCTCATCGGGCGCAGGATGGTCGTGCGCACGCTCGCTCATTGGTTGCTCGGGATCTGAAGCAGGTTCTCGATGTGGGCGACCAGCTCACGCAGGTCGAAGGGTTTCTTGAGAAAATCGTCCGCACCGGCGTCACGCAGACGAGCCACCTCGTCCTGCTCCACCACGCCCGACACGCACAGCACGCGCGTCTCGCCGAGCTCATCGTTCTCACGCACACGCTGGCACACGATGTTGCCGTTGATATCCGGGAGCATGTAGTCCAGCACGATCAGGTGTGGCTTGAACCGCTCGGTCTCCAGACCGGCGTCATAGCCGGTGCCGGCGCTGCGGACCTCGAACCGGCCGTCGCCCTCGAGCAGATCGGTGATCAGGCTCACGATCTCGGGCTCGTCGTCGACGATGAGCACGCGCTTGCGGTCCGAGCCGATGGTTTCCAGAGGGATGTCGTTCTCGCGCATGAAGCGGATGAGCTCCTCGCGCGGGATCCGCCGGAATCGCGAGCCGGGCACGCGGAAGCCGTTGAGACGACCGGAGTCGAAGCAGCGGATGATCGTCTGCTGACTGACCTTGCAGACCTTGGCGGCCTCACCGGTGGTGAAGACCTTCTTCTGCGACCAGTCATCGTTGTTCTGCGTTGCCACCATGCGGGTCCTTCCGATGAGACATCACGACCCCACGCCGGGGTCTGCCCAATCGGATATCGTCGCAGGGTTTGCCCCACTTCACACCCATCGCCACATCGGGAACGCATATCGGGCTTTCACCCGGGTGCAAGGCGCGTTATCAGGACCCACGCGCCCGCCACTGCGTCACCGCGTCCGGTTCCCGCGCATACAGCGGGGCCAGCAGCAGCGGATCGCAGTCCCCGATCCCCTCGCAGGCGAGCAGAAGGTCCCGGGCATCGAGCACCAGCGGCACGATCTGGATCCCCAGCGAGCCGGCCATCTCCGCGAAGCTCGCGGGCAGGTGATGATCGCTGACGATCGAGCGAACACCCATCGACGCGAGCGCTTCGGCATCGATGATGCCCACCTCGCGCATGGAGCCGTCCGCCTCGATAACCGTCGCGTGGGATCGGTTCTTCTTGCTCGCAAGCGCCACCAGCGCGGGGCACAGTCCGGGTTCGATGCGGATCGAGGCCACGCGCGCCGAGGGCACCGCGACCAGCGACGCGCCGAGCGTGTGCGCCAGCATCTTGGCGCTGGTGGTCGCAATGCGCAGGGCCGTATATCCACCGGGACCAACAGAAACCAGCACCCTCCCGATAGACGACGCAGAGACCCCGACCTGATCGCCCAGTGAGGCGATCGCGTGCATCACCGCGTCGGACCCGCGTGCGCTCGCGGGCAGCGGCGCCGAGCCAAGCAGCTCGCCTTCCGAGTTCCACATCGCGACGCTGTGCGGGCGCGATTGCTCATCGCGCGCGGCGCTGGGGTTGGACATCTCGATGCCGAGCGTGATCGGGTTGTTGGCCTTGGTATTCATGGATCAATCGTGATCGCGTGGCGGCTTGCGCATGCGCTTGACCTCGCCGCGGCGCGTCTTGGAATCGAGGCGACGACGCACGGAGCCCTTGCTCGGCTTGGTGGCACGGCGCAACTTGGGTTCGATGACGGCCCGAGCAATCAGATCGCACAAGCGATCGATGCAGGCGCTCCTGTTGCGTGACTGCGATCGCGTCTCGTCGCGCTCGATGATCAGCTCGTCGCCGCTCGTCACCGCGCTCCCCGCCAAGCGGCGCAGCCGCTTCATCGCACGCTCGTCGATCGGGATCGCGCTCAGCGAGATGCGCAGCTGCGCTTTGGTCGAGCGCTTGTTGACATTCTGACCACCGGGCCCGGAGGAGCGAACAAACGAGATGCTCAGGTCTTCATCACGCACACGAACGCCCGGCGCCAGGCGGATCCCGGGCGGCTGCGGGCTCGGATTTGTGCGATTCTGGTCGTCCATCGCGGTGTCCATAGCAGGGCCGAAAGTGAATTGCAAGTGCTTTGCCCGCTCGATCTTGCGCAAGAAAAGTACGGGGTGCACCCATTGACCGGGCGGGGTGAGTCTGCCATACTCAGCGTTGTGGGATCGTATCATGCCCGCCGCACTGATCCGAGGTTGTTGTGGGATTCGCGGCCAACTCGTGACCACACCGAGAGAGCGAGTCTGCCCCGCAGTGGGGAGACTCAGACAACCCGACCCACCTGCCGCGCGCCCCACGGGCGTGGAAGGAAGAGACCAGAATGAACGACACGATCACCAAGAAAATCCTGATCGACCGCATCGCCGACAGCACGGGCATGAAGCGCGTGGCCGTCAAGCAGGTTGTTCAGGAGTTTCTCGATCAGGTGATCGTCGAGCTCGGCGACGGAAACCGCCTCGAGTTCCGTGATTTCGGCGTCTTCGAGGTCAAGCAGCGTGCCCCGCGCATGGCCCAGAACCCCAAAACCCTCGAACGCGTCCCCGTGCCCGCCAAGCGCACCGTGAAGTTCAAGGTCGGACGCCGCATGCGTGAGGCCATGGATGCCAGCGCCGAAGCCCAGGCCCAGAGCACCAAGCCCGCCACGGGTCAGCTCGAGCCCAAGCCCGCCGCCAGCACCCGCGAGGACCGCGATGTGGTCGGCAGCATCGGCTCGGGCGTTCACGAACGCGCCGCCGAAACCGCCGGCGCTCGATAACACCCCAGGACCGAAGGCAACTTCCCCCCGTTGGGGCTGGGGAATTCCATCCACACACATCTCAGTCTTATGCACTTGGAACGCATTCACGCACGACTTTGAGTCGTTTAACTCGCCGTTGACAACTGCTGTCCAAGAGCGTGTGCGGGCGTCCGAATACACACCAGTCGATAACCCCTAAGGGTGGATTGGAGTGTAACCGTGCCATCAGTGCTGATCCTCGATGGATGCCCCCTGACACGCGAGTGCCTCTCGATGCTGCTGCGAGCCGAGGGCTTCAAGGTGCTGGCGGTCCCCGACAGCGCCCAGGCCAAGGCCCAGCTGAGCAAGCGTGCCCCGGACCTGCTGCTCTGCGAGCTCGTCGCGCCCGACGGGAGCACGCTGGGGCTGCTCCGATCGATCAAGCAGGACAAACGCCTGAGCAAGATGCGCACATGCGTGCTGACGAATATCGCGGCCAAAACCCCGCTCACCCAGGCGGTCGAGGCCGGCGTGAGCGCGCTGATGCTCAAGAGCCGCTTCAGCTTCAAGGCGCTGGTCCGTCAGCTGAACGAGCTTGCAGAGAAAGCCACCAAGAAGGACGGCACCGAGAAGCCCGCCGAGGAGTCGCGGCGCTACCCGCTGCCCGTCCCCGCCCCCGATCAGTCGCTGGAGCTGCGTCAGCTCAAGCCCATGATCACCCGTCCCGAGCTCGAGAAGGCCCTCGAAGAGCACCCACGAATGTACGCCAGCGAGCAGGCGGTCGCCTTTCTCCGCTCGATCCTCGAGTCGGACGATTGCAAAATGGAATCGCTGGCCAACGCGATCCAGGGCGACCCCGGGCTGATGGCCCGCCTGTACCGCGAAGCCAACTCGAAGGAAGATGGCTGCGAGGAGCCCGCCAACAGCGTCTTCGAGGCCCTGCTGCGTGTGGGGCTCGACCGACTCGTCGCGATCCTCGACGAGGTGAGCGCCGAAGAGCCAACGAGCAAGGCCCGCGCCAACGCCCCGGTGACGCACGACCAGCTCCGCGCCCACGCGCTGGCGGTGGGTGTCATCGCGTCCAAGATCGCCTCGCACTGCCAGGGCATCGATCCGCGCTGGGCGATGACCTGCGGGCTGCTGCACGATGTCGGTCGTGTCCGCATGCTGGGTGCGTTGGGCGACAAGCTCACGACCACTCTGGACATCAGCTCGCAGCTGGGTGTTCCCATGCACGCCGGTGAGAAACGTCTGCTGCTGGTCGAGCACGACAAGCTGGGCATGATGATGACGAACACCTGGAACCTGCCCCGTGAGGTGACGCAGGTGATCGGCTATCACCACGAGGAGCAGGTCAAGCTTGGCACGGTCTGCAGCGCGGCGCCAAAACTGGCCGCGTGCGTGGCTCTGGGCGACCACCTGTCCCACGCGCTGGGCTATGGGAACTCGGGCTCCACGACGCTTGAAGCGTGCGAGACGCTGTTCGACATGCTCGAGAACGACGATCTCACGCTCGACGCGATTGTGGACGGGCTCAAAGCCCAGATCGATGAGGCATTCGAGCAGAGCGGTGTCAGCACCGATCTGCTGTGCGAGGGCGTGCAGCACCCGGTCCCCGACCAGGCCTTGCTCCCGGCATTCATCAGCGCCAACCCGCAGACGGATATCTTCGGGCTGTGGCTGCGTCAGTCGTTCGGGGAGCTGGGGGCGGATCAGACGCCCAACATGGCCGTGGTGCATCTCCGCCAGACCAAGGACCGCAACGAGCTCAGCGACGCTCTGACGGCGCTCCAGCAGCGTTTGGGCGAGCAGGGCGTGCACGACCCACTGCCGGTGATGATCCTGTCGCCAACGGGGCGGTACGGGCTGCTCGATGATGTGATGACACGCCACCCGTGCATCCATCTGCGCACACCGTTTGGCATGTCGATGTTTGAGCGCACGGTGAACGCGCTGTTCAGCGGTCAGCAGCAGGTTGCGCCGGTGAGCGCAACGCGGATGGCGGCCTGATCGGTCAGCGTCCGCGGCGTTTGGCTTTGCCGCCCATCATTTTGCCGGGGAGCTTTGAGGGGACGATGCCGCCGGGGAACTTGGCGGCCATTTCCTTGTCGCTGAGTTTTTCGACCTTGGGCGGTTCCTGCTTCTGGAAGCGGTTCTGCTTGGGTTCCTTTGGTGCGCCCTTCACTTCGTAGGTCGGGCGGCCGCCGGTGGGCTCGTCCTTCCAGTCTTCCGGGCGTTCGCGGGCTTCGAAGTCCTCGTACTTCTTTGCGGGGATCTCGGCGTTGACGAGGAGTTCGATCTCGGTGAGCAGCGAGCCCTGCGCGGGTGTGACGAGCGACCATGCGTGCCCATCGCGGCCGGCGCGTGCTGTTCGGCCGATGCGGTGGACATAGATGTCGGGGTCTTCGGGGAGGTCGTAGTTGACGACATGGGTGATGCCCTCGACATCGATGCCGCGGGAAGCGAGATCGGAGGCGACGAGGACATTGAGTTCACCGCCGCGGAACTTGGACATGACCGAGTTTCGCTTTGATTGTGAGAGGTCGCCGTGGATGGCGTGGGCGGGGATGCCCTTGCGCTCGAGGTATCGCACGACGGAGTCGACCGTGCGCTTCATGCGGCAGAACACGATGGTCAGGGCGGGTTCTTCGTGTGTGAGCAGGTGGGCGAGCATGCGGCGTTTGTCCCATGGCTCGACGGTGACATAGCCCTGCTTGACGAGATCAACGGTGAGGGCGCCTGCGGTGACCTCGAGCTTCTCGGGGTCCTGCATGTACTTGCGTGCGAGGCGCTCGATCTCGTCGGTGAATGTCGCGGAGACGAAGATGGTCTGGCGGTCCTTGGGGCACTTGCCCAGCAGCTTTTTGATGTCGTCTCGGAAGCCGATGTCGAGCATGCGATCGACCTCGTCGAGGACGACGAACTCGATGTCATAGAGATGCAGGTAGCCGCGGTCGATCATGTCGAGCACGCGTCCGGGGGTGCCGACGATGATCTCGGGACCTTCTTCGAGCTGCTTGGCCTGCACATTGATGGACTGCCCGCCGTAGATAGCGCAGACCTTGATGCCGGTGTGGACAGCGAGTTCCTCGATGTCCTGCTTGATCTGCACGGCGAGTTCGCGGGTGGGGGCGAGGATGATGGAGATCATCGAATCGCCCGGCTCGATCATGTTGAGCAGGGGGAGTGCGAATGCGGCGGTTTTGCCGGTGCCGGTTTTGGCCTGGCCGAGGATGTCGACGCCGGTCATTGCCAGCGGGACCAAGGCCGCCTGAATCTTGGTGGGATGCTTGAATCCCCGCTCGTCCATCGCTTTGACGATCGAGTCCTTGAGTTCCAGATCCGCGAAGGTCTTGTCGGTCTCGAAGGTGTCGGGGTTCCAGCCGCCCTTTGGCTCGGAGATGGTGCGCTTGCGCTCGGGCTCGCGATCAGCCCCGGCGTCGCGTTTGCCGCGTTTGCCGCCACCGCTTCGTCGTGATCGTTTCTTGTCGCCGCCTGATGTCCGGGTGGGTGCGTCGCTGTCGCGATATTTGTCGCTCATATGCTTGAGATCCTGTCTGTATGCCCCGTTGCAGGGCGCTTGCCGAACCGGGATGCGATCCTCGCAACCCTCGGCCCCGTCATACCCCCGACGATGGGGGTTGTGAGATCGATCATAGGCGTTGTGGTGACAGGGGTTTGGGGTTGATTTTGGCTGAACACGAAGATCGCGAAGGGCTCGAAGGGGGAGAGGAAGACTGAACGCAGAGGGCGCGAAGGTCACGCAGAGGCGCAGAGGAGAGGGGAGGGGGTGGAAGAGCCGCACTGCGCCGGAGACGGCGAGTACGGGCACCCAGAGGGGTGTCTTAGGGAGGTGCGTTGGGGCTTGGGCGTGTGGTTGGTGCGTGAGGATTGGTTGTGATCTCTGCGTGATCGCTTCTTGGTGAAGCGGGCGGGGTCAGCTCATCGCCTTGTGGGCTTTGGGGTGCGTGTTGCGGGTCGTCGAGGGCAGCAGTATCGGGAACAGGTTCGGGGGTAGGGTCATCGGTTTTGGTGCTGTTCTTTCGGAGGTGGCGGTCGAGGTGGGCCGCGGCTTTGCGGATGGTTTCGGCGTGTGCGGGTGAGGTTGGCTCGTCCAGCGCGATGCGTTCGAGGACCTGGGTGACGCTGGCGAGGCGGAAGGTGTCGCGGGCTCGTTCGATGGTGGCGAGCATGCGCTGGAGCTGCACGAACTCGGGGGAGGTGATGATGTCGTGGAGCTGGGCGATGGAGAGCCCGTGGCGGGTGCAGAGCTCGATGGCGGAGATCGAGGCGTCGTTGAGGTCGATGATCAGCTCGTTGGTGATGTTCGCGTGTGTCATGCGCTGAATGTACGGGCGCGGCGTGGTTGTTCAAGGGTGTGGGTGCGCATGACAACGATTTTGCGCACAGGGGCGGTGAGTGCGCGTGAGATTTTGGGTTGAACGCGAAGATCGCGAAAGGCTCGAAGAGGGAGATGAAGACTGAACGCAGAGGATGCGAAGGTCACGCAGAGGGCGCAGAGAAGAGGGGGATGGAGGAAGAGCCGCACTGCGCCGGAGACGGCGAGTACGGGCACCCAGAGGGGAAGCTTGCGGATCAAGATTCGGTATCGAGATGCTCGATGACCTGTTGCCAGTAGAACTCGCAATCCGGCGCGGCCCAGGCGGCGTTGGTCATGTAGTTCGGGGCGAAGTCGCTCAGGTTGTGCGGATCAGGCGTGATTGTGAAGTCAGGCTGGATCAGGTCGGCGAGGAGTTGGGCATCCTGCGGCCAGCGGACGCCTTCATAGCCGATCTCATCTTGGATGATCAGCATGTCGTCGAGCGATGTTGGGAACTCGTTGGTTTGTGCGGTGTACATTTCGAGCACGCCGAAGAAGTTTCGGTAGGCGTGGCCGCGGTTTGAAGCGTCAAGCTGATCGTTGGCGACACGCCTGAGCGTGATGACGAGCCAAGCCGCTGCGATGAGCACGACGAGCAGGATGGCAATCGTGATCTGCTTTCTCATGTCTGCCATTGTACTTCTGCGCGGCAATGGGTGGCACCCTGTCAAAGTTGTGTGTCGTTTGTTCCTGCATTGACCCGAATGGCCATGCAGGGCACCCGGCTCGAAGGGGAGAGGAAGACTGAACGCAGAGGGCGCAAAGGTCACGCAGAGGCGCAGAGGAGAGGGATAAGGAGTGGGTGCCATGCATACGCCGCGTTGAAGAGGTGGTTTATACATATGTGTGAGTCTGGAAGAACCTTCTCAAGCTGCGCGTGAGCAAAGCAGCCAGCACGACTCAGCCAGAAAGGCAAACCTCAAAGACAGATCCATCCGACTCGCAGCGAACCTCGATCTCGTGGCCCCAAAATAGATCCCGAGCGTCGTAGTACAGTGTCAGTCGATCGCCAGGATGAAACTCAATCATCGAAAGCCGAATCTTGCGGCCGAGTGCATCGCCTTGCAAAGTGGGACTCGGTGGTTCTCTCCAGTTGGAGTTGTATGTCTCTTGAAGTTCATCGCAGACTCTCACGCGAGCGTTCGAGTCGATCAGCTTGAGTTTGCTCAAGAGCGATTTGAATGCCGGAAGGTGTTGTGCTAGACAGTCCGCTGACGCAGCGTGGATCATGATCGCGACTCGCCGCCATCGATAACGAATCCTGCCCTCAAAGCAGCCAAGTTGGCGATCGAGTTCGAGGTTCCCAAGGTCTGCATCTCGGATAACGAGCGGTTTCTTCAGTTCTTCAGCGATGGATTCGAGCCGTTTATCTTGGACTGAGGTATTCACGATTTCTTCAATCTTCCCGCGAAGCACCCCCGGCGTGATCTCGGAGATCCGGGCCCTGAAGTGGATCACCTGATATGGCTGGATCGTGTAGTTCGGTTCAAGTCCATCAACCTCAAGCAGCATCTCAACAACCAGGTTCTGCACAACAACTGGCGAATCCTGATTGTCTCGATCTCGATACGCATACACCGTGAACACACGGTTTCTGGTCATCTCGTGTGTTTGAGTAAGCGTAGTTGCATCCGATGCCGCGATAGCATGCAGGTTCAATACGGGTGACTGCATGACGCGATCGTTCCAAGACACTCTGAACTGATCCAGATCACTTTCAAAGTCAGGTTCGCGAGTCATGATGCGTCCTGATTCTGCAGTTCGTACAGCATCATGTGCTTCATCAGCGCGGCCGCGGCGGAGGTTGCGGCGCAGAGCCAGCCGGCGGGGCCGTCGCGCCAACTCCCCTTGAGGATGAGCTGCTTGAGGAACGCGCCGGGGGGCGAGGTCATGATCTTGAGGGGGTTGGTGCGGCGGCCCATGGTGTGCATGGACTGGGCGCTGACGAGCGAGAGGCGGCGGGCGTTGTCGAGGTGCTGGGCGAAGGACTCGAAGGATTCGTGGATGAGCACACCATCGATGAGCGGCGCGGTGTGCGGTGGGTCGATCTCGAGGTAATCGTGCGGGTCGATGCCGTTGAAGCGGGCCTTGTTTTCGCGGACGAGTGATGTCTTGACGAGGCGGAGGCGGTGCTCGGGCTGCCAGCAGTGGCGCAGGAGCTTGCCCTTGTATTCGACGACGCGGTTGACGGTGGCGGCGTCGAGTCCGTTTGCCATGGCGGACTTGATCGACGATGCGAGCTGCGGTGTGACGGGCTCGTCGGAGTCGAGCCAGAGGGTGTAGTCGCAGGAGCAGGCATCGAGGGCGAGCTGCTTGGTTTTGACGAAGCCGCGCCAGTGGGTCTCGATGAGCAGGACCTCGGAGGTGCCCCACTGGCGGCAGGCGTTGACGAGGTCCATCGTGGAATCGGTGGAGCCGGAATCGACGACGACGAGCTGGTTGGCGAGATCGCGCACGGAGTTGAGGACGCGCCCCATCGTGCGTTCGTTATTGCGGCACGGGATCATGACGCTGAGGGTGGGCGTATGGGATGAAGAGTGGGCGTCGGGCATTGTTCATAGAATAGCGTCAAGGGGTGGGTGATGAGCAACACGAACATCAGGTCGGTACGGGTGCTGCGGTACGCGGCGGACGGCGGGTACGCGGCCGTGGAATGGCTGCGGGCGTTTGAGAGCGTGGAGATCCCGCACGCGATCAGCGATGGTGATGCGTGGCGGATCGGGGTGCAGATCACCAAGAAGCGTGTGATCGATGTGATCCTGCGGGTAGAGATCCTGGATGGGTTTGGGGATCGGGTGCGGGCGCGATTCAAACGGACGGAATCGGACGGGTTGTATACGCATCCGGGTCGGTGTGTGGCGCAGATCCGCGGGGCTGGGCGGCCGCTGGCGCTGCTGGGGGCGCGGCATATGGGGGTGCCGGTGCGGATTCTGGTGTGTGCGGCTGGAGATTGAGCGAGGAGATTGAACGCGAAGATTGCGAAGGGCTCGAAGGGGGGCTGAACGCAGAGGACGCGAAGATCACGCAGAGGCGCAGAGAAGAGGGAAGTCGGGGAAGAGGAAGATGGGGTTGGGATGCGGAGGCGGATGAGGAAGGAGATCGGAGGGAAGAAAGCTTGGGAGCGTGGAGACTGGGGGAGTGGCGCGGTTGGTGGGATTGTTGTATGATGGGTGCTGCGCCATGAAACGAATACTGATCCAAATCGCTTTCATCAGTTCGCTGACCATCAGCTCAGTTTTTGCAGAGTCGTTTGTCGCGATGAACTGCATGGCGCCTGAAGAAAAGCAGATCTTCATCCATGAGCCGACGGAGTCATACACGGTGCGGGTGATGCACGGTTTTACAGTCCGTGTATCAGCTGCTGCGATGAGGAACATCACGACAGCCCAGCCCGCTCTTGATCTACTTGATACGAAACTTGCAGAGGTTATTCGACTGACGCCTGAGCACGCCCACCAGAATCTACGGAGGGTCGTGATCTGGGTGGAGCACAACGCGCCCGAGCACCCGTGTGCGTGTTATCACCCCGGAAGGCAGTGGCTGATCGAGAACGGGTTCAACCCGGACAAGGAGAAGGGGATCGAGATCGCGAACCCGAAGAACTTTGTGGAGTGGACGGAGCGGGACCAGCCGCTGATGGTGCTGCACGAGCTGGCGCACGCGTATCACGATCTGGTGCTGGGCTATGACCACGCGTTGGTCGCGTCGTGCTATGAGCAGGCGAAGAAGAGCGGGAAGTACGACGAGGTGATGCATGTGTCTGGCAAGCCCCGCAAGCATTACGCATTGAGTAATGATCGCGAGTACTTCGCGGAACTGACGGAGTCGTACTTTGGGAAGAACGACTTTGAGCCGTTCACTCGGGGGGAGCTGCGGGTGTTTGACCCCGCGGGGTTTGCGATGATTGAGAAGTTGTGGTTGCGCCCGCCCAATGATGAGTGAATAATCAATCCATGCCCAGCAAACCCAAGAAGCCGGACTTGACGCACACGCACCCCGACAACGGGGTGGTGGCGAGCGTGCGGATCGGGGATTGCCGGGTGGAGCTGCCGAAGTTTGATGAGGTCAGGAACGCGCAGGTGGATCTGGTGTTCGCGGACCCGCCGTTCAACTGGGCGCGGGATTACGACCGGCACGAGACGGGCGATGCGTGGGACGATGCGGCGATGTCGCGGGATGAGTACCTTGAGTTCACTTACACGTGGCTGGAGCTGTGCGCGGGGGCGCTCAAGCCCAGCGGGTCGATGTGGGTGAATATCCCCGACGACAGCGCGGCGGAGATCGTGGTGCATCTCAAGAAGATCGGGATGCACATGGTGAACTGGTGCGTGTGGCACTATCGCTTCGGGCAGAACACCAAGGGGCGGTTCATCAACTCCAAGGTCCACGCGCTGTACTTCTGCAAGGACCCGGCCAAGCGGACCTGGAACCCCGAGCCGATCCTTGAGGTTTCGGATCGGCGGGCGATCTATGGCGACCCGCGGACGGAGAGCAAGAAGGATGGGCTGCCGGCGGGGATGCGGGTGCCGATGGATGTGTGGTATGGCAAGTACTGGGGTCGCATTCAGGGCAACAACAAGGAGCGCCGTGCCAAGCACGATAATCAGCTGCCGGAGGTGTACCTGCATCGGGTGATCGCGAGCTGCTCGAACGAGGGCGATGTGGTGCTGGATCCGTTTCTGGGATCGGGGACGACGGGGGTGATTGCCCATGCGATGGGGCGGCACTTCATCGGAACGGAGTTCAGCAAAGCGAACGCGGAGATGGCGTTTGAGCGGGTTGTGAATGGACCGGTGCGGGATCTGGAATCGCTCGGAGGTGATTCGACGGCCATCTTCGAAAACCGTCGGAAGAAGCCCGCGACGGTCTGAGTTGGATGCTTTGTCCAAATCATGACCTCGGTGCATCTGGCGCGGCGGTTGGACGAACTGTTATCGGGATCGGTCCCCTCACGCGGGTCGTGTTTCTGTGGTTTTCGCCCGTTTTTGACTCCCAGGGCGGGTTCTGGCTTGAACCAAACGCGTTTCCGTGTCATCCTGTTGGTTGAGGGGGCCACGCAGGAATCCCGCCACGCATGACCTGGCGTTGATGTCACCGCGCCCCAACTTGGAACCCTGTTACATGATCCAGAACACACACCACTTTCATCTTGCACGGGTCCTCTGCACTTGCCTCCCGGCGATCGGCGTTTCGGTGACGCTTGCCAGCGATGCACGCTACACGCTGGCGAACCAGCAGGCCGGGATTAACGCGGTCACCATCCCCCTTCAGAGCTATACCGGGCAGCACGACCGCATGACCGGCGGCGTGAGCGTGGGTGATTTCAACCTTGATGGCTGGCCTGACCTCTATATCCCGGGGCTGGGCAACACGCCCGACATGCTCTACATCAACAAGCAGGACGGGACCTTCGAGAACCAGGCCTCGTCTTGGGGCGTCGATCGCATGATTCTGGGCGTGGGCAGCGCGGTTGGCGATGTGAACAACGACGGGCTTCCCGACCTGTATGTCATCTCCTACGGCCCGGCCAGCGCCCAGGCCCAGCCCGGCAAGTGCCTGCTCTACATCAACCAGGGCCCGGATAGCAATGGGCAGTGGTCGTTCAGCGAGGAGGCCCAGCTGCGTGGGGTCAACAACATCCTCGAGATCGTGGGCGGCAAGGGGGCCTGCTTTGGCGACTACGACCTGGACGGCGATCTGGATCTGTACGCCGCCACATGGCAGTTCACCACCAGCAGCCACGGCAACCGCCTCTTCGAGAATGACGGCAACGGGTACTTCACCGATGTGAGCGCCGAGGTGCTTCCGGCGAATGACACGGTGCTGCGCGGGTTCACGCCCAAGATGGTCGATCTCAACGGCGATCGCTACCCGGAGCTGCTGCTGACCTGCGACTTCGAGACCTCGGCGTTGTATGTCAGCAACGGGCCGGACGCCAACGGGCGGGTGACCTTCCGCGACGAGACCGAGACGGCCGGGATTACCACCGACCACAACGGGATGGGGGCGACCGTCAACGATTTCGATGGCGACGGCAAGCTCGACTGGTTCCAGACCAACATCTATGTCCCCAGCGCCAACTACTTCAACACGCTGTTCATGGGTGATCGGGTTGAGCCCGATGGGACGCCGATTTTCGTTGACGAGGCGACCAGCCGGGGCGTGGCGGACATCGGCTGGGGCTGGGGTGTGGTCTCGGGCGATCACGACAACGACGGCGATGTCGATATTGTCGCGACCAACGGCTGGCCGCAGTGGCCCAACGAGCCCACCCGCTTCTGGAAGAACGACGGGAGCGCGAACTTCAACGACATCTCGTTCATCACCGGGCTGAGCTTCAACATCAACGGGCGTGGCATGGCGCAGCTCGATTACGACCGCGACGGCGATCTCGACCTTGTGTTCGTGGACAACGGCGGGCCGTTCCGCATCTATCGCAACGATCTCTACGAGCCCGGCACACTCGACGCCCACTACCTGCGCATCGATCTCAACACCGACATGCACCCGTGCCTGGCGCCGATGGGCTACGGCACACGCATCATCGCCCGATACGCGGGCAAGGACCATCTGCGTGTGAACGACGGCGCGAGCAGCTACCTCGGGCAGTCCGAGCTGACGGTGCACTACGGTCTGGGTGAGGCCACGAGCGTGGAGTCGGTCCGGTTCGAGTGGGCCGACGGCTCGGTGACGGTCATTGAGAACCCGGCGATCGATCAGCAGATGACGGTGTACGCGTACCACCCGGCGGACTTCGACGAGGACGGTCGCTTCACCTTCTACGATGTGTCGCGCATGCTCCAGGCGTACCTGAGCAACGATCAGGCGGGCGACTTCAACGGCGACGGCTCGATCAATATCATGGACATCATGGACTTCATCGACCGCTTCCAGAACCCCTGCGAATGAACGACGACTTGCCCCGTGTGGTGATCCGCGTCAAGGCGGTGCCCGGGGCATCGCGTGATGCCGTCGCGGGCATGCTGGGTGATCGCATCAAGGTGCGCACCAGTGCCGCGCCAGAGGGCGGCAAGGCGAACAAGGCCATCGCCGGGCTGCTCGCACGCTCGCTGGGGATCAGGGACACGCAGATCGAGCTGATCGGTGGGCAGACCAACCCCGAGAAGCGATTTCAGGTGCGCGGGTTATCGCACCGCGCGATCAGCGCCGCGCTGGGGTTCGATGCTACTGATGCCATCGAGGCGTAGGCCGATAGCGGTTGGGGCTGGGCGGCAATCCCCCCAGAGCGCCCACGGCGGCACACTGATGTGTGGCTTCGTTCGCCTCCTGGCCTGTGCCAATGCATGTTGTGTTCGTCTTTGAAGCCCATTCGGGCACCAGGGGATGACCATCATGCGATTCGACCTCGATCAAGCGGGGCGCGATGCGATCGCGTCCGATACTGATTCTGCTCCCAAGCCCGAGACCGGGCTGCTGCGGGTGCGTGTGGAAAGCGACCACATGCGTGCGGCCCTGAACGACCGCTCGCTGCGATCGCTCGACACGGGCAAGCTGCGCGCCGAGATCGCCAGTCTCTACCGCCAGGGGCACCCTCGGGTGATCCTGCTCTCCATGCGGAGCACCGAGACACTGGCCTCGAGCGTGCTTGGGTCGCTGGCGCAGCTCAGCGCCGATCTGGAACGGATCGGGGGCGTGCTTGTGCTGTACAAGGTGCCCAAGGAGGTGACCAAGGTCATGAAGAAGACCCGCCTCGATCGCCTGATCCATATCTCCAAGGACCGCCCCGGCGCGCTCAAGAAGGCCCGCGGGCTGACCAAGAAATCCACGCCCCAGCGGCGTTCCAACGCCGCGTAAGGCGGTTTCTCATGCTGGCGGGGTGCATCCGGGTGGGTGCGCGGGTCGTATATGGGACCGACGCCCGCTCGGGCGGTTGGGTATCACCGGCAAGAGGCGATGCAGTGCGGGACGATCTCCCGGGTTTGCTTGTGCTCGCGCGATGTCGGCCCGATACCCGTTCCCAGAGCCATTCGTACCCCGGATCCGTGAGACTGCTATGCGCCGCAACCGATCGATCGTTCTTCACGCCGCCCTGCTCGCGATGCTCGCGGGCACCACCAATGCTCAGGACCTGCGCCTCAAGACGGGCGAGGTCCCGGTCGCGACGCTGGAGAACGCGCTGCGTGCCAATCAGGCACGCCCGCAGCGGATGCCCAAGCGGATGGTGCTGGTCCTCGATGGCCCGATGAGCCCGCAGCGGCGGGCGCAGATCGAGGCGACGGGCGTGCGGATCGGCGAGTACCTCCCCACCAACGCCTTCATCATCGAGACCCGCGAGGCACGCGTTGATGCGCTGCGGGCGCTGGGCTTCGTTGATCGATTGGTCGCCTTCGACGACGCGTGGAAGATCGACCCGCAGATCGGTGCGCGCGTGCTGCAGACGCAGGAGCGGATCGACATCGCGCTGCAGGGCAAGGTCGCGACGCATGTGTATCTCTTCCCGGGCGCGTCGATCGTCGATGCCAAGAAGGCCATCGAGCGAGCGGGCGGCGTGGAGATCATGAACGACGAACTGCTCGACGGGCGCTACATGATCGGTGTGCTGGGCACGCCCGACGCGGTGCGCGCCCTGGCGCGCATCGAGGATGTGCAGTGGATCGAGTCCGCCCCCGAGATCACCTATCGAAACAGCACGACCCGCTGGATCGTGCAGTCGAATGTCAACGGGTTCTTCCCGCTCTACGACAACGGGCTGCACGGCGAGAACCAGCTCGTGGCGATCATGGACGGGCGCGTGGATATCAACCACTGCTCCTTCAGCGACCCCGAGGGCGATCCGATCGGGCCCGACCACCGCAAGGTCGAGGCGTACAACACCACCGCTTCGGGCTTCGATTTCCACGGCACGCATGTCGCCGGCACGGTGCTGGGCGATGCGGGCAGCAACAACAACACCCGCGGCGTGGCGTACGAGGCCCGCATGATCTTCGATGTCGTGCCCTCCTTCACCTTCAGCGGGCTGACCGCCAAGCTCACCACCCACTACGGTCAGGGGGCGATGGTGCACACCAACTCGTGGGGCGATGACGGCACCACGGCGTACAACGGCATGCCGCGGGCGATCGACTCGTTCAGCTTCAGCAACGACGACAACCTCGTCATCTTCGCGGTGACCAACACGAGCACGCTCAAGAACCCCGAGAACGCTAAGAACTGCCTCGCGGTGGGCGCCTCGCAGGACGCGAACAATCAGGGGAGCTTCTGCTCGGGCGGGCGCGGCCCGACCGACGACGGGCGACGCAAGCCCGAGATCTTCGCGCCCGGCTGCAACACCCAGTCGTCGCAGGTGAACACCAGCTGCGGCACCTTTGGGCTCACCGGCACCTCGATGGCCGCGCCGGCGATCGCGGGCAGCGCCGCGCTGACGCGCCAGTACTTCGAGGACGGCTACTACCCGTCGGGCGTGCCGACCTTTGACGATGGCTTCACGCCATCGGGCCCGCTGGTGAAGGCGATGCTGCTCAACTCGGCCGTGGACATGACCGGGATCAGCGGCTTCCCCAGCAACCAGGAGGGCTGGGGGCGGGCGCTACTCGACAACAGCTTCTACTTCCCCGGCGATGACGAGCGCCTCGTGATCCGCGACAACCGCAACGCCGGCCCCAACGCGCTGAGCACCAGCGATGTCGATGAGCTGGTCGTGGTCAGCGACGATGCGAACATCCCGATGAAGGTCACGCTGGTGTGGCACGATGCGCCGTCGACGCCCAACTCGTCGTTCACGCCGGTCAACAACCTCGATCTGGAGGTCGTGCTGCCCACTGGGCAGACGATCTATGGCAACAACATCGTCAACGGGCAGAGCACCTTTGCGACGACCACGGACGAGTTGAACAATGTCGAGATGGTGATGATCTCCACGCCGCTCGATGGCGATTACACCATCCGCGTGCGCGGTGCGGCCGTGAATCAGGGCCCGCAGGGCTATGCCTTGGTCGTGACCGGGGCCGTGGGTGAGCTGGCGAACCCGTGCCCGGTTGATATGAACGGAGACGGCCTGCTCAACTTCTTCGATGTCTCGGCGTTCCTGGTGGCGTACAACGCTCAGGATGCGGCCGCGGATTTCAATGGGGACGGGCTGTTCAACTTCTTTGATGTGTCGGCGTTCCTGACGGGGTTCAATGCCGGGTGCCCGTGATCCGCTGAGCTGCCTACCCTTGGGGTTGTGAGCGAGACGACCCACGCCATTTCATCCGGCCCATCCCTGGGGCGCAAGCTGATGATCGCCATGGGCGATATCAAGCTGGCGCATTCGGTCTTCGCGATGCCCTTCGCGATTCTCGGGGCGTTTCTGGTGGCGCCATATCAGGGCGATGCGCCCGCGCATGGGATCGACTGGGCGACGCTGGGCAAGATGCTGGTGCTGGTGGTGCTGTGCATGGTGTTTGCGCGCAGCTGGGCGATGCTGTTCAACCGGGTCGCGGACGCGAGGATCGATGCGGACAATCCGCGCACGGCCCGGCGGGCGTTCGCGTCGGGGGCGTTGACGCTGCGGGATGGGTATGTGCTGCTGGCGCTCAATGCGGTCGGGTTCATGGTCGTGTGCTCGATGTTCGGCGTGCTGTTCGGCAACTGGTGGCCGACGATCTTGGGCGCGCCGGTGCTGGCGTGGATTGCGTTCTATTCGTTGACGAAGCGGTTCACCTGGCTGTGCCATGTGTTCCTGGGTGGGGCGTTGGCGGCGTCGCCGATCGCGGCGGCAATCGCGGTGAACCCGGAGATGCTGGCGCACACGCCGAGCGTGCTGTGGATCGCGGGGATGGTTTTGTGCTGGGTGGCGGGGTTCGATGTGATCTACGCGCTGCAGGACCTGGATTACGACCGCTCGGTGGGGCTCAACTCGATGCCGGCCCGGTTTGGGTGGCGCGGGGCGTTGTGGATCTCAAGGGTGCTGCATGTGGCCGCGATCGGGTGCCTGCTGATGGCGCTGCGGAGCAGCGAGGCGCTGGGTGCGGTGTTCGCTGTGGCGATCGGGATCACCGTGGGGCTGCTGGTCTGGGAGCACACGCTGCTGATTCGGCGCGGCAAGGCGGGGATCCCGATGGCGTTTTTCACGCTCAACGGGGTGGTTTCGATCGTGCTGGGGCTGAGCGGGTGCGTTGAGATCGCGGTGGCGTAGTTTTTCGATTTTCAGATTTCATTGAAAATCACTCGACACAGGCCCCAGCACCTGCGATAATTGGGTATGGCCGCTGCACGCAACACGCCTGATACTTCCCCCGAGGCCCGGGCCCAGCTGCTCGAGGCGCAGGATCGGTTTATCGCTTCGTGGGGGCGGATGGGGTCGGTGTGGGGGATCAGCCGGACAATGGCCGAGGTGCACGCGCTGCTCTATATCACCGGGCAGCCGATGTGCACGGACGAGATCATGGAGCGTCTTGGTGTGTCACGCGGGAATGTCTCGATGTCGGTGCGTTCGCTGCTGGAGTGGGGCGTAATCGAGAAGGTGCGCCACGCGGGCGACCGCAAGGAGTACTTCCAGGCCGAGCAGGATGTGTGGTCGATGCTGCGAGCGATCGCGCGTGAGCGGATCAAGCGTGAGGTGGACCCGCTGCTGGATGCGCTGGATGAGATCGGTGAGCTGGCGCCGCAGGTCGAGGCCAAGTCGCAGGAAGAGATCCGGGCGCTGCACAAGCGGCTGGACGAGATCCGCGATGGGTTCGGGCTGATCACGACGCTGGCGCACAAGTTTGCCGGCCCGCGCGGCGCGGGGCTGCAGACGGCCGCCCGGCTGCTCGCCAAGGCCCCCGTGGGGCGCAAGCGGACGCACGAGCGGACCCGCAAGGGGGATGCGTCATGAGCGCGAACCCGATCCAGCATCGCAGGGTGCTCGCGATCACGCCCCAGCCGGCGCTGCGGTCGCTCTCGATCGAGTGGGGTGTATCGCGCCGGGCGCTGGGCACGCTGTCGCCCGCGGGACGCTCGGTGCTGCTGACTGTGCGATACGAGGCCTCGCCAGGGCAGCCCGAGAGCATCTCGATCTTCGATCCTTCGAGCGGCGCAAAGAGCGCACTGCCCGCGTCACTGACCGAATCGTGCTCGGTTCCCCAGATCCGCGTCGCGGGCGATCGGGTGCATGTGCAGAGCCCCCTGCTCTACGCGTTCATCTCGATCGAGCACGAACGGCCGGAGCTGCTCTACGCACGCACCGGTGTCTTCGGGATGCTGCAGATTCAGGGCGGTCGATACCAGCCGCAGGGTGTGCGGGTAGAGACACAGCACTGAGATCGCACTCGGACGATTCGCGAACGCCCCGGCGTTATGCCCGCTCGCACGAGCTTGCGACTTGGGTTTGGGCGTGGTAGCAGGAGAGGATCGAGTCCATCGGCGCTCGCCCCTGCGCGATCTGCTTTACGCGCTTCCATGTCGTGGGATCTACGAGATCGAGCAGCGCCTGATCGACACGAGCGATCGAGGGCCACACGGCGCGAAGCTGCGCATCCCACGCTTCGTGATAGCGGAGCAGGTCGTCGGGGTAGACGATCGTGCGATCGGCGCCCTCGTCCTCCGCCCTGAATGGCTGCATCACATTGAGGTAGCCG
Source organism: Phycisphaerales bacterium (assembly GCA_020427395.1). GTDB lineage: Bacteria > Planctomycetota > Phycisphaerae > Phycisphaerales > UBA1924 > UBA1924. The sequence continues at coordinate 71,225 of JAGQON010000011.1, forward strand.
TAGTCGTCGGTGAGCTCTTCGCCGGCGCGGATGTCGCGGATCGCGATCTCGAAGTCGTACGCGGTTGTCATGCAGTTGGAACTGAACGAGTGGTTCACATACTTCGCGTGATCCCAGCAGAAGATCCAGTTCCCGTTCCCGCTCCGGAAGCAGTACTTGTCCATGGTGTCGGAGTACAGCGGGTGGAGTTCCTGAATCTGGTCCGGTGAGAACTCGCGATCGAGCTTATCGAAGACCCAGGTGATGGTGCCGGCGGGGATGTCGCGTGTTGCAACCACGCCGTGTCCGATGGTTTCGTTGATGAAACGAAGCTCCGTGTGTGGGTGCATCATTTGACACAGACCCTGTCGATCGACGCCGTCGGCCCAGTATCGGAGCCCGCCAGGGGAGGCCACAATGGCCTTGGCGCGAGTCGGGGCGGGGCGCCGGTCGTCGAAGCGGAAATCGTATCAGAACCCAATCAATGTCAATATCGGAAATGAGAAATACTGGAAGCCGCTGAGGGCATCGGGGCGGGTGCACCGGGGCGCCCTCGCCCATCAGCGGGTGTCAAAGAAAAGCACCCCCGCAAGAGCGGGGGTGCCTGAGTGATCGTTGGGAGTGTGGGGCGATCAGCTGCGGCGGAGCATGGCCCAGCCGATGCCAGCGAAGATGAGCACGACGCCCAGGCCGCCGCCGGCGATCATATAGAGCATGTTCTGGTCGACGCTGCTGAGCATGCTCGCTGAGCCGCCGGTCATCCCCAGGACCATCACCGCCAGCGCGAGCATGAGCATGAGGACCATGCCCAGCGCCATGCCACCGAAGAGGCCCGAGCTGGCACCGTCGTAGGGCTCGGCGCCGATGGGTGCCATCATGGGGGCAGCGGCGGGTGTGAAGTCCGACTCGCCTGCGCCGCTGGAGCCCTCGAAGAGCGCGCCCGAGACCGAGCCACCCATCGCGGTGTCGCCCAGCCCGGTGCCGCCCGAGAAGGTGCCGCCGGCCTGCGAGTCGGCTGCAAGGTCGTCGAGCAGGTTGCCGCCCAGCGAGGTGTCGTCGGGTTCGAATGCGAGCTGCGCCAGCCCTGAGCCCGAAGCGCCCGCGTCCATGTTGAAGCCCGAGCCGCCGAGGGCGCCGCCGCTCACGAGGGTGTCGGCGTTGGCGTCGGCCATGTCGCCGTCGTCGGGCTCGAAGATCGAGATACCGGTGCCCTCGCCGCTGTTCTCCAGAGAGAGCGAGCTGGCGCTGCCCGAGGAGCTCAGGGAGATGGGCTCGATACCTCCGGCGGTATCGGCGAGGGTGATCTCCTCGTCGCCGCCGTCGTCGTCGCCGGCCAGCAGGTCGACCTGCTCAACCTTGAACATGAGCTTGTCGCGGTCGCGGAACTCCTGCAGCTGCCCCGACTCGGCGAGCGACTGGACATCGCTCTCGCTCATCCCGAGCTTGGTCGCGGCTTCTTCGAGCGTGTAGAACATCTTGGCCATGTCGTTGCGTCTCCAGAGCGACCACGCCGGGCCCGGCGCGGTTTCAGGGGCCTGGGGGCCCGATAGAGGTCGATTCGTCTATATCCCACCCCGCCCACCGGGGATCGTCGCCCGACTGCAACGCGGGGCGAAAGACAAGGATAGCACGCCCGTGCATGTCTGTGGGCGTGAACCGGGGTCATCCTATACGCAAAGAGCCCGGTCCCGGTTTCGGGGATGAACCCCTTCATGCCCACCAATCGGCGTTCTTTCGGGACCATCGATCAAACCCGATGGGGACACCACAGCCCGATCACGGCGAGGAACGCGGTTCTGGGACCGTAAGAGATGTGGTCTGTGACGGATATCCGGGTTCAGCGGGCGGGTTGATCGTCCGATCATGTTCGGGGTTGGAAGATCGCTTTCCCATCGTCTTGTCGGGGCTACACTTGGCTTCCAGAGGCATGGATTGCCACTGCGAGCCAGACGGGGACAGCCACCCGCATGGTGCGCTTCGGACGGAGCCGTTGATCGAGACCACGCAAGGTGGTGATCGATCTTCCAAACCACATCGAAGACACGAATGAGGCTCGACCTGATGCGTCAATCAAAGAACAGAATGCACACCCGAGCTGGCCGCGTTGTGGCCGGCGAGATGATGCTTTGGATGTGTGCGCTCAGCGTGGTTGTTGGTAGCGCGATCTTCACCAAGGAGCGCGGCTCGCTGCCCGCCCTGGCCCAGATCCGCACGACCGAGCCCAAGCCCGGCATCGAGCAGGCGATGCCCATCCCCAGCAACCCCGTGGACGAAGAGGCCATCGCCGTCGCCATCGAGGAGTCGCTGGCCCAGCCCGAGATCGAGGTTCCGAGCGAGGAACAGATCGAGGCGGCCGCAGAGATCGAGACCGACACCTCGGTCCGCTGGTTCGACGGTCGCAAGGTCCGCCCGGCGCGGACCATCTATATGACCGTGACGGGCTACTCGCCAGATGCCCGCTCGTGCGGCAAGTACGCCGATAACAAGACGGCCATCATGTACAGCGTGTGGACCAACGGCATGAACCTGGTGGCGGCGGACCCGCGGGTGCTCCCCTACCGCTCGCTGATCTCGGTCCCGGGCTACGCCAGCAGCGAGATCGTTCCGATCATGGACTGCGGCGGCGCGATCAAGGGCAACCGCCTGGACCTGCTCTACCCGACCCACGAGATGGCGCTCCAGTGGGGCGTGCGTCAGCTGCCGGTGACGGTGTGGGAGTATGTGGACGAGGCGGAAGTCGTCGCCCAGAACTGAACGAACTGACTGCACTGAATGAGCCCGCGTCATCGCGGGTTTTTTCGTGCCCTACTCGGGGTCTTCGTCGAACTCGGTGACCACGAAGCTTCGGGAGAGGTCTTCGCGGGTGCGCTCGTGGAGCGAATCGTCGTCGAGCTTGTCGACGGCCCGCTCGATCCGGCTCAGCGAGCCCTGCTTGGGGTAGGTGAGGTGGACGACCGGGTCGCCGGGGGCGACGCTGGGGATGGTGGTCATGCCCAGCACGATGCCATCGCGGGGTGCGCGGATGATCTCGACTTCTTCGCCGGTGAGATCGCAGTTGGTGGCGATGGGGTCGTGCTCGTGGACGATGTCGCCGGGCGCGACATGGAACTCAAGGAACCCGCCGCCTGTGGCACGGACCCATCTCGACGAATCGGTTTCGAGGCGGTATGCGGGCTTGATGGGCTCGCCGTCGATCATGTGCAGGTAACGCAGGCAGTTGGTGATGCCGCGGATGGCGTACTCGGCAACGGCGGCCTCGACCTTCCAGACCTCGCCGGCCTCGAGGATGATGGTGAGGCAGCCGGCCTTGGTAGCGGCGCGGCGGAGCGAGCCCTTGGGGCCGGCACCGTCGATCAGCAGTTCGGTGCCGAAGGCACGGGCGAAGGCCTTGAGTGCGGGCTTGCTCATGTCGGCGCGGACATTGGGGAAGTTGGTGCGCCGGACGGCGGCGGTGTGCAGGTCGATGCCGTAGTCGCAGTGCCTTGTGACCTGGGTAAAGAAGGAGTGCGCCAGTCGGCTGGCGAGCGAGCCGCCCGAGGTGCCCGGGAAGGAGCGGTTGAGGTCGCGCCGGTCGGGCAGGTATCGCGAGTGGCGCTCGAAGCCCATGAGGTTGACGACCGGGACCATGACCAGCGTGCCTCGGAGGAGCTCGAAGGGCGGGTCGGAGATGAGGGAGCGGATGGTGCCGGTGCCGTTGATCTCGTCGCCGTGCACAGCGGCGGTGATAGAGACGACCGGGCCGGGCTCGTTGCCCTTCCAGACGAATGCGGGGATGGTTACCTCTCGTCCGGAGATTCGTTCGGAGATGATGAGTTGGTAGCGGTCCCTTTGCCCGGGCATGGTCGCGTCGGCGAACCATGGGGTCCGCTCCCGCTTGGACATGTGGGCTTCGTGGGCCGATTTCTCGCTCATGATCCGCTCTGGTTCGATGGCACCTGGGTCGAGAGTTTCTTCGGCTTGATGCGGCGTTTGCGCTTCACTTTGTTGGCCGCCAGGTCACGCATGTTGTCCAGACGGCCATAACAGAGCACCCGATCGCCCGCTTCCAGCACGCGTGAGGATCGCGGGTTGGAGATGATGGAGGTGCCCCGGTGGAGGTTGAGGACGGTGAGGTCGCGGTCCTTGAGGCCGGATTCGCTGATGGCCTTGCCGACGAGCTCTGAGCCCTCGGGGATGAAGATGTCCGCGACACCGAAGCCCTTGGAGACGGTGAGGCGCTGGCGGAGGTCGATCTCGGGGAAGTTGACCTGCTGGGCGATGTAGTCGATGACGCTGCCGGCGATATCGAGCTTGGTGGCCCCCTCGATGCCCTCGAGCCCGGGCGAGGAGTTGACCTCCATGATGAGCGGGCCGTTGTCGGATTCGAGGATATCGACGCCCGCGACGCGGAGGCCCATGATCTGTGCGGCGCGGACGGCGACCTGCGCGGTCTCGTCGTCGAGCTCGACGGCCTCGGTGGTACCGCCGCGGTGGACATTGGAGCGGAACTCGTCGCCGGTTGCTCGCCGGCGCATGGCGGCGACGACGCTGTCGCCCACGACGAAGGCGCGGACATCGGTGCCCTTGCTCTCGGCGATGAACTGCTGGATGAGCACATTCTGCTTGGCGGTCTGGAGGGTTTCGATGATCGCCTCGGCGACCTTGGTTGACTCTGCGAGGATGACACCCACGCCCTGGGTGCCCTCGAGGATCTTGATGATGACGGGCGCGCCGCCGATGCGTTCGATCGCGGGGAGCACATCGGCGCGATCGCGCACGAAGGTGGTGTGCGGGATGCCGATGTCGTGTCGGGACAGGATCTGCAGCGAGCGGAGCTTGTCACGCGAGTTGCTGATGCCCGCGGCGGTGTTGGGCGTGTAGACATCCATCTGCTCGAACTGACGGACCACGGCCGTGCCGAAGTAGGTGATGGACGCGCCGATGCGGGGGAGGATCGCGTCGTACTCGCTGAGCTGCTTTGATCGGAAGTGCAGGTTGGGCTCGCCCTCCTCAAGCTCGATCGAGAACCGGAGCGTGTTGAGCACCCTGACATCGTGCCCGCGCTGCTGGGCGGCCTCGCGAAGGCGGCTCGTGCTGTAGTTGTTGGGTGATGTTGAAAGGATGCCCAGCTTCATGGTGTCGTGCCTTCATTCGGGTGCTCGAGTATTGGATCGATAACCTTTGCCCGGCGCTTGGCGTCCGTGAGCAGGTACTTGTTGCCCGCGTCGACCAGCAGCCCGTCGAGGGCCGTGCGTCCGAGCAGCATGCGGCAGAGCATGCCCTTGCGGCTGACGAGCGAGATCTCGACGCGGCGTTGGACCTCGCCGATCCGCACCAGCGCCTCGCACACGAACCGCTCCTGCGTCTCGCCGTGGCTGGGCTTGACGGTGCTCGTCCGGACTGTGTCGGCGTAGATCCATCGGGTGACCCGCTCGGGATCGTGGTGGTAGACGATGCGGAAGCGGACACGCCCGGGCTCGAGCTCCTCGATCTCAGAGACATCGATGGCGCTGGTGCGAGCGCCGGTGTCGATTTTGGCTCGCACCCGCCGCAGCCCCCACTCCGGCAGGTCGATCTTCTCGCGCCAGCCGATGACGATCGGTTCTTCTGGTTTGGGTGTGGGCTCGCTCATCCGTCGCCCAGGGCCCGCTCGATCGCGCCGACGAGCGCGTGCAGAATCAGCATGTGCAGCTCCTGGATCCGATCGCTGGTCTCTCCGGGGACGATCCACTGGGTCTCACCGGTGCCCGCGAGCTTGCCGCCGCCCTTGCCCAACAGGGTCGCGACATGCATGCCGTTGGCCTCGGCGGCCTCGACGGCGTTGATGATGTTGGCGCTGTTGCCGCTGGTGGACAGGGCGATGAGCACATCGCCTCGCTTGCCCAGCCCATTGACCCAGCGGGAGAAGATGTGGTCGAAGCCGTAATCGTTGCCGACGCAGGTGATGTGCCCGGCGTCGCTGCAGGCGATGGCCGGGATCGGTGCCCGGTCGTTGCGGTAGCGCCCGGTGAGCTCCTCGCAGAAATGCACGGCGTCCGCGCAGGACCCGCCGTTGCCCACGGCGAGCAGTTTGCCGCCTGATCGCACCGAATCGGCGCAGACCCGGGCGAGCGATTCGACCTTGGCGGCGTTGGCTGGGTCGCCCGCGAAGTCGCCCGCCAGCCTGGCGTAGGTGCTCAGCTCGTCCTGGATGATGCCCGCCTCGCGGGTGGTGCTGCTCATGGTGGAATGATAGCAAGTGTAGAATCGCCCCATGCAAGCCATACTTTTCGCCGTGGTCGCGGGTCTGTGCTGGGGGATCGGTGAGGTCTGTGCCAAGGCCGTGCTGCACACGCACAAGGTCGGGCCGTTCTTCGCTGTTGCGTTGCGTACCTCGATCGCGCTGCCCATCATCTGGATCGCGTACCTCATCGCACGCAAGCTCGCGCCGCAGGGCGCAGGCAAGGGGCTGTCGATGCACGGTGAGAATGCGCTGACGATCAAGGAGTGGGCGTTGCTCGTGGGCGGCTCTGGCATCATCGCCGGTGCGCTAGCGATGGTCGCGTTCTATGTGTCGATCTCGATGGGTGAGGTGTCGAAGATGAAGCCCATCGCATTCACGATCGCACCGGCGACGGCCGTGGTGCTGGGGATTCTGTTCCTCGGCGAGGCGATGACGATGCGCAAGGTCGTGGGCGTTGTGATCGTGCTGGCGGGCGTGCTGGTGATCGCGTGGGGGAGTTCGCCGGCGCACAATTGATCAATCAGCCGATCGATCGGATCACGCTCACGCCGGCGTAGAGCCCGGCGACCTGCTCACGAGGCACCGTGCGCGGCGCATAGGCGTTGTTGATGGGCTGGATGCGGATCAGCTCGTTGCCCGCGTCGTCGCGCTCGAAGTAGACACGCTTGAAGGTGCTCTGCGCATCGGGCTCGAGGCGCACGAAGCAGTCGGCGCCCGATTCGATCGCACGCAGCGGCGAGAAGACGACGATGTCGCCCTCGCGGTAGTTGGGCTCCATCGAATCGCCAACGACACGGGCGGCGAAGGCGTCTGGGTCGTTGAGGTCGGGCGTGCGGATGTACTCGTCGGCGACGCGGGCGGGGTAGTCGAGGTCGGTGAAGTCCGCAGGGTAGCCGGCCGTGACCTTGTTGATCAGCGGCACCTGTGGGGCGAGGCGCAGCGGTTGTTCGTTGGTGAGCGAGCCGTGCCCGGGATCGATCTGCTCGATCGCGGCGCGGAGCATGCCCGAGCCGTACAGCTCATCGAGCGAGGCGCCCTGCTGGGCGCTGAGCTTGAGCAGGCGTGCCAGCAACCGGGCGTTGCAGTCGCGTTGCTTGAGCGATTCAAGATCGGCGCGGATCTGGGTGGGTGTCTGCTCGAGCTGGGCCAACGCAAGCAGCTGCCCGGGCTCGCATTCCAGGGCTGACTCGATGCGGGCGATCATGGCGGGCGTGGGCGGGCCTTTTTTGGCGCACTCGATGGCCGAGAGGTAGGACTTGGTGCAGCCCACGCGTTGGGCCAGCTCGCTAAGCGACAGCCCCAGCAGCCCGCGCCGGCGGCGGAGCTCCCGCCCCAGCGTCGCGGTCCCCTGGGTGGGGGCAGGTGACTCCTGCAGCGGGGATTCTGTTTGTGTTCCAGCAGTGACGGGGTTTGTGCGCTGTTTTGTGGACATACCAAACTATACCCAAACATCTGTCTCCGAATCGGGTATACTCGTCAAAAATCGTCAACCGTTCAGAGAACACGAGCACGCAGGTACGACACGGAGCAGAGGTATGGGCAGGCATACGGGGATCGGTAGCGGGATTGACTATGTGGAGGAGCGGATTGATCTTCGGCGCAAGCAACCCGGGGCGACGATCAGCCGCCTGATCCGCCGGGCCGAGTGGCTCAGCGGGCCCGATCGCGAGCTGTTCCTGGCGTACTACGAGCAGGGTTTGTGCGCGACGCGGATCGGGGTGATGCTCGGCATGGACCCACGCAGCGTGCGCCGGAGCATCCGACAGATGACCGCGAGGCTTAACGACCCCCGGGCCGCGTATGTCGCGGCCCACTGCAACGCGTGGGGACGATCACGGGGCGCGATCGCCCGGGAGCTCTTCCTGCGTGGGCGTTCGATGCGGGAGGTGAGCCAGAAGCTGGGGATCTCGCTGCATTGCGTCCGCAAGCACCGCGACGCGATCGAGGCGATGAGCATCGCGGATCGGGAACGCCGGCGCGAGTCCCGCGCGTGGCAACGGGCGGAGCGGGAAGAGACATGAGCAGCGCACAGCGTATCTCACCCATCTCCCCCACCGCCATCGGATCGCCGGCGTGGATCAGCGACGAGCTCATCGGTGCCTGCGCCAGCTTCGGCGTAGTGCCAAGCCGAGGGACACAGCCACGGCATCGCCCGATTCCGCTTGATGCCGCGATGATCGATCGGATCGGGCGGCAACGCGTCGTGCAAATCGTCGGCCCGTCGGGGGCGGGCAAGTCCTCGCTGCTGCGGTGCCTTGCAGCGCATCTTGACACCGGGCGAGTGCTGATCGTGCCGGAGAGTCTCCGAGCGGCCCAGGAACAAACTGCCAGCTTCGATCTGCTCGCTGGCGATGCCGATGCGCGTGCGTCGACGCTGGCGTTGGCGGGTCTTGCGGAACCGCGGCTGTGGGCGTTGCCGGCGGGTGTGCTCTCATGCGGCGAGCGGGCACGCCTGCGATTGGCGATGACCATGCAGCGGGCAGGGGCGGGCGATGTGGTGGTCTGCGATGAGTTCGCGTCGAATCTGGATCGGGTGAGCGCGTTCGCGCTGAGCCGCACAGTGCGGCGCTGGGCGCAGCGCGCAGGGGTGACGCTCATCGTGGCCAGCGCCCACGAGGACCTGGAATCTATGCTCGGGGCGGATCTGGTGATCGACGCGGGCACACGGCAGACGCGCGAGGGCAGCCCGCAGCAGTCGCAGGCGATCCGTATCGAGCCGGGTTCGATCGAGGATTACCACGCACTGGCGCACCTGCATTACCGATCGGGTCGCCCCGCGACGATCGTTCGCACGCTGCGGGCGATCCGAACCACGCCCACCGGCGATGTGCTCGCGGGCGTGCTGCTGGTGTCGATGCCCACGCTCAACGGCGTGTGGCGTGAGCGGGCGTGGCCCGGACGGTTCAGCTCGGGCAACAAGACGCTCGATGCACGCCGCCTCAACGACGAGCTGCGGATGATCTCGCGGGTGATCGTGGAGACGCGCAGCCGGGGATTGGGCGTGGCGACTCGCTTGGTGCGGACGTACCTTGAGAACCCGCTCACGCCCGGCACCGAAGCCGTCGCGGCGATGGGCGCCACCTGCCCATTCTTTGCTCGCGCCGGCATGATGCCCTACGAGCTGGTCCCCGATATCCACGATACCCGCCTGCTCGATGCGCTAAGGCACCTGGGACGCACGCCGGGATCGTTGCTGCACGCACGAATCAAAGCCGGATCGCTGCTCGCACGCGAGCTGACGAGCTGGGGCAAGCGGCGCAAGCTGCTGGGTCCGGGCCTGATCGAACCTGAAACTCTTGAGCGGCTCACCCCCCTGGCCGCCTGTCGTCTGTGCTCGCGCCCCCGCGCCTACGCGTTTACGAAAGGCAACCGGGGAGATGCCCAACACGACACATGAACCACTGAATACGCCCATCATCGAGCAAGGCACGGGCGAGCTGCCCAGCTCGCTCACTTTCTTTCTGACCCGCGATCAGCGGAGGGCGGTGCTGCGTTCGCTCGCCAAACTCAGCGAAGATCGGACGCGGGCGCTGCTGATTGCTGCTGGCGTAGAACTGGCGCGCGAGGGGGTGCGCTCATGAGCGTGCAGGCTGCATCCACGCCGTGGGAACACGCGCCCGAGACGCCGGATGAGCTGCACGCGTGGCTGATCGAGCATCTGTCGATCGTGGTGGTGCGTGAGGCGATCGTCGAGGGGCACAGCGCCCCGTTTGAGTATCTGTGCCACGCGTTCTTCGAGGATCGGTCGCCGCGTGATTGCGTGGTGTGGGCGAACCGGGGCGGGGGCAAGACCTTTTACGCGGCCGTGGCGACGCTGCTGGACATGGTCTTCAAGCCCGGCATCGAGATCCGCATCCTCGGCGGCTCGCTCGAGCAGAGCAAGCGGATGCACGCGCACCTGCGGGACCTGTTCGCGGTTGAGCCGTTCCAAGAGCTGTTGGACGGGCGGATCACCGAGCGCCGAATCCGGTTGCTCAACGGCTCGGGTGTGGAGCTGCTGGCCCAGTCGCAGACCTCGGTGCGTGGGACGCGCGTGCAGAAGCTGCGCTGCGACGAGCTGGAGCTGTTCGATCGCGAGGTATGGGAGGCCGCCCAGCTGACGACGCGGGCGATGGGGCGCGGGGAGAACTCGGTTCGCGGGAGCATCGAGTGCTTCTCGACGATGCATGTGCCCTACGGGCTGATGCACGAGCTGATCGAGCAGAGCGGCGACGGGACGACGCCGCGCCGCGTGTTCAAGTGGGGCGTGGTGGATGTGCTCGATGCGTGCGACGAGACGCACCAATGCGTGAGCGACGATGGCCCGTGCCCGCTGGCACCCGAGTGTGCGGGGCTCGCCAAGGCACGCAGACATCGCCCGACCGCACCCGCCGAGGTTCCCGGGCATATGGGGATCGACGATGCGATCGCGCTCAAACGCCGGGTGGGGAGTGAGACATGGAACAGTGAGATGCTGTGCCTGCGCCCGCAGCGGAGCGAGTGCGTGTTGCCGGAGTTTGATGATCGAGCGCATATCGTCGACGCGATCCCGGAGTCAGCGGGATCGGGCGTGTGCATCGCGGGGATGGACTTCGGGATCCGCTCGCCGACGGTGGTACTGTTCGCGCGGGTAGACGCGACGGGCGCGGTGTGGGTCGAGCGGGAGTATGTGCAATCGGATCGCCCGCTCGATGAGCACATCGGGGTCATCCGCTCGCACGAGCCAACGGTGGCGTGGATCGGGGTCGATCCGGCGGGGCGTCAGCGTGGGCTGCAGACAGGGATCAGCGATATCCAGGCGATGCGGCACGCCGGGCTGGTGGTCAAGGACCGGCGTCTGGGGCTGCACGAGGGATTGAAGCTGATCCGCGCTCGGCTCCGCCCCGCGGATGGCGGGCCGAGGCTGTACATCCTCCGCTCGTGCGAGCGTTTGATCGAGTCGATCCGCAAGTACCACTACCCTCGGGGGCAGCCGTTCTGTGATTCGCCGGAGAAGGACGGACACGACCACTGCGTCGATGCGCTGCGGTACATGCTGACGAATCTGGACAAGGGGTATACGAGCGAGCAGGAGAACTACATCGTGGCGGGCGGCTAGACGCTCCGGCGGTCATCTCGGTGCTCAGGTGGGCATGGGCGCGAGCATGGGGATGATGTAGTTGATGAAGACCGTAAAGCCGATCGCGAGCAGGGCCATGGCCCCCAGGATCTGGACGACGAATACCACCACTTCTCGGGGATAGCGTGAGAGGTCACGGCAGCGGACGCCCTTGTAGCCGATGGCGAGGAAGATCGACATCGGGACGATGAGCAGGTACCAGACATCGTGGAGCGGGAGCGCATCGATGAAGGGGACATAGGCGAGGGTCGTCATGCCGCACCCCCGGATTTTCGGGGCTCACGCTCGGGTGTGGGCATCAGCGCGTCGAGGAAGACGATGAGGTTGAGCATGCCCGCCAGCACGATGGAGAGCATGGCGATCTCGTTGATCCGCCCCAAGCCCGGCACATTGGGCGGGCCCATGCCCTGGTCGATCTGCTCGGGCGTGAGCAGCTGCCAGACGGGGCGCCCGTCCACCACGACGCGGTGCTCGCCGGGGTATCCCGATCGGATCACGGCGGGGTTGTTGGGATCGGCGGCCTTGAAATGGTTCTGGTGCACATAATCGACGGCCAGGGTGGGCACGCCGACGAGGATCTGCCCGTAGAACCAGACTTTGTCGTTGCGATGATCGATGGCGTCGATCCCGCCGATGAGCAGCCCGAAGAGGAAGAGCCCCATGACACCGACACAAACGAGCACGGCCCGCTTTGTTCGCCCCAGCACGAGGTGCCCGGCACCGGGGAAGACGAGGGCGGCAAGCCCTGCCAGGGGGTTGAACTCGTTGGGATCTGGAGATGCCATCTGCCTGAGAGTGTACGGCATGCGGAGCGGGCAGTTAATGCCAGAGGGCAAAAACCCGATGTGGTACGCCTGTGGCTGTTGACACACGGTCCGAGGGTGATACCGTAGGCGCATCGATCGGGCCGCTGTAGAGGACGATCGTCTCTCGGACTTTGGGATGATTCACACGCGCCGTAGCGCCCTGATGACTTTCGGAGAGTGACCGACATGGCACCCAGCTCAGCACTTGTATCAGATCCTGCTCCCTCACTCAGCGACGAACTCTTCGGATCGGCGGGCACCGCCATTCTCGAGCCCGGGCGGCCCGAGCTGGTCGGCATCCCGCTGTGGTCCGAGAACCCCGTCTGCGACGTCGATGATGACCTCGATGACGACGAGGCGTACTTCCTCGATGATGAGGATGATGACGATGATGAGTTCAGCGACGATTACGACGACGACGAGTTCGAAGAGGAAGACTTCGAAACGGAGTCGGATGAGGATTACGACGATGATGACCTCTGAGTCCTGATATGCCCGTTCGGGCATCCGGGACCAGGAGGCATCCTCATGGGACAAGAGAAACCCGATTTTCGCGATCCTCAGAATGACCGCCGCAAGGGCGGGAACGGCAAGCCGCCACCGGGAACGGTGGTTGACCGCCGCCTCGGTGTTGATCGACGCAATCTCACAGACCCGCGCACCGGAGAACCGGTGAAGTCCGATTCGACCGGTGATGGGTTGACCGGCTTGGAGCGCCGTCGTGGTCGTGGACGACGCCTGAGCGAGTTCACCAAATCCGCAGAAGAAGGCGAGATGAACACGGAGCAGTTCCTGTTCCTGATGGCCATCGACGCGTTCAAGAAATCAAACGATCGGATGTTCCCCACCTGGACGGACGTGCTGGAGGTGATCCGCCTGCTCGGGTATCGCAAGACGATGCCCAGCGAGCTGAACCTCCCCGCGGCTGAGGACTGGCTGGAGCGGAGCGATTCGCCCGCGAATGTGCGTCCGGATCGGTGGGCCGACCGCTTTACCGAGACGGGCAGCAAGGGCGGGGGGAGCGCTGGCAGCAAGAAGCTGATGCCCAAGTCCGAAGAAGAGCTGACCGACGAGGCGCTCGAGGCGTTCGAGGCGGCATTTGGCCAGAGCGAGTTTGACGCCGACATCGATAGCGATCTGGAGACGGACTTCAACGAAGCCGCGTAATCTGCGCGGAGTGAGGCCTGGTATGGGCGATGAGGTCCAACAACACGCGTTGCGGCCTGATCGGGGGGCATGGCTCCCCGTCATCGCAGGTGCGTGCGCCGCGACGGTTCTGATCGTCGCGGCGTTGGTCTCCACGATGGGTGTCCGCCTGACCGCCCGTGAGGCGATCGATCAGGAGGTCCACGAGAACCTGATTCGCCTGGCGGCGATGGCCGCGTCTTCCATCGACGGGGAGCTGCACGCCAAGCTTCAGGACCCGTCGCAGGAAGAGACCACGCTCTACAGCATGCTCAACGAGCCGCTCACCAATGCCATCCGGCGTACCGAGGGAGTCCGGTTCGTGTACACGCTCCGCAAGGTGGGGACGGACCTCGTCTTTGTGCTCGACGGCACGCCGCTGGGTGATTCGGACAACGATGGGGTCGAGGATCACTCGTTCCTGATGGATGTCTATGACGACCCCGACCCGGCGGCGTGGGAGGCGATCCGCACCAACCGCATCACGGCCAGCGATGAGCCATATACGGATCAGTGGGGCACCTTCCTGTCCAGTTATGCGCCGATCCGTCGAGAGGGCGGCACGGTTGAGGGTGTCGTTGGTGTGGATGTGTCCGTTGGTCACTATCAGGCGCGCCTGCAACGGGTGGATAAGGCGGCGACCTGGGCGCTGGTGCCCGGCTTGGTGCTGAGCCTGCTCACGGGTGTTGGTGTGTGGTGGTTCACGCGCCGGTTTGTCGGGTATGCGAACCAGATCGAGGAGCACCGCGCCGTGGCGGTTCGGGCGAACAAGGCGAAGTCGGCGTTGCTGGCGAGCATCAGCCACGAGCTGCGCACGCCTCTGAATGCCATCATCGGTTTCAGCGCGATCGCCAACGACGCGCGGAGCACGAGCGACGAGCGGAGCGAGGCGTTGGGCACGGTACGCTCGAATGCTGACCACCTGCTGACGCTGATCGGTGACCTGCTTGATATCTCCAAGGCCGAGGCGGGCGCGATCCGGATCGAGTGCAGCGAGGTTGATCTGCCCGAGCTGATCGATCGGGCCGTGGTTCCGATGCGACTTCGTGCGATGGAGAAGCACATCGGCTTTGAGGTTGTCGGGCTCGAATCGCTTCCGGATCGGGTAGTTCTGGATCGCACGCGTGTGCGACAGGTGCTGCTGAACCTGCTGAGCAACGCGGTGAAGTTCACCGATGCCGGCTTTGTTCGTCTTACGCTGTCGGTCTGCGAGAACAACCTCACGATGCGTGTCGAAGACACGGGCCCGGGGATCAGCGATGAGGAGCGGTCGGTCCTGTTCACGCCTTTCACGCAGCTTGGCCCGCACGAGAAGCGGATCCAGGGCACGGGATTGGGGCTGACGATCACGCGTCATCTGCTTGATTTGATGGGCGGCTCGATCGAGTTCGAATCGTCCCCGGGAAAGGGGTCGGCGTTCACCGCGGTCGTGCCGTACGAGCTCGTTCACTGTGAGCCTTCCGATGGCGATTCGGAGCGAAGAAATCGCCTCGCCCATGAGCCGCTCGCGGGAGTGCGGATCGTGCTGGCCGACGACGGCGAGGACAACCTGCGCCTGGTGAGCCTGATCCTTCGTCGGGCTGGCGCTCAGTGCAAGACGTTTGAGAACGGTGAAAAAGCGCTTGAGTCGATCTTGCTCGAGCCCGACCAGTGCGATCTGCTGATCACGGACTGGGATATGCCTGTTTTGTGCGGCGAGGGGCTTGTTCGCCAGCTTCGCGAGTCGAGCTGGACGCGTCCGATCATTTCGCTGACCGCCCACGCGATGCCCGAGCAGGAGCAGCTGTGCCTGAGCGTGGGCTGCGACGCGCACCTGACCAAGCCGATCAACGTGCAACGCCTGATCATCACCTGCATCGACCTGCTCGAGCAGACTGAACGGACGCAGTGGGCAGCCTGATCCCGCAGATGACCATGAAAAAACCCGGCGTTTGCCGGGCTGTGTGAACACTTGGGAGTGGTGCTTATCGTCTGCGACGCGTGACGGCAATGCCTGCGAAGGCGAGCAGGGCACCGGTGCCGGGCGTGGGTACGGCGACGGAGACGATCGCTTCGAAGGTGGATGCGCCGTCGAACGAGACGAGGTCAACCTCGACATAGACCAGGCCGTCCTCGGCGAAGTCGAGGCCCGGGCCGATGCTGCCCGAGGCGTTGAAGTCGTCGATGATCCAGTCGCCGATGCCGTCGTTGTTCTCGTCGAAGGTATCACCGACAGAGAGCAGGGCGATGGCGGAGCTGAAGTCGTTGGCATCACCGGCGAAGAAGAGGGTCTCGGTGGCCTCAACGGTGTCCCAGATGAATACGGACTGGTTGAGGTTGTTGATCGAGAGCGCATCGACCGAGCCGCCCAGGGTGTAGCCGCCCAGGCTCATGCCCTCGCGGAGGACGATGTCGGCGTTGTAGGCGATGAACTCGTCGGAGCTTGAGGCGCCGTCGGTGTCGCCGCTAAAGACATAGTTACCGCTGTTGTTGATGGAGACATGGTCGAAGTTGGCCCAGTTGTCGCCCTGGCCGGTGGCGAAGGATTCGCGTGCGACCTGCGAGCCGTTGACGGCGATGATGCCGTCGCTGGTGCTGGAGGTGTTGGCCACGAGGGCGTTGATCATGTTGGATCCGTTGCCCGAGACATGGTAATCAAAGTCGATGCCGTTGCTCGCATTGATGGTAAGCCCGCCCGAGTTGCCGATGACATCGCCTGCGCCCATGACGCGTGCGAGTGAGCCATCGGGATTAGAGCGGAAGAGGTGGCGTGAGGCGGTGCTGGTGCCGCCCATGCCGTCGTTGACGCCACCGACCCAGAAGCCGGTGCCGTCGTCGATCATCTGCGGGCGTGAGTTGAAGGTGCTGAGGAAGCCGGCGGCCAGGCCGGGCGCCTGGTCGGGCTCGGCGAGGATGAGCCCGCTCTGACCCCAGACGGCGTCGTTTCCGTTGAAGGAAGGCGAGTAGATGAACTCGCCGTTGTTGCCGATGCCCATGGTGCCCTCGCCACCTGTGAGCGAATCGGGCAGGCCCATGTCGGAGGTGAAGATGACGCCGGTGCCGTACCAGATGGCGCGTCGTCCGTCGTCGAGGGCGAGGACCGCGCCGACATCGCCGTTGCCGTTGGTGAACGGGCTGTTGATGGACGAGACGACTGAGCCGTCGATCATGTCGCCCTCGCGGACGACGATCTCGCCGGAGACTGCGGCGGGCCCGCCTGCGATGGCGAGACCGCAGGTGCTGATGAGCGCACTGAGCGCTATGACAGAGTTCTTCATATGTGTTTCCCTTCTCTCAGTTGGGACGAATCCCGTTTGTGCGCGGGGAACGAGATCCGCGGCACGAGTGGTTATCGTACCTTGGAGCGTGGCGCTGACGCAATATGAAACTGGCAACATCTGGCCAGTTAACTCGGTTTGAGGGACATGAAGGTCAACTTTATCGGCGATCGCGCCCTGCTAGGCCGTCAGTGGTGGTGAAGCCGGAGCCGATCCAGCTGACGAAGCTGCGATCGACGAATGGGCCGTCGATCTGGTTCATGTAGAGCAGCTCGACCGAGCCGTCGCCGAAGCTGTAGGTGGCGCGGGTGCGTGCGCCTTCCTCGTCGGATTCAATGACCGACGGCGGGTTGAGCCAGGTTGATGACCAGTTGTAGATGATCATCTTGTCGGATGGGTAGCGGATCTCGGTGGTGCGGGTGGCGCGGAGCTGGTGGTCGTGGATGGGTTGGGTGTCGGAAAAGTAGGCGGGTGCGGCGAAGAGAGCAGCGGTGGTGAAGACGCTGGCCTGGTAGTCGCCGGATTCGTTTGCACGCTCGCGTATGTCGGGCCAGAACTCGATCTGGGGGTATACGAGGTCGAGGATTCCGGGCTGGTCGTTCATCATGGCCATGTGCCAGCGGCGCATGTGCGCGCCGGGGGCGATGCCGCTGTTGGGGCCAACGGGTTCGAGGTGGGCGAGCCCCTCGAACTGCCCGGCGACGATGTAGGGGTGGGTGTCGCGGTTGTCGCTGGTGTACATCGCGAGCATGGTGGCCATCTGACGGGTGTCGCTGAGCGAAGTTGTGAAGCGGGCGGTGCGACGGGCGTTGGCGAGGGCGGGGATCGCGAGGGCGATGAGGACACCCACGATCGCGATGACGGCGAGGAGTTCGATGAGGGTGAAGGCGGGATGGGTGTGCTTGTGTCGCATCAGTAGATCAACGCGGGAAGGTTGGCGAGGTCGGCGTTTACGAAATGCATGCCGTTGATATCCCAGTCCGCCCGCTCGGGGTTCCAGACGAGCCAGAGCACGATCGGGTAGCGATCGCCGCGCTGTGATTCAACAACGATCCCCGCGATTGCGAGCAGCTGAACCTGCACGCGCGTGTATGCCAGAGGGTCTGCGTGCACATACTGGAACCATGTTGTCGACCCGCCTGCCTGCCCGCCCCGCCAGTACTCCTGCCCGCGCGGGTGATTGACGACGGGCTGGTCTGAGCCAATGTGCGTGTGCTTCCAGCACATGGCGAACAGTGATTCTGTGGGATTGGTGCTGATCGCGGTGATGTGACCGGCGGGTTTCTCCGTGGCGCGAGCGCCGAGGTAGATATCCCTGAACGCCTGATCAGAGGAGATGCCATCCGGCAATGGGGAGCCAACATAGTGCGGGTAGGTGTCCTGCATGTAGAGCGAGGGGTCGTCGATGGGTCGGGTAACATCGCCTCGGTTGTGTCGCCAAGCGATGTAGCGATCGACATCGCGCTGCGGGTCGTCGGTGGTGACGAGGCGGTAGTGAACGAACTGGGCCAGGACGGAGCGGAGCTTTCGCTTTGCCTCAACGAGCTGTGTGTCATTCAAAGTCGCGGGGATTTGCGTCGTCGCGGGTTGTGGATCTTGGATGGGCACGCGACCAAAGTAGGAATGCGATGCATCGAGATCGCTGAACGATTCGACGGATGTCATCTCGAGCGTGGCGTAGGCGGCCTGCGCGTCGCGCTTGATGAGCGCCTGATCGGGCGTGGGCTCGTAGAAACGCTCAACCGCGGTCGGGCGCGAGCGCCACCAGTAGAAGATGCTGGTGGCGGCGATCAGGGTGATCGCGATCGAGACCAGGAACCATTTGCGTTTCATGTGCACCCCATGGGAGAGGTGTAGGTTGATAGGGCTAGATAGTTGCAAGTTAGACAGGGAAATAGGTTCCGGTGCGCCAGCTTGCTTCTCTATACTCGCTGACGAACTGCATCACTTCCTTGTCTGACCAATGATCAATCCGCTCGGCGACCTTTGACTCAAAGAGTGCCCGGAATCGGAGCATGAACAGGGCACTTGCGAGATCGGCTGCCTTTGCATTTCCGGATATGCCTGAGACATCGATCAGGCACTGATCATGGCCGATCCGCTCGGCTCGCTCCGAGAGCCACCGCTTTGATTGATCGATCTCACAGAATCGGAGCATCGGAACTTCGTAGCCGCGTTCGCTGAAAAATAGCTCCAGTTGGTCCCAGGTCTGAGGCATGGGTGATGGCAATGGGTCGAGTTGGCAGTTGAACTCCGGCACGGTGCTGTGCTTGAGGGTTGGCCACTTGGCTTTGTCGGTGAAAGCATGCTCGGATGCAATCTCTGGCGGGACAAGAAGCTGCCCCCGGTAGACCCGGGGCGAGCGACTGGGAAACTCGGGTGTGCAGATGTACGTGGGCGGCCAGAACCACGACCTATCCAATCGGCCGCAGTGCGGGCATGGGGTCCAGCGGCTGCTTTCGCTCGCGCTGAACCACGACGATCGGTAGCGATTGCGCCCGGGCAATGCACCTCGGTCGATGACGCAAGCTAAATCATGTATCTGATCACCACCTTGGACAATGACATCGCCAATGAGGATATCGTCGTCGAAGTCCGGCATGAGCGCATCGATCACGCGGCGGTGTACGATTGACATGCGGATGACGCGCAGCGGCGCAATCCACATGGCTTTGTAGTGATGCTCTGCGATCGTGTTGTTAGATTTCTTCGTCGGTTTGAAGACTACATCGAGCGGTGCTTTGGCGTTCTTGGCGTCCCACACGCTGCAGTGGATGCAGCCGTGGAGCCGGTCGATCGCCCAGTCTTCGTACCGCATGATCTCGCCACTGTCGGGTTTGAGTTCGGCGCTGATAGGGAGGTCGGGACCTTGTTTGCACCAGGCGGTTTCGAATGCGAACTTATCCGTTGTGAATAGCAGCCAGTCGCCGCGCGGGTCGGGTGTGACCTTTGTCTTCCACCATCGTTCTTTAACCGGGATCGCGGGCATGGGGAGGACAGTGTACATGAAAAAACCCGGCGTGGGCCGGGTGGTGGTGGAGCTTGGTGAGTGGATGGAGGAAGACCCCTCCGATCCGCTTTCAGCGGACCACCTCCCCGTCCGCCAGAGGCGGATCTTCGACCGGCGGGGAAGGCACAAGAGGTGGTTACTTGTTGTAGTAGTCGATGTTGATCTGGACATACTTGGACCACTCGTCGGGGAGGTCCTCGTCCTGGAAGATGGCCTGGACGGGGCACTCGTCGACGCAGAGGCCGCAGTCGATGCAGGTGTCGGGGTCGATGAAGAGCTGGTCGCTGGTCTCGAAGTCTGCTTCGTCCTTGGTGGGGTGGATGCAGTCCACTGGGCAGGCGTCGACACAGCTGGTGTCTTTGGTCTTGATGCACGGCTCGGCGATGATGTGGGGCATGGTGGTCGTCCCTTGTGAGTATCGGTTGTCCATCCCGCGGGTGAACCTCGGCGGGGGTGGTATTCTGACTTGTATCCTAGTCGGACGCAAGCATTTCGTCAGGGGAGAATGAGTCTCATCGGCGCGATCCGGGGGCGTGCTTGAACGGGCCCCGGTGGGCGGGACGCGTAGACTCGTGTATGAGCAGCAATACCCCCACCACGCCGACCGCTACAACCCCCGATAAGCACCCCATCAGCGATGAAACCCGAGAGAAGCATGTGGACTGGCTCATGGGGCTGACCCAGATCCCGACGGCCGCGGGCAAGGAGCATCGGGTGATCGCGTGGATCGATCGGTGGCTGACGGGACGGAGCGGGATCGAGAAGCGGGTCGATGCGCATGGGAACATCGAGCTTTCTCTGGGCGGTGCGCCCAAGACCGATCATCCGGTCTACTTCACAGCGCATCTGGATCATCCGGCGTTTGTGGTGGAGCAGATCACGAACCCGACCGAGCTGATCCTGTCGTTCCGCGGAGGCGTGATGAGCGATTACTTCCCCGATGCTCCGATCCGGGTCTATACCGACGACGATCGGTACGCAACGGCGACGATCAGCGAGGAGCACGACCCGGACGGGAAGGAATGGAGCGAGACGGAGGAGCGGCCGTTCAAGATGTATTGTGCGCGTAGCGAGGAGCCGCACGGGGCGAGCGTGGGCGATGTGGGGACTTGGGTGCTGCCCGATGCGCAGATCATTGACGATGAGTTTGGCGGGATCATCCATACCAACGCGTGCGACGATCTGGCGGCGGTGGCGGCGGCGCTGTGCGCGTTTGATGAGATCCGCATGGCGCAGGACAACGGAGCCGCAAAGAACGATGTGCGTGTGCTGTTCACCCTGGCCGAGGAGATCGGGTTTGTGGGGGCGATCGGCGCGAGCCGCGACGGGTTCATGCCCAAGGGCTCGCGGATCATCGCGCTGGAGAACTCGCGGGCGTTCCCGGATTCGCCAATTCATGGCGGGCCAATAGTGCGAGTTGGTGATCGGATCAGCGTGTTCTCGCCGGAGCTGACGGGGGCGGTGGCGAAGGTGGCCGAGCGCATCGCGGGCGGGCCGGCGCTGCCCAAGGCGTCGGAGAAGATGAGCGACATGCCAACATGGAAGTGGCAGCGCAAGCTGATGGCGGGCGGGGCATGCGAGGCGAGCGTGTACTGCGCGTATGGCTACACCTCGACCTGTGTGTGCCTGCCGCTGGGCAACTACCACAACATGGCGGGGCTGGCTGAGGCGCAGGCGGGGACGCACGAGGGCACGCCTCGGGTTGGGCGTGAGTATGTCGGGATCGACGACTTCCACGGGATGGTGGACCTGCTGATCGGGTGCGGGATGGATTTGCCGCAGAGCCCGGGGTTTATGGAGCGGGTGGAGAAGCTGTGGGAAGGCCGCAAGTTTGTGATCGGGTCATGAGCGTTGCAAAGAAGTATCAGGTTGGCATCGGCGACAAGGTCGATCTTTCAACATGGAAGACCGACGACGCCGAGGGTGTCGAGCGGGCGGTGGTTGAGGCCAAGACCGAAGAGAACGCGATGATCATCGCGGACCTGCAGCACAAGCTGTACGCCCAGCACGAGCGGAGCGTGCTGTTCGTGCTGCAGGCCATGGACGCGGCGGGCAAGGACTCGACGATCCGGCGCGTGTTCGGGCGGGTGAACCCGCAGGGCGTGCAGGTGAAGTCGTTCAAGCGCCCGACCGAGGACGAGCTGGCGCACGATTTCCTGTGGCGGGTGCACCTGCACACGCCGCGGCGCGGGCACATTGCGCTGTTCAATCGCTCGCACTACGAGGATGTGCTGGTGGCGCGGGTGGACAACCTTGTGCCCGAGGCGCGGTGGCAGAAGCGGTATGAGTCGATCAACGGATTCGAGCAGGCGCTGATCAACGGCGGGACGGAGATCGTGAAGATCTACCTGCACCTTTCCAAGGATCGCCAGCGTGAGAAGCTTGAGGAGCGTCTTACCGACCCGACGAAGAACTGGAAGTTCGAGGCCGGTGATCTGGAGACGCGCCAGAAGTGGGACGCGTATATGCACGCGTATGAGGACGCGATCAGCCAGTGCAACGCGGAGCACGCGCAGTGGCACATCGTGCCGACGGACCGCAAGTGGTACCGGGTGTGGGTGGTGTCCGAGATCGTCCGGGCGACGCTGGAAGAGATCGGGCCTAGGTTCCCTGAACCGAAGCTCGACCCGATGGCGGCGATGAAGCTGCTTGAGCAGATGAACGGCGGGTGAAACACACGAAACCCGTGCAGGTGCATTCCCAATAGGTTGGGTGCGAGATGGTATGATCTCGCAGTTGCCCAGCCTGGCGCTGAGACCGGGCGGGGTGGGTCTTGATTGAGGGAGGTGCACGGTGGGAATGATGCTGATTCTTGGCGTTCTGGGCGGGCTGCTGCTCGTTGTGATCGTGCTCGTGGCGTTTGTCGCGGGGATCTACAACAAGCTGGTGGTGCTCAAGAACCGCTATCTCAACGCGTTTGCGCAGATCGAGGTGCAGCTCAAGCGGCGTCACGACCTGATCCCGGCGCTGGTGGAGACTGTGAAGGGCTACATGAGCCACGAGCGCGAGACGCTCGAGGCCGTGATCACGGCGCGGAACCAGGCCGCGGGCTTGCTGCAGGCGGCCAAGGGGCACATCGGCGATGCCGGTGCCATGGGCAAGCTGGCGGGGGCTGAGCAGGCGCTGAGCGGGGCGATGGGTGGACTGTTCGCGGTGATGGAGGCGTACCCGGACCTGAAGGCCAACGAGCAGATGAGCACGCTTCAGGAGGAGCTGACGAGCACAGAGAACAAGGTGGCGTTCAGCCGTCAGGCGTACAACGACTCGGTGATGAACTACAACACGCGCCGTCAGAGCTTCCCCACCGTCGTGATTGCGGGGATGGTCGGGCACGGCAGCGACGCGTCGATGCTGGAGTTTGAGGACTCGGCCGCGATCCAGCAGGCACCCAATGTCTCGATCAACAACGCGTAAGCCATGAAGACACAATCGTCGGCCATGGATTTCTTTGCTCATCAGGACGAGGCGCGGAAGAACTCGCGTCGGTTCGTGCTGCTGTACACGCTGGCGGTGATCGTGATCTGTGTCGGTGTGGGGATCATCTTTGCCGCGATCGGCTGGTACATGACCAAGGGATCGAGCGATGAGCGTCTGACGATGGCGCTCATTGACGCGTTTGCCGCCGCGGGTGTCAGCGCGGCGGTGATTCTTGGCGGGTCGCTCTACCGCATCAACGAACTGCGAGGCGGAGGTTCCAGCGTGGCCCATGCGCTCGGTGGCATCTTCATCGATCCATCAACGAGGGATCCCGACGAGCAGCGTGTCCTCAATGTGGTCGAGGAGATGGCGATCGCGTCGGGTGTGCCAGTACCACCGGTGTACATGATGCCCAAGGAGAACGGGATAAACGCGTTTGCGGCCGGTTATTCGCCTGGGGATGCGGTGATCGGTGTGACGCGAGGCTGCGTGCAGGGCCTGACACGAGACGAGCTACAGGGCGTGATGGCGCACGAGTTCAGCCACATCCTCAACGGTGATATGCGACTGAATATCAGGATGCTGGGGTTTCTCAATGGCATCCTGCTTTTGAGTATCACAGGGCGGCTCTTACTTCAGCTCACGCCGCGTACTGGGCGAAGCAAGGAAGGCGGCTGGATCATCATCGCCCTGTTCCTGATCGCAATCTATCTGATCGTCGTCGGTTCGATCGGGGCCTTGTTCGCACGCATCATTCAAGCAGCGGTGAGTCGGCAGCGCGAGTTTCTTGCTGATGCCTCGGCCGTGCAGTTTACTCGAAATCCCGAGGGGATTGGCAACGCATTGCGGCGGATCGGTGGATCATCAGCTCACGCCAAGGTGCGACACCCTCGAGCCGCCGAGGCAGGGCACATGTTCTTTGGCGAGGCAGTGGCGCTGAGCGCAACGCTGGCATCGCACCCGCCGCTCAAGGAGCGGATCAGGCGTGTGATGCCGGATTGGGACGGGACCTATCTTGAGCCGATCACGAGGCGCGAGCGTGCCAAGGACGCACGCGGGGACGATGCGGGCGATCGGATCGGGCAGGTATTCGAGAAGATCGGCGGCGGCGACGACGGGCTGGGCGCGATTGGTGATGTCGGCAAGCTGCTGCCGCTGCTGGCGCTCTCGGGGACGATGACGCAGCAGCACATCGATCATGCACAGCAGCTGATCCAGACGATCCCTGCATCGCTGCGGGACACCGCGCGGGACCCGTACAGCGGGCGGGCGGCGGTCTATGCGTTGCTGCTCGATCGCAAGAACGCGGAGATCCGCAACGTGCAGCTGCGGCAGCTGGAGACCAACGGGGACCCGGGCATCGCGCGGCTGGTCCGATCGCTCGCGACGGAGGCGGTGTCGCTCAAGCGTGAGCTGCGGCTGCCGCTGCTGGACATGACGCTTGGCTCGTTGTCGCAGCTGAGCGAGTCGCAGCACGCGGTGTTCCGCAACAACGCGGATGCGCTGATCCGGATGGATAAGACGATCGATCTGTTCGAGTGGGTGACGATCAACTCGCTGCGGCGGCATCTCGATCAGCGTTTCGGGCTGGCCAAGCCGGTGCCGGTGCAGTACTACAACCTCAAGCGCCTGGGGCATGAGGTGAGCGTGCTGCTCTCGATGCTGGCGCACACGGGCGGCAAGGACGAGTACGCGGCCGGGGAGGCGGTGCTGCTTGGCGAGAGCGCTGTGCGGGGCATCGGGGTGCGCCTGCTGCCGGCGGAGGAGGCGGACATGCGGGCGCTGGACACGGCGCTCAAGACGCTCAATCAGTGCTCGGCCCAGCTCAAGAAGCAGCTTCTGCGGGCGGCGGCGCTGGTGGTTGGTGCCGACCGGGTGGTGACGACGAACGAGGCTGAGCTGCTGCGGGCGATCGCGGATTCGCTGGGCGTGCCAACCCCCCCGCTGCTGCCGGGGCAGAAGCTGTCTTGACATGAAAAGGCCCCGCGTGTGCGGGGCCTTTGAGTATGTGATCGGTGCTGGCTTTAGCTGTCTTCGACCTTGGAGATCATCCACTCTTCGAGGTCGACGGGTGCCTGACGCCCGAAGATGGAGACGAGGACGCGGACGGTGCCCTTCTCGGGGAAGAGCTCGTCGACGGTGCCCTCGTAGTTCTCGAAGGCGCCCTCGCGGATCATGACGGTCTCGCCCTTCTCGAAGGAGAGCTTGACGGTGGGCTCGTCCTCGGGCTTTCGCGAGTCGAGGAGCATCTTCTCGACCTCGTGCATGGCCATGGGGGTGGGGCGGCCGGCGGTGCCGATGAAGTCGCCCACGCCGGTGGTTTCCTTGATCAGGAAGAAGATGTCCTGGGGGATGCGTCCGTCCTCTTCGAGGCGCATCTCAACGAAGACATAGCCGGCGTAGAGCTTCTCTTCCTTGATCTTGGCCTTGCCGCCCTTGATGGTCTTGATCTTCTCGGTGGGCACGAGGATGCGCCCGACGAGGTGGGTCATGCCCTCGATCTGGATTTTGCGCATCAGGGTGTTCTGGACCGAGTTCTCCTTGTTGGAGGCGACGCGGAGGACGAACCACTGCATGCCCTCCTGGGCGAGGGGCTCGTCGTGCCCGATCATGCCCTCGATGGTCGAGTCATTCTTCTCGGGCTCGGTGTTGGCCTGCGTCTGCGGCTGCTCGTGTTGTGCGGTGTGTTCTTCCACGGTTGCGTTCCTTGTTGGGTTGACGCGTTTGCGTTCCCGGCGCGTTGGTGTGTTATTTCTGCAGCACGCCGATCGCGGAGAAGATCTTCGCGAAGAGGGTATCGACACCGAAGAGGAAGCCCGCGATCAGGAAGGTCGCGGCGATCACGACGATGGTCGATCCCTTGACCTCGCGGTATGAGGTCCAGTTGACCTTTTTCATCTCGCCGTCGGTGGCGATGAGGAACTCGACGGAGTGTTTTTTGGCACCCACGAAGAAGTAGACCACGATGGCGCCGATCAGCATGATCGAGCCGGCGACGCCGACCTGGAGGTAGAGCACCGGGAAGATCGGGGTGGGCGATCCGCCTCGGACGATGGCGGTGACGGACTCGGCGCCGAGCTCTCCGATGTAGAGGCGTTCGGCGTCGCTTGCCCGCTTTTTGACCAGCTCGTTCTCGAAGCCGCTGATTCGCAGGATGCCCGAGGCGCTCTTGCCCTCGTCGTAGTTATCGACGATGGCGCTGCCCATGGAGGTGAGGACCTCCGGGTTGCCGTTCTCGAGGTCGAAGTACTGGAGGGTGATGCTGTCGCCCTGGGCGATCTCGCCCTGGACATTGGAGAGCGAGAGGGTCCACTGGCGAGCGGGGAGACGGATAATTCCCGCCTGACCCCAGCCCCACGCGGCGGCGGCAATGATGGATATGCCGAGGGCTGCGGCGGTGAGCACGCGGACCCAGTATCCCTGTCCCTGTTTATAGATTCCCAAAGACATGCGTCGCTGCACCTCACGCTGCGCGTCCCGGGGCTTGTCGTCGACGAGCGGGGACGCTCGGAGCCCGATCCCGCGAATCGGGAAGGGGCGTCAGTGAACACGGCAGGAAGGACTCGAACCCTCGACCGGTGGATTTGGAATCCACTGCTCTACCAACTGAGCTACTGCCGTAGTGAGCCGCTAGCCACTGGGGGCTAGCCACTGGGGTAGAAGAAGATTCCGGCCCTAGTCCCTTGTGGCTAGTGGCCAGTCCCTTCTTTTATTTACGCTTGATCTTGTGCAGCGTGTGCTTGCGCAGGCGGGGGCAGAACTTCTTGAACCCCTCCTTGATCTTGTCGTCGATACCGCCCTTGACATTGATCGAGGTGCGGTAGTTCAGGTCGCCCGTTTCGGTGCACTGAAGCCAGACGTACTCGCGTGCTTGTGCTTTCTTCTTGGCCATGACGGGCCTCCCATTCTGATCAGCTCAGACCGATCCACCAATCGGCGTTGGTTGTTGTTCCGAAAATCGGCCCAACGGCTTTCGCCGTCGGGCCGTGAGGTTTGAACAGGCGGGTTTCACGCTTCAAACGGTGTTTGAGCGATCACCCGAGCGAGATCACTCGAGGATCTCGGTGACGGTACCCGAACCGATGGTGCGGCCACCTTCACGCACAGCGAAGCGGAGACCGGATTCCATCGCCACGGGCTTCTCGCCGAGGTCGATTTCCATGGTCACGTTGTCGCCGGGCATGCACATTTCGGCCTTGGCGCCGCCGTCACCGAAGAGGTTGACGACCTGGCCGGTCACGTCGGTGGTGCGGAAGTAGAACTGGGGCTTGTAGCCGGCGAAGAACGGGGTGTGACGCCCGCCTTCTTCCTTGTTCAGGACGTAGACCTGGCCCTTGAACTTGGTGTGGGGCTTGATCGAGCCGGGCTTGCAGATGACCTGACCACGCGAGACATCGTTCTTTTCGATACCACGGAGGAGGACGCCGCAGTTGTCGCCGGCGCGGCCTTCGGAGAGGGTCTTCTGGAACATTTCAACACCGGTGATGGTGGTGTTGAGGTTGGCCTTGGCGAGGCCGACGATCTCGGCGGCGTCGCCGACCTTGACCACGCCACGCTCGACGCGACCGGTTGCCACGGTACCGCGGCCCTTGATCGAGAAGACGTCTTCGACCGAGATGAGGAAGGGCTTGTCGTCCTCACGCTCGGGCTCGGGGATGTAGCTGTCGATGGTGTTGAACAGCTCGTCGATCGGCGCACATGCGGCGTCGTCCTTGGGGTTCTCGAGGGCGAGCTTGGCCTGGCCACGGATGACCGGGGTGTCGTCGCCGGGGAACTCGTACTTGTCGAGCAGCTCGCGGATTTCCATCTCGACGAGGTCGAGGAGTTCGTCGTCATCGACGAGGTCGACCTTGTTCATGAAGACGACGATGTAGGGCACACCCACCTGACGGGCGAGCAGAACGTGCTCGCGGGTCTGGGGCATGGGGCCCGAGTCGGCGGCGACCACGAGGATGGCGCCGTCCATCTGTG
>JAGQON010000120.1 GCA_020427395.1 Phycisphaerales bacterium
AACTCCGGGCGTCCCACCCTCAAGCACGTGCTCGACTTCACCACCCAGCTCTCGGTCATGATCCGGGCCGGTATCGGTCTGCGTTCGGCGCTGGAGGGCATTGCCGAGCAGACCGACCACGCCCGTTTCCGCCAGATCATTCTCGGGCTCAAGTCGGACGTGGAGTCCGGCAAGCAGTTCTCCGAGGCGCTGGCCCGTCACCCCAAGCTCTTCAACCCGCTCTACGTCAACATGGTGCGGGCCTCGGAGATGTCGGGTTCCTTCGGGCAGATGCTGGACCGCATCGCCCAGTACACGGCCCAGCAGATCGAGACCAAGAAGATGGTGGTCGGGGCCATGATCTACCCGGGCGTGATCGCCAGCATGGCGGTGGGCGTGACCATCTTCCTGCTGACGTTCGTACTGCCGAAGTTCGCCGCGGTGTTCGAGGGCAAGGAGGACGCCCTGCCCTGGTCCACCATCTTCCTGATGAACCTCTCGGACTTCATGGTGCACAACTGGCCCATCGTGCTGGGGGTGGGTGTGGTGCTGGGCGTGGGCCTGATCATCTTCCTGAAGACGGCCCTGGGCCGGGTGTGGCTGGACACCATGAAACTGGCGACTCCCATCTTCCGGCGCATGT
>JAGQON010000121.1 GCA_020427395.1 Phycisphaerales bacterium
AGCGTCTCGAGGTCGTGGGCCTCGGCGATGATCCTGCCGTCGCGCCCGACCAGGACGTAGGTCGGATAGGACGAGATCCCGAGCCTGGTCGTCACGGCCCGGCTCTTCTCGCCGAGCACCACGTTGGTCCACGGTATCGGCCAGTGCTCGGCCCTGTAGGTCTCGACGGTCTCCGGCCTGGCGTCGATCGACACGCTGATGATGTCGAAACGCTCGCCGTGCAACCCTCGGTACGACGCAGGATCCTGCTGGTCACGCTCGAGCTGGTTGAGCGCCGCCCAGCTCGCGTGCAGACCGGGGAGCTCGCCGAGACAGGGGCCGCACCAGGTCGCCCAGAAATCGAGGACCACGATTCTCCCTTTCTCGAGTTTGAATTTGTCTTCCGCGCCCAGGACGCTCAGTTCGAAAGGAGGCGCGGCTTTGCCAATCAAGGGGGATGCGGTGTCTCCTCCGCCTCCCTCTGGAGGAGTGGGTTCGGGCGCGTTTTCCAACTGCCAGTTCGCGAAAAGCGCACCCGGTTCAGCGGGGCGATTGTCCCCGGAAAAGATGTTGGCGACCATCTCGACCGGAACGTGACAGTCCCCCAGGGGGCCGCCTTGTCCGCTGATGAATTCAGGACCG
>JAGQON010000122.1 GCA_020427395.1 Phycisphaerales bacterium
GTTCGAATCAGTCGAAGACGAGCGGTTTGAAACGCTTGGAACGCAATTACAATCCGGACGTCACTGGTACCTGTGCGCCACGGAGGATTCAGAAGCGGCCCGAGCCTTGCTCGATGCCATCTTGAGCAACAGAATCCCGAAGCATGTGTATCTTGTACAGATCTTAGGTGATTACCTGATCACCTCGAATGCCACTATGCACTTCAACCCAAACAATTATGTAAATGCGTTGGCTAGTGCGCAAACATTTCGTGATCTGATCGATGTGACTAAATGAAGCATGGATTTCAATTGCCCGGGTACCCTGCTTTGATCCGACGCCAGTCGGACAAAACAGGAACGGCCACCCCCAACAACCATCTCCCTCTCCCCCTAATGGCTAGTCCCTAGTGGCCAGTCCCTTCCCCCCCTACCATCCCCCCGTGCGAAAAACCCTCATCGCCATCGCGCCCACACTCAAGCTCACACGCGTCACCACCGCGTTCGGTGCCGTCGCCAACCTCTGGTTCATCATCCTCTGGGCACGCTTCAACCCCGACGAGCTCGCACCCCACCCTATCAAGGACGCCTCCCTCCCGCTCCTCCTCGCCGCCGGGCTCATCGCCGGCGTCGGCCTCTAC
>JAGQON010000123.1 GCA_020427395.1 Phycisphaerales bacterium
ATGACCCGGCCGACGCGCCGCTGCGCATCGGCGTGGCCATTGGCGACCGGATCCTGGGCCTGTCGCAGGCTGGGCTGATCGACCACGACGACATGGCGCGCCTGATGGCACTGCCGGTGGCCGAGCGCCGGGCCTTGCGCCACAGGCTCAGCGCCGGGCTGCGCGAAGGCAGCAGCGAGCAGTCACGCTGGAGCGCGGCGCTGCTGCCACAGTCCCGGGCCGTCATGGCGCTGCCCTGCGCCATCGGCGACTACACCGACTTCTATGTCGGCATCCACCATGCCACGGCCATCGGCAGCCTGTTCCGCCCCGACAACCCGCTGCTGCCGAACTACCGGTGGGTGCCGATCGGCTACCACGGCCGCGCGTCGACCGTCGGCGTCAGTGGCAACGACTTCCCGCGCCCCTGCGGCCAGACCCGGGCGCCGGACGCCACGCAGCCCGTGTACGGCCCGAGCCGGCGGCTCGACTTCGAGCTCGAACTCGCCGTCTTCGTCGGCCGGCCCAGTGCGGCGGGAACGCCGGTGGCGATGGCGGACGCGGAAGACCACGTGTTCGGCCTGGCACTGTTCAACGACTGGAGCGCGCGCGACCTGCAGGCCTGGGAGTACCAGCCGCTA
>JAGQON010000124.1 GCA_020427395.1 Phycisphaerales bacterium
GTTCGCCGCGCTGGAGCGCGGGGCGGATCTTTTCTTCGACGACCTGCGCGCGGGACGCCATGTAGAGCATCATCTCGCACCGGAGGGAGATTTCGTCGTGGATGGGGTCGAGGAGGATGTCGCGGATGCGCTCGCCCACCGCGGTGCCGCCCGGTTCGCGGATCTCGGCGACGGTGAGCCCGGCATTGCGGGCGGCGTCGGCGAAGCGCTTGTACTGCGTGGACTTGCCCGAGCCGTCCGGGCCGTCGAAGACGATGAACTTCCCGGCGAGTTTCGGGAGCCAGTCGCTTGGATCGGTGTTCGCGGGCGCTTGCACAGCGGGTGATTGTAGCGGCGTGGTTGCGCTCACAGCTGCACCTTGCGCGACCACTTGGGGCCGTCGGGTGAATCTTCCACTTCGATCTGCATCTCGTTGAGCTTGTCGCGGATCTCGTCGGCTTTCGCCCAGTCTTTGGACGCTCGGGCCTCGGTGCGTTGTCGCAGGAGGTCTTCGATCAACTCGGATTCGGGGTCGTCGGCTGGCGCGGCTTCGATGTCGGGCAGCTCGACTACGGCGAGCACGGCATCGAAGGTGCGCAGCAGTTCCGCGTCGGCCTTGGTGGGAGCGGGTGAGTCGTT
>JAGQON010000125.1 GCA_020427395.1 Phycisphaerales bacterium
TCGCTGCAGCCAAGCAGGCGCTCAAATACCAACCAAAGTTTGTCCCCGCGATGCACAACCTTGCGCTCGCGTGCCTGCGACAGGGACAGTGGATCCGCGCACGCTACTGGGTGCGCCACGCTCTGCGGATCGAGCCCGAGGATGCCACGCTCCGTCGGCTCCGGATGAAGCTCCGTGTGCATTCCTCACTGATCGTCGTGTTCTGGGGCGCACGCAAGCTGCGGTCGCTCTACCGTTCGGCGTATGCGCTCGTCGGGCGTCCGACCCGTCGTCCGGCCTGATCGAAACAGCTACTTGATCCGATCGCCGAGCAGCCTTGATGCTTCCTCGACATCCTTGTCCCCACGCCCGGAAAGGTTGATGACCAGATTCGAGTCCTTGGGCATCCGGGCTGCGTGGACAACGCCGTACGCAACGGCGTGCGAGGACTCGAGCGCGGGGATAATGCCCTCGTCCCGTGAGCACCAGAGGAACGCCTCGAGCGCCTCGCTGTCGGAGACGCTTGTGTATTTCACACGCCCGATGTCGTGCCAGTACGAGTGCTCGGGCCCGACACCGGGGTAGTCCAGGCCCGCCGAGCACGAATGGACATCCGCGGTCTGTCCCGCGTCGTCC
>JAGQON010000126.1 GCA_020427395.1 Phycisphaerales bacterium
CGCGAATCCGGGCGTACCGTCCGCCTCGACGCCATCCTCGCAGCAGGGAAAAAGGACGCCGCCTCCCGCGTCTACGCCGAGAACCAGGCGAAGATGTGCGAGGACCTCGCCATCGAGTACCACCTCCACGAACTCTCCGACACCCCGACTTTCGACGACATCGCCCGATGCATCCGCGCCCGCAACGAAGACCCCGATGTCCACGCCATCATGCTCCACCTCCCCCTCCCCGCGGGCATCGACACCTACCGCGCCCAGAGCCTCATCGACCCCGAGAAAGACGTCGAGGGCGTCAACCCCGCCAACATCGGCAACATCGTCTACGGCCGCTCCTCCCTCGCCCCCTGCACCGCCCTCGCCGCGATCCGCATGGTCGAGCACACCCGGATCGATCTGAAGGGCAAGATCGCCGTCTGCGTCGGCGCTTCCAACATCGTCGGCAAACCCGTCGCCGTCATGCTCATGCGCAAGGAAGCGACCGTCATCTCCTGCAACGAACACACCCCGGACATCACCGATCTCACCCGCCGTGCAGATGTCCTCATCACCGCCGCCGGCGTCCCGGGTCTGGTGAAAGCCGACTGGGTCAAACCCGGCGCGATCGTCATCGATG
>JAGQON010000127.1 GCA_020427395.1 Phycisphaerales bacterium
CGGCCCGGGTGCGGGCGATCGAGGCGGAGGTCGGCCAGGCGCGGGCCGCGCGTGATGAGGCACAGTTGCGCCTCGACCGGATGCAGGTCGTCGCGCCGATCGACGGCGTGGTGATGCTGCGTCTGGTTGCGCCCGGGGACAAGCGGATGGTTGCGATGGATGATCCGCGTTCGGCCCAGGTCGCGCTGCTGTACGACCCGGGCCAGTTGCAGGTGCGGGTCGATGTGCCGCTGGCCGACGCGTCGCACCTGTTCCTTGGGCAGGCGTGCGAGGTGGTGGTGGACGTGCTGCCGGACACGACGTTTGCCGGCGAGGTCATCATCATCACGCACGAGGCGGACCTGCAGAAGAACACGCTGGAAGTGAAGGTGCTGGTGGTCGACCCGGCGGCGGCGCTGAGGCCGGAGATGCTCACGCGCGTGCGGTTCCTGCCGGAGTACGCGGAGCCCCGTGATGGCGATGCAGGCGGAGGCGCCGGCGCAGCTGATGGGCGTGGTGGATCGGGCGATCGACCGGGCGCGAGCGGCGGCCCGGGGCGTCAGGGCGCTTCCGCATCGGCGAGCGTGCAGCAGACCGTGCTCATCTCCGATGCGACGCTGGACACTTCAGCCGG
>JAGQON010000128.1 GCA_020427395.1 Phycisphaerales bacterium
GTGGTTTTGCCGCTGCCGGCCCAGGCGTTCATGCCGTAGCAGCGGACGGCACGCTCATCATCGTTGGGGCAAACCAGGATGGAACCCCCGAGGTTATCTGTGGCCTTAGCGTTGTCATTTGTCGGAAGATACGGTTCGATCACACCCGGTTCGTGCCATTTCGGGTCAGTGGTCCCGACGGATGGGAACTTGTCACTGTTATCCGCCGCGTAGCTGGCGAAAGCCACGCCTAGCTGACGGATGTTGCTCAGGCACTGCATGTTCTGTGCCGCCTTGCGCGCCGCGCCGAGCGCCGGCAGCAGGATGCCCACGAGCAGCGCGATGATGCTGATCACAACCAGCAATTCGATCAGGGTAAAGGCGCGGCGCCGGGCGATGGGCGGATGATTCGATGGTGTCATGATGTTCACTTCTAAACGGTACATGTGACTCTATCCTCCAGTGATTCCGTGCGCCATCCGGGCCAATCATGCGACGCCCGGCGCTTCCGTGCGGTTTACCTTGCGGCCAGGGCTTCGGGGACACCCGGTACGCGGTCTTTTTCGACCCAGTGGCTGATGCCGGTCCGTGCCCGTCCGTCGGGCCAATGCAGGATCTGCCCGTCGGCCTGCA
>JAGQON010000129.1 GCA_020427395.1 Phycisphaerales bacterium
CGACGACCCGGACGTGGCGGCCATGGAGGCCCTGGCCCGGTCGCGCCCGGCGCCGGCCGTGGCGGCGCAACTGGGCTTCGCCCTGGCCAAGGCGCACGAGGACCTGGGCGACATCGACGCCGCCTGGGCCCACCTGGCCCGGGCCAATGCCGGGGTGCGCGAGCGCCTGGCCCATGACGTGGCCGACGACCTGGCGGCCTTCCAGGCCCTGGCCGCCGCCTTTGGCGCCGACCGGCTGTCCGGCGCCCGGCGCACGGACCCGGCCGAGGGGCCGATCCCCATCTTCATCGTCGGCATGCCCCGTTCGGGCACCAGCCTGGTGGAGCAGATCCTGGCCTGCCACGACGCCGTGGCCGCCGGCGGCGAGCGCGAGGACCTGCGCCGCCTGGTGGGGGCCAAGGACCCGGCCACCTGGTCCGACGACCACCTGGCCACCCTGGGCGCCGCCTACCGCCACGCCGTGGCGCCCCTGGCCGGCGGGCGGCGGTTCATTACCGACAAGATGCCCGTGAACGCCCGGTTCGTGGGGCTGATCGCCCTGGCCCTGCCCGAGGCCCGCATCATCCACTGCCGCCGCGATCCGGTGGACACCTGCCTGGCCTGCTTCAAGC
>JAGQON010000012.1 GCA_020427395.1 Phycisphaerales bacterium
AACGCCGTGTGGGGCTGGAACGCGATGCTCGCCGCGGTGTGCGGCGACACCTGCGTCTGGAAGCCCTCGCTCATGGCCCCGCTCACCTGCATCGCCACCAACGACATCGCCCAGCGCGTCGCCTCCGAGATGGGCTACGAGAACATCTTCCAATATGTCATCGGCACCGACGACATCGTCGGCGAATCGATGATCAACGACCGCCGCTACCCGCTGATCTCCGCAACTGGGTCATGCCGCATGGGGCGCCATGTGGGCGCGACCGTCGCCAAGCGCCTTGGCAAGTGCCTGCTTGAGCTTGGCGGCAACAACGCCGTCATCATCACCGAGGACGCCAACCTCGACCTCGCCCTCAAGTCCACCGTGTTCGGCTCGGTCGGCACCGCCGGGCAGCGCTGCACGACCTCGCGCCGTCTGATCATCCACGAGTCCATCGCCGACGACTTCTGCAGCAAGCTCGTCAAGGCCTACGAGACCGTCAAGATCGGCGATCCGCTCGCCGACGGCGTCCTGATGGGCCCGCTCATCAACGAGCAGTCCGTCCAGGCCTACGAGCACGCCGTCAAGGCCGCCCAGGAGCAGGGTGGCACCATCCTCACCGGCGGCACCCGCATCACCGACATGCCGGGCGAACTGGCGGGCGGGCACTTCGTCAAGCCCACCATCATCCGCGTCCCCGCGTCCAACGAGCTGCCCATCGCGCACGAAGAGACCTTCGCGCCCATTCTCTATGTCTTCACCTTCAAGACGCTCGAAGAGGCCATCGAGATGCAGAACTCGGTCGACCAGGGCCTGAGCTCCGCGATCTTCACCGGCTCATCCAACAGCGCCCAGCGATTCCTCGACCCCAGCGGGGCCGGCAGCGACTGCGGCCTCGCCTATGTCAACCTCGGCACATCGGGCGCCGAGATCGGCGGGGCGTTCGGCGGCGAGAAAGACACCGGCGGCGGGCGCGAATCGGGTTCCGACGCCTGGAAGGCCTATATGCGCCGCCAGACTTGTACCATCGGTTTCGGGGATACACTTGCACTGGCCCAGGGGATCAAGTTTGAGTGAATCAAGACTCCAATCAGACGCCCTCGCACAAGCCGCCGTCGAGATGGTCCAGTCCGGCATGAAGGTCGGGCTCGGGGCAGGACGCACCGCCGCCCGGGGCATCGAGGCCCTCGCCGAGCGCGTCCGCGATGAGCACCTCGACATCGAGTGCGTCGCCGCCTCCGAGCAGGCCGAGGACCTCGCCCGCTCGCTCGGGCTCAAGATCACCGACTTCGCGCTCCTCGAAGAGCTCGACATCCTCATCGACGGCGCTGACGCCGTCGACCGCCACATGCAGGTCATGAAGGGCTCTCGCGGCGCGATGACCCGCGAGCGGATCATCTGCTGGGCCTCCAACCGCACCGTGTTCATGGTCACCCACGACAAGGTCGCCGACACCCAGATCGGCGCGGGCACGCCCCTGCCCATCGCCGTCATGGCCTTCGGGCTCGTCTCCACCCGCAACGCCCTGCGCCACATCGGCATCAACGGCGTCATCCGCCAGGACATGGACGGCCGCCTCTTCATCACCGACAACGGCAACCTCGTCCTCGACGCGAGTCTGCGAGGCGACGAAAACCTCGCCCAGCTCGCCACCGAGCTCAACGACATCCCCGGCGTCATCGACCACGGGCTCTTCATCGACGAGGCCGACATCATCCTCATCGAAAAAGAAGACGGTACCATCGAACGCCTCGAACGCGCCGGGCTCTAAGTCAAACACCACATTCAAGGGTGGCCCGATGGAGGCGAAGTCTCCTTCGGGATTGTACAACACATCCGTTGGTTCCGAATCGATGCAGATGGAACAGAATCCCATT
Source organism: Phycisphaerales bacterium (assembly GCA_020427395.1). Classification (GTDB taxonomy): domain Bacteria; phylum Planctomycetota; class Phycisphaerae; order Phycisphaerales; family UBA1924; genus UBA1924. Next base: position 1,857 of record JAGQON010000012.1, read on the forward strand.
CAAGTTCGTAGAATCACCTGATGGGGTATTCTGCTACACGGTTCAAAGGCTGTTTAATTCAACTCATTGCTGTCGGCGCGGTGTTCATTGCCCTGTTCATCTGGGCGCGAGCAATCTACTTTCCATGGTGGCTCCGCTGGCCACAAGGTCAGCATGTCGATCCTCAGGAAAGGGAGCCGAGCTGGTTTGTATACGCAACACGGCTCAAGGATCCAACGCAGTCATTCGTAAACGCAGATGGTGATCTCGTTCAACTACCGAACCGAATCATTCTCGTATCAAGTTCCGAGCGGGAGGATACAAGTCCGGTGGGTGATGTTCGCTTAGGTGATGGTGTGATTAGCATCCCCTTTGAAGCACTCACCTACGACCTCACCGGTATCGATCTCAAGCAGTTCGAAACTGAGTTTAATCATGCATACGCAACCGATAGCCCTGAATACGACAAAGCGGTCATCTACATTGATCGACTCAAGGATCACAGCGGACTGCCAACATATGTCATGGCCCACCTCAAGCGACGCACCGCTGTACGCTGTGTTTGGAGCGTTGATCAAGATGGGAAAGCGATACCACTCACAATCGCCTTCACGCATGATCGAGCCGGTTATCGATATAGAGAATCTATCACCCGCGAGGAAGCACTCTACAAAGGCCTTCTCCTCCCAGTGGACTAGCAGATAACAGCGGATTATCCCGAGCTACCCCGATTCCCTTCGCGATTACACTTACATTCGCTCTACCCGATGGAGACACTATCTCCATCGGGCCACCCATTACGAAAGCACTTCGGCCCCAGTATTCACCCCCTCTTCTCTGCGTCCTCAGCGACCTTTGCCACCTCTGCGTACCAAAATCGCACACCAAACCCTTCCCCTACACCCCAAAACCTGCCATACTGGACCAGTCCAAGATCATCGGCCACTCCACGCCGTGCGTCACTTGGACCAGAGCGAGGAGCGGCCGACGGTCGAAGCCGAAAGGAATCGATCATGCACACCGTCTCGCAACTCCTCGAAGCAAAGCCCTTCAAGATCGTCTACACCGTGGGGCAGGGTCGCTCCGTCCTTGAGGCCGCGGAACTCATGAACCAGCACCGCATCGGCGCGCTCGTCGTCACGGACACCCTCGGGCATGTCTCGGGCATCATCACCGAGCGCGACATCCTCACCCGCGTCGTCACCCAGCGCCTCGACCCCGAAGAGACCCTCGTGCACGATGTCATGACCCGCGACCTCATCACCTGCGCCCCGGGCACGCCCATCGAGCACGCCCGAGAGATCATGACCAAGCGGGCCATCCGCCACATCCCCATCACCAACCCCGGCGACAGCACCACCCTGCACGGCATCATCTCCATCGGCGACCTCAACGCCGCCACCACCGAAGACCTCACCATCGAGGTCCTCTCCCTGCGCGAATACATCAGTCAGGGCTAAGCCGAGATATCAAGCTTCATGAGTTCTGGGTGTTCGACCGGAATACTACCACCACTCCCATGGCGGTCGAAGGTCCAATGGAGTTCAGATCGAGTTGATAGTTGCATTAGTTCTCTATCCCTCACGGATATGGGATAGAGCCAAGTTCCTGCCATGACCCGGAGTAACGGCGATCGAGAGTCCTCTACCCAGCCAGTTGGGTGTAGCTGCATACCTCGAAACTGCAGTTCACGAATGATTCGCATGCCGTCAGTGGATTGAAATGTGCGCATCTTCGTTCGGCCATTTGAAGACGATCTAAATCCTTCGGCGCACGGCATCAAGGCACCAGCGATAAGCACAAACTCAGCTCCATTGTCGAGGATCGATTGACTCGCTAAATACCAGTTCTTTTCCCACTCTACAAGGTACAGATTCATATTTGGATCCTAGACGGGTGACCCCATAGAACCGTCTTCGGTTCTTACGGGACAAACACGATGGGTCTTGCTTCCCGAAGGAGGCTGCGTCTCCACCGGGCCAAACGGAAACACTTCGTGATCTTCGCGTTCAAGACCTCTTCTCTGCGCCCTCCGCGATCTTTGCCCCCTCTGCGTACCATCCCCAATGCCGGACGCCACCCACTCAAACCGCCTCATCGACGAGACCTCCCCCTACCTCCTCCAGCACGCCCACAACCCCGTCGACTGGTTCCCCTGGTCCGACGAGGCCTTCGAACTCGCCCGCGAGCGCGGCGTCCCGGTCTTCCTCTCCATCGGCTACTCCACCTGCTACTGGTGCCATGTCATGGAGCGCGAGTCGTTCGAGTCGCCCGACATCGCCCGCATCATGAACGAGCGGTTCGTGTGCATCAAGGTCGACCGCGAGGAACGCCCCGACCTCGATGAGATCTACATGGCCGCCACCACCACCTTCACCGGCTCAGGCGGCTGGCCCATGTCCGTTTTCCTCACCCCGGACACCCGCAAGCCCTTTTACGCAGGCACCTACTTCCCGCCCGAGCCCATGCACAACCGCCCGTCCTTCCCCGACCTGCTGCGCGGCATCAGCCAGGCATGGAAGGAACGCAACAACGAGGTCATCGAGCAGGCCGACAAGCTCGCCGACGCCGTCATCGAGCAGGTCAGCGCCAACGCCGAGCCCGTCCCCGTCGGCGAACCCCACCTCACCAACGCCCTCGCGTCGCTGCTTCAGCGCCTCGACCAGACCAACGGCGGCTTCTCCCACGCACCCAAGTTCCCCCAGCCCGTCTTCCTCGATTTCCTCCTCGACATGCGACCCGTCGCCGACACATCGACCCGCAGCGCCATCGACCTCGCACTCCGCAAAACCCTCGACGCCATGGCCACCGGTGGCATCCACGACCAGATCGCCGGCGGCTTCCACCGCTACAGCGTCGACGAGTTCTGGACCGTCCCGCACTTCGAGAAGATGCTCTACGACAACGCCCAGCTCGCCCGCACCTACACCCGCGCCAGCGTCATCCTCCAGGACCCGTACTACGCCCGTGTCGCCCGCCAGACCCTCGACTACTGCCTGCGTGAGATGACCGACGCCGCCAACCCCGGCGCCCAGGGATTCTTCACCGCCCAGGACGCCGAGGTCGACGGCAAGGAAGGCCTCAACTACCTCTGGCAACGCGACGAGTTCGAGGCCGCGCTCAGCGATCATCCCGATCTGCTGCCACTCGCCATCGATCTCTACGGCCTCGACGCCTCCCCCAACTTCCAGGACCCGCACCACCCCAGCGAGCCCCGGCGCTTCGTCCTCCGACTTGATTCGCGCTTCGAGACCTTCGCCCAGAAGCACAACCTCGACGCCAAGACTTTCTTCACGCACCTGAGCACCATCAACGCCGCGCTGCTCAAAGTCCGCAGCACCCGCAAGCAGCCCCGCCTCGACGACAAGGTGCTGGTGAGCTGGAACGCCATGCTCATCCCCGCCCTGGTGGAAGCCGGGCGTCTCTTCGATCGCCCCGACTACATCACCGCCGCCAGCAGTGCCACGAGGTTCATCCTCGACACCATGCGTGATGACTCCGGCACCCGCCTGCGCACGCACCGCAACGCCGCCAGCGCCATCCCCACACTCCTCGAAGACCACGCCCACCTGCTCCACGCGCTGCTCACCCTCAACGCCTGCCCCTCAACCAGTGCAGATTTCCCTCTTGACGACATCATCGCCCTGGCCGACGAAACACACACCCTCTTCGCCGATGAATCCGGCACCTACTTCGACACCCGCGAGGACGCATCGGACCTCTTCGTCCGCACCCGTTCACTCCACGACGGCGCCACGCCCGGCTCGTGCGGCGTGATGCTCCACGCCCTCATCGAGCTCGCCCATCGCACCAGCGAACCCCGCTTCGCCCAGCGCGCCGCCAAGCTCATGCAGTCGATCTCGGCCACCCTCGCCCAGCACCCGCTGGGCACCATCAACTCCACCAGCGCCCTGCTCACCATGCTCGCCCGCCGCGACCGCTACCACGAGCTCATCGACTTTGCCACCAACGACGGCTCGGACTCGCTGGAGCGCACCAAGTCGCCCGTGGGCGTCCTTGTTTCTACCGAAGAGCTCACCGTGTCCGAAGACACACCCGCGAGCTTCAAGGTTCGCCTGCAGATCGAGAAGGGCTACCACATCGCCGCCGCCGACGCGGGCGACTCCGACGCCGCCAAATCCCTGTACCCCATGCGTGTCGGGCTCATCTCCGGGCAGGGCATCGCCGTCTACGCCGACTACCCCGCTGGCGAGCCCATGGGCGTGGAAGCGGTGGGGCAGTTCAACGCCCACACCGGCACCGTCGAGTTCGACATCGCCATCGAAAAAGCCCCGGGGATCGGGGCTTCGGAGGGTGATCCGGTGCTGGGCATCTCGTTCCAGCCGTGCAGCGATCAGCAGTGCATGCAGCCGCAGACGGTAAGGCTCGATGTCGCGATCACGATCGAGTGATCAGTCGTTATTGGCGGGGATGCCATACGCGGTGGCGATCGCGAAGAACAGGAACAGCGCCTGGATGGGGTGCTTGAAGCTGTCGATCAGTGCCGTCTTCTTGAGCTCGCCCGCGAAGGAGTCGGCGAACTTGCGGGCCTCACCCTTGGCGACCTCCATCTCGTGCTCAAGGTCACGCTGGTAGTCAAGCTGCCCCGAATCGCCCAGCGCGGCCCACTTCAAATCGATCTCCGCGGCCAGGTCTGCGGGGAAATCTTCGGGCCAGGAGAGCATCGTCAGCGGCAGCGCTTTGTCGGGCCAGTCGATCGTCTCGCCGCCCTCGATCATGGTCGTCGCCGCGGTCTCTGCCATCTCCGTCAGGGCCCAGGCGTCGTCGATGTCGTCCGCCGTGTACGCCTCTTCTTCTTCGTAGAACTCCTCACCGAACTCTTCGTTGTACTCCTCGGCCACATGCGTCTTCCACGCCTGCTGCTCGCCGCCCGTGAGCGATTCCCACTTCTCGATGACCATGTCCTGGAAGCCCTGCGGATAATCGTCGGGCCAGTACGCGGCGTCGATGAACGCCATGGGATCGCCCCAACCGATCTCGAACCCGTCGTTGATCAGCTCCCGCCCGGTGTCGTAGGCAAAGCGTGACTTGGACATTTCCATATCGACCACGAAGAGCTCGGCGTACTCCTCGTTCTGCACGGCCTCGTTCATGTACTTGCGGTACATCATCTCGAGCGCGAGGTACTTGCCGCCCGCGATCGCCGCAACGGCCACAATCGCCGCGAGCACACCGGCGATTGCGCCGCCGCCGGTCGTCTCGGGCTCACCGCCGAAGCACGCGCCGACGCCGCAGAGCGCACCCACACCGATCGCCGCGTATCCGATCTCGTACCCTGTTCCATACGCGATGAGCCCCCAGATAACCGCGCCGATTGCGCCGCCGACCGACGCACCGATGATCGGCAGGAACGGACGGAGCGCCATGCCGCCCGCGGCCGCACCCACCCCGACCGCCTTGCCGCCGACCGTTGGCTTGTTGGGATCTCGCGCTACCTTGGTATTGAACTGCCTGCCCGTCTCGCGGTTAAACCCGCAGTGCAGGCAGATCATCGCGTCGGCGTCCATCGGGTAGCCGCATGCCTGGCACGACTGCGAGCCGCCGATCATGTCCTCCTCGCCGAGGTCCGACAGGATCGCGGCCATCGAGCCCGCATCTTCTGCGGGCACGCGGGGCTTGCTCGCCTGCGGCGCCACGCCCTTCTTCTTCTGCTCGACACAGGCCTGATGTGCGTACTGCCCCTGCGCGTTCTTGATCCGTGCCTGCCCTTCGCAGCTCTTGCCGCAGATGACGCACACCTTGTCCGATTGGCCCATTCCTGTGTTCCTCAGCAATAATGATCGAATGACCTGTGATGTGATAAGTAAAAACGCGTACCCAGAAGAGGCACGCGTTGAATGCTAACCGATGTTGCCGCAAGGGACAAGCCCGATCTGGCTTACGCGTCCTTCTTATCGCCGGCGATCGAACCACGCATGTCGGTATCCGCGTTGATGTTCTTCATGCGATAGTAATCCATAATACCCAGATTCCCGGATCGGAAGGCCTCGGCCATCGCCTTGGGCACCTCCGCCTCGGCAAGGACCACCAGCGCACGGTTCTTCTGCTCCTCGGCCCGGAACTCCTGCTCCTGTGCCACAGCCATCGCTCGGCGCTTCTCTGCCAGCGCCTGGGCCACCTTGGTGTCCGCCTGGGCCTGATCTTCCTGCAGCTTGGCGCCGATGTTGTCACCGACATCCACATCCGCAATATCGATCGACAGGATCTCGTACGCCGTGCCCGCGTCCAGACCGCGCCCGATCACGGCCTTGGAGATCGCGTCCGGGTTCTCCAGCACCGTCTTGTGCGAGGCCGCCGAGCCGATGCTCGAGACGATGCCCTCACCCACGCGCGCCACGACTGTTTCCTCCGTCGCACCGCCGACCAGGCGGGACAGGTTCGTCCGCACCGTCACGCGTGCACGGGCCCGCAGCTGGATGCCGTCCTTGGCCACCGCGTCGATCGTTGTGCGACCCAGCTGGGGGTTGGGGCAGTCGATGACCTTGGGGTTCACCGAGGTGTTGACCGCGTCGAGGATGTCACGACCCGCCAGATCGATCGCGCGGGCCACGCCCCAGTCCAGCTCGATGTTCGCGTGCCATGCCGCGATCACCGCGCTGACCACATTGGTCACATTGCCGCCCGCGAGGTAGTGGCCCTCGAGGTCGTCGGTCGTGATGCTCTCGATCCCCGCCTTCACCAGCTTGATCTTGTTAATCACAATGACCTGCGGGTTCACCTTGCGGAAACGCATCCCGATGATTGCGAAGATGCTCACCTTCGCCTTCGAGAGGTACGCCTGAATCCAGAGGTTGAAGTAGGTGAACAGGATCGCGAGAATCGCGAGCACGAACACCAGAACCACGATCCCGATCACGATATAGACGGCGTTGGGCATGCCTCGTCCTTTCAATGACCCCGACGCCGAAGCGCCGAGAAAATCCACACGCCCATTCTATACACACCAGCGTGGACACGCCGGGATCACGCCCGATCGTTGACCCGGCGAACCTCGATCGTCAGCCCGCTCACGCGGACTACACGAACAGCGCTCCCGCGATCCACGACCCCGCCAGTCGCGATCGCGTCGTGACGCTTCCCATCGATCTCGATCACGCCCGAAGGACGCATGTCGGTCAGCGCCATGCCGACCTGGCCCTGCAGCCCCTCACGCGCCCGCCGCGCCGCGGTTTTCACCGCCTGGTCCTGCTCCGCGATCTCATCGCCCGAGGGCCCGAACATCGAGCGCCCCAAGGGCGTATTGGGCAGGATATTGAGCGCCCCCGCGAATGTTGCCGGCCCCAGCACAAGCGTGGTCAGAAGCCCGATCCAGCCCCACATCGTGTCATAGCGGAACAGGAACACGATACCCGTGATCGCGCAGCCGACCGCCAGCACGCTCAGGATCCCCGCGGAGGGCACGAACACCTCGAGCACCAGCAGCAGCAAGCCCATCGCGATGAGCCCGATCCCGATCAGCAGCATCGTTTCCATTACGATTCTCCCCCGCGCGACTCTTGGCCACCATCATCGCGCTCGATATCTGTGTCCCCGCTCGCGATCGGTTCGCTCACCGCCTCCACCTCGATCCGCATCCGCGTCACCCGCACCGCTCGGACCGCGACATTCGCTTCGATCGTGCCGAACGCCGAGTACACATCGTGCAGGTTCCCATTGAACTCCGCCTGCCCGATGGGGTACAGCGGCGTGGTCGTCAGCCCGATATCGCCCTCACGCACCGTGCCGTCGTCCATCGTGATTGCGTGCAGCAGCGTCCGCGTGGAGCCGTTCGGGCTTGCGGGTATGTCGTTGAGCATCAGCCGCTGAAAGATCGGCAGATCCTGCGCCCGCCGTATGAACAGCCACCACAGCACGCCCGCCGTCACGAACGCCAGCAGCACCGTCACCGACCCACGAAGCAGCTGCTGCTGCATCTGCGGCGACGACATCGATCCGCCCGAGTTTACCAGCGTGCCCAGCAGCCCGCCGAACAACGCGATGAACCCGACCACGCCAAAGACCCCAAACCCGGGGACCACAAAGATCTCGATCGCCAGGCAGATCAGCCCCGCCACGATCGCGATGACCTCCCACCAGCCGCTCAGCCCGAGCAGCGCGCCCGGCCCGACCAGCAGCAGCAGTGCCGTCAGCGCCACCGCACCGGCGATGCCCGTGCCTGCCGTCACCATTTCGACAAGGATCGCCAGCAGGAAGATCGCGATGATCACGAACTGTACGAACGGGTTGGTCAGGAACCGGACCAGCTTCTCGAACACATTCTCGTTCACCCGCGTCAGCGACTTGGCATTGAAGAACGACCTGAGCTCCTCGTCGTTGTTCACGATCTTCGTGCTCAGCCCGAACTCCAGCATCTCCTGCTCACGCATCACGATCGCCGAAGACCCATCGCAGATGTAGCCCACGAGCCGGTAGCGACCCTTGTCCGCCGGCGTGATCAGGCGACGGTTCGTCTCCTGCATCAGCGTCAGCTCAGCGCTCCGCTCGGTCTTCTCGAACTCCTCTTCGACATCGCGCAGCGTATCGCTCGCCGGGCGATACGCGTTGGGATCGGTCACCCCCGGTTCTTGCCCCGGATCTTTCGGATCAGCTTCCCGATCGTCCCCAGCGTCCCCCGGCGCATCTTCCGCCCCATCGGGACCAGCCGTAACAGCATCCTGATCTTCGTCAGCCACACCAGCATCCGGTCGCTCCTCTCCGCTCAGTTCACGCGCCGGATCCTGATAGGTCTTCACCCCGCCCGTCACATGTGCCAGCATCGGACGCCCGCGGATCGGATCGCCGTCGAACAGCATCCGGTACTCGTTCTCGCTAATCGCCAGCCGCTCGCCGGTGTCCATGTCCTCCACCTGCCACAGCTCGATCCCGTCCGTCACGATCGCCTGCACCAGAAACTCGTCGTACCCGCTCCGACGCGCCGAATCGATCACATCCGCCATCAGCGGCGGCAACGCCTTCGTCCGCTGCTCCGGGCTCAGCGTCTGCATCCCCTTGAGCCCCAGCATGTCCACCAGGATGATCAGCGCATCGCCAAACGAGGACGGATCGCTCGTCACGATCTCATCGCACGCCAGCGAGATGATCGCCCCGCCCGAATACGCCTCGTCGTTCACCCACGCCACCGAGTTCGTGATCGAAGAGCTCTTGATTGCCTGTGAGATCTCCAGGCACGCTCCCAGGTCCCCGCCCGGCGAGTTCACCTCCAGCACGAACCCATCGAACCCCGCACGCTCGGCCGCCTCCAGCCGACGCTTCACGCTGATCGCCGTCATCCGATCGATGGCCCCGTCCACCGTGATCACCACGATCCGGTCCGCCTGCCGCGAGGCCGGAACCGACGAAACCTCAACGGGCGTCACCGCTCCCGGAGCATCACGATCCGCCTGCGCCGCCGCCGAACTGGCCGCCAACGCACACACCCCGGCCACCAGCGCGATCGACCGCACCAGTACCCGCCACAGACTCTGATTGGACTTCTTCAGCTTGTGCACGACCCATTATAAGGGTTTCGGGCCGCCCGGGTTCACAATTAGGGGCACCCGGCGTTGTACGCGTTCAGGAACGCGGAAACATCGAAGAAGTTCAGCATGCCGTCACCATTCAGATCTGCCAGGGGGGCCGACGCGTTGTACGCGTTGAGAAAGGCCGAGACATCGAAGAAGTTGAGCACGCCGTCGCCAGTCAGGTCCGCCAAGCATGTCCCGCACCCAACGCTCAGGGTGACCGCGTTGGTCTGCGATCCGTTCGTCAGATACACAATCCCGTCGAGATACTGCGTTTCTCCAGCCGCGAACGGTGTCGTGCCGCCCGCGACGGTAATCATGGATGGGTCGCTGATATCGAGCGCCGTGAGCGAAGGGAGCCGGTTGTAATCGGCGATGTCAGGGTTCGAGGCAACCGTGAGATACAACACATCACCTTCGGAATGGAGTGATGTAGGGAAGAGCACGGAATTACCCATCATGAACTCGCCGACAAAGACCGGCGATGCGGGATTCAGCATGCTGTAGGCCAAGATCTGATTCGCGCTGCCAACATACAGGACCCCTCCAGAGTGTTCGAGCTGCATATTCCGGGAAGGAATCTGCGGATCGATCACACGCCCGATCTCGACCGGGCTGCTTATGTCCGTCAGGTCCAGTACCGCGATCTCTTTCGAATAGAGCGACGCGAAGGCGTATCCGTCGCGAACCTCGACCGTCTTGACCTCGTTAGCTTCGTCCGATCCAAAGTCATACTCGCCAACAATCGAGGGGCTGGAAGGATCGCTGAGATCGCCAAACTGGACACGTCCTGTTTCCGTCGCCCACAGAGCAACGAGGCCGCCATCGCCAATCCTAAATGTCCCACCCTGAAAAGCGAGGCCATCGCCGATGGTCAGTGATGCGACCTGCTGCAAATCCGCAGGATCACTCGCATCGATCACCTGCATCTCGATCCCCGCATCTGATCGAAGCAGATAGCTGCCGTATGGCACCAACAGACCCTGCTGGGAGTATTGCGGGTCATACTCGCCGATGGTGACAGGGTTCTGCGGGTCGCTGATATCAAAGGTCTCCAGCGAGTAATGCGGCGTCGGAAGATTTCGAAGGCGGTAATCAAAGAGATATCCGGCTTCGTTGATCGTGCCGGATTTGAAGATGAGCTCTCCCACCGGGGGGAAGTACATCGTGCCGACATCAAACAGCTCGAAACCATGCTCCGGCTCTTCAGATATCAGAATCGCAAGTTCAGCTTCGAAGGCTCCGTACCGCGTGGTTCTGTATGGAGTCTCAAACTCGCCAACTTCAACCGGATTGCTTGGATCGGAAACATCATACGCGAAGTGCCTCGGACCCCGAACATAATACCGATCGTCGACGAGCTGATGCTGGAACACATTCAGGCCCATCCAGGGCAGTGGCCTCTCAAGCTCGATGTCCGCAAGCACCACGACCGAAGCAGCATTTCCGCAGTCGTACACGCGGAACCCATAGTCACGATCAAGCACATACGCCGTATCACCTTCGACCTCAACACCAGTCGCGTCGTCGTTCCCAAAGCTGCCGAGCAGCACCGGGTTCATGACATCGCTGATATCGAAGATGCTTGTCCCACCGGGATTGGAAGCCGCGTACAGACGATCGCCTTCGACATCCAACCCACCAACCGAGCCAGCAAGGCTCAGCATCGCGATCTCAATCGGCGAACCCAGGTCCGAGATATCCAAGACCATCACTGTCCCATTGTCTGAGCCGACATACAGGACATCACCATCCCGTGCGATTGATAGGATACGCGTGAGTGAGGGGTCCACGAAGGTCGACATCACCGACATGCCTGAGGGGTTACTGATATCAATAACCCCGAGCGTCGCGCCCCCGACACCAGTGGAAACAAACAACTCATTCCCGCTCGGCTCCATAAGTGCGACCTGAGAGCCCGACAGGCTCCCGAGCTCGAGTGGTGATTCCGGATTGCTGACGCTGTAAGCGACGATACCCTGGTCATTCCCGAAGAACGCCACCTGCCCGCTCAGCGCAACACTCCGCGGGAGATTGTCCAACTCGTGCATTCCCAGGTTCTGGCCGTAGGCACAATCAAGCCCGCCCTGCTGGGCCGTCGCGGAAGTCGCAAGACCGCAACACGCCAATGACACATTCAGAGTCCGCATCACATCATTCGAAAATCGCATAGCTTACCTCATTCATCATGGGTCGGTCTGGAATACAACAATCAGCAGCGCCAATGCATGCCTGACGCGAGCCTACCAGTTTGAAGTTGGATACACAACCTTGGCGTGTAATATCCACGATTATCGAGCGAAATCAGGGCCAGGATCGATCACCCAAACCGAACACCGTTGTGAAGCACCCCGATCCCCTCGATCTCAACCTCGACCGTATCGCCGTCCTGCAGCCATACCTGCGGATCTCGCGCCATCCCCACGCCGCTGGGTGTTCCGGTCAAAATCACCGTGCCCGGCATCAGCGTCGTCCCCTTGCTTAGTTCCTCGATCAGCGTCGCCACCGAGAACATCATCTGGCTCGTGCGGGCCGACTGCATCGTCTCGCCATTGATCCGACACTCGATCTTCAGATCATCCACATCCAGCCCCGCGTCCCGCAGCTCCCCCGGCGTCACAATCCGCGGCCCGATCGGACAGAACGTATCAAACCCCTTCCCCCGGCAGAACTGCCCTCCCGAGCCCTGCTTCTGCCACCACCGCGCCGATACATCGTTCGCGCACGCGTAGCCGAGCACACAATCCAGCGCATCCTCGCCCACCATGTCCCGGCAAAGATCCCCGCCCGAGTGCACCCCGATGACCACCGCCAGCTCCGCCTCAAAGTCGGTCTGGTTGCCCCCGAACCCCGGGTCGCGAGCGATGGGGGGGATCACGATGTCCTCTCCGTCCCCAATGACCGACGCGATGTTCTTGGCGAACACCATCGGATGATCCGGCGCCTCGAGCCCCTGCTCGTGCGCATGAGCCGCGTAGTTGCGGCCGATACCAAAGATCTGCGTAACAGGGACCGTGCGACCGTCGGTGGTGGTGAGCTTCATGGCGCAACTATATTCGTGATAGAGCAGAAAGAAGAACACCGCTAGCCGGCAGCTAGTATCCCCCGTGCGTTCCCCTCTCTTCTCCCCAGACTCCGACGCCCCCGAGACCGTCTCCGCCAAGGTCCTCTACCACGCCGCCACCCCGGTGCGTTTCGTCATCTTCGCCTTCCTCTCATTTCACCCCTCCGCCATGCCATGGCTCGCCCGCGCCAACTACGCCCGCGAGCTGCGATCCGCCTTCTTCCTCCCATGGGCCATCGCCGCCACAGAAGGCGGCGTCATCGGCTTCATCGTCCAGCGCCTCTACGACGGCGTCGTCTCCGACACCGTCCTCAACTACGCCACCGGCGCCCTGATCGCCGCCCCCGCCCTCGCCAATATCACCAGCTTCGTCTGGGCCATCGCCGCACGCGGCAAGCGCAAGATCCAGTTCATCACCGTCCTCCAACTCGCCCTGCTCGTCTGCATCGCCGGCATCGCCATCTCCCCCCGCACGCCGTTTGGCCTCTTCACGATGGTCACCGCCGCCTTCGGCGCGCGCATCATCCTCGCCGGCGTCGTCACCGTCCGTGCCACCGTCTGGGGCGTCAACTACCCTGCCCAGCGTGCCAAGCTCACCGGCAAGGTCCAGACCGTCTCCGTCACCATCACATCCCTCATCGCCATTGGGCTCGGGCTGGCGATGCAGGAAAACGAGAACGCCTTCCGCATCTTCATCCCCATCGGCGGCCTCATCGCCCTCGCTGGCGTCTCCTCCTTCGCACGCATCCGCCTCCGCACCGAACGCACCATCCTCAAAGAAGAGGCCTGCGACGCCAAACGCAACGAGGGCTCCCGTTTCCGTGCCCTCATCCATGTCCTCATCGACGACAAAAACTACCGCGACTACCAGATCTGCCAGCTCCTCATCGGCATGGGCAACATGATGTCCTGGACCCCCTTCGTCATCATCGCCAAGCAGCAGTTCAACCTCGACTACCTCCCGGGCATCCTGCTCACCCAGGTCGTCCCCCTCGCCATGATGCCCTTCACCATCCCACTTTGGGCCAAGCTGCTCGACAGCGTCCACATCGTGCAGTTCCGCGCTATCCACTCGTGGATCTTCGTCGCCACCATGCTCCTCGCCCTCATCGCCGGGCAAACCAACACCCTCTGGCTCCTCTACGCCGCCTCCGTCCTCCGCGGCATCGCCTTCGGCGGCGGCGCCCTCGCCTGGAACCTCGGGCACCTCTCCTTCGTCAAAGCCGAAAAATCACAGGACTACATGGCCGTCCATGTCACCCTCACGGGTCTGCGCGGATTGACCGCCCCGTTCCTGGGCGTGGCCGTCTACAACGCCATTGAAACCCGCTACCCCAACGAAGGCTCCTGGACCTTCGCCCTCGCACTGCTCATCACCACCGCTGGTGCTCTCGGCTTCTACCACCTCTACCGCAAGCTCGTCCGTCCCCCTGCACCCGGCACGCAAGCAACGGACTGATCTTTCGTATCTCAACTCTACAGCACGCCACTTGATCAGCCCCCTCTCTCAGCTCATACTGCCACCGAGAGGGGAGTTCAATGCGAGCTCCTGAGACACCAGCAGCACAGGAGCACACGCCATGCGAATCCCACAACTCATCGCCGCCGTAGCACTCGCAACCAGCATCTCACTCACCGCCGCCACGCCCGTCCCAAGCGACTTCACCTACCAAGGTGTCCTCAAGGTAGACGGCCAGCCCGTACAGACCGACGCCGATTTCATCATCCGCCTCTACGACGGCGCCACACTTGTCACCAGCATCACCCGCAACCTCGTCCCAATCAACGACGGGCAGTTCGCGCTCAACCTCAACTTCGACCCCGCCTTCTTCGACGGCACCGACTACGACCTCGAGTTCCTTGTTCGCTCACCCGCCGGCATCGGTGCTTACCAGACGCTCGGATCACGCCAACCACTCAGCACCACGCCGTACGCGTACCACGCCAACTCCGCGAACACACTCCTCGCCCCCGCACGCATCGACGCCAACACATCAAACCCAGCCGTCGAGATCAACCAGGCCAACGAGTCAGCAGGCATTACGGCCCTGCGCGGCACAAGAGGCGCAGTAGATTCCCCCTCGATCCTCGACGGCACCCTCGATCGAGTCGCAGAGTTCGAATCCGCCAACACGCCCATCGCCGTCATCGGCGTCGCCAATCAGTTCGGCCTCGTTGGGCTGATGGACATGAACGCGAACCCGTTTGGCGGCGCAGTCCTCGCCGAAGTCCGCTCCGATGGCTTCGCGACGCAAGCCGCAGTATGGGCACAGAATAACCCCGCAGGCACACAGGCATACCTCGCACGCGGCGACTACGCCGGCGAGTTCTTCGGAGATGTCCGTGTCAGCGGGGACATCATCAGAAGCTTCACGCCAGGCTCGAACGACTTCGCCACGCCAATTGCCTACGGACACATCAACACCGACGGAACCATCGCTGCCGGTACACCCAACTTCTCCGCCGTCTGGAACTCAACCACATCTCGCTATGAGATCCTGATCGACAACGAAAGCTACTTTTTCAACGATTATGTCACCGTTGTAACACCCATCACCAGCAACGCGAGTGTCCGTACCAGCTCATTCAACGGCCGACTTCTCGTCTTTATCCAGAGCACCGTAAACCAAGCCAACATCCAAGCCGGCTTCCAGTTCGTCACATTCAAGCCGAACGGCGCCGCCCTCGTTCAAGGCCAACGCCGCGCTCAGCTCCGACCACTCGACGGAACTATCACAGATAAGGATCTGTACCCCTACCCTGCCACACCACAGCCGCGAATCCCGGTCGACACCGAGCCCAACATCACAAGTCCAACCGCCCGCGACTGATCATCACCACCGCCGCGGTTCTCGGTTTGTGCCACATCGAACGACAACTTGTCACAATGAACTCCATCTGCGGCGAGATCGGACCCACATATCCAATTACCAAGCAAGAGTTTTCATTCGAAAATCACAGTTTTTTCTCGCGATAGCATCATCCGGGGTTACCATTGAGTACCCAAGTCAGGGCTTTCGCCCGCTGTGTTTCGCGAGACGAGAAGAGAGACCCTCAATCCGAACACGATTCTTGGAACTGCGTCCCGTCTACGGGCCGCTTGTGATGTATGCCAGCGACCGCGAGACAGGAGGTCACTGGCAATGTGTGCACCTGTCTGAACCCACGAGAAAGAGAGATTTAGAAATGAACAAGATCGCAATGATCGCTGGCCTCGCAATCGCAGCCTCGGGCGCCGCCGCTGACATCCTCCTCGAGATCGACCTCTCGACGACCAACCAGGTCACCATCAGCGCCACCAACGGCCTCGCTTCGCAGTCCGCTTCGGCCTCGAACTTCACCGGCATGCTCCTCGCCGATTTCTTCACCACCCCCGGCACCGGCTTCGGCGGCGTCCTCGCTGCTGACTCGGGTGACCTCACCACCTTCAACAACCCCTCGGACGGTACCCCCTCCGGTTTCGTCGGCTCCGCGAGCGTCGGTCTCAACATCTGGAGCTTCTCGACCGCCGGCACCGTCACCGTTGACGCCGGCGTTCAGGCCTTCACCGGCTCGGCCACCTGGTCGCTCGACGCCGCCCAGTACGCCGACTTCCTCGCAGGCGCAACCTCGGGCGACATCTACTTCGGTGCTGACACCGACGACGACATCGGTGGCGCTTCGGTCGTCAACATCGGCACCTACCGCGTCGTTCCCGCCCCCGGTGCCCTCGCGCTGCTCGGCCTCGGTGGCCTCGCCACCGCCCGTCGCCGCCGCTAAGGCACGCGACTTCACCGCTCAGCGCTCCGTTTACTGAGCAGTGAATCATCTTGATTCCTCGCAGCACGGACCCAAACGGGTCCGTGCTGTTCATAATTCCACTTAGTTTCGCTTCCCAAACAGGTGGGAAAGCCCCTCGAAACCGCCAAATCCTGTGATACACTCAGGACAAGCCGACCTGATACGGCTGACAGTCGCATCAATCAGATGAGAGGGTAATCATGATCACGAAGTTCGTACGAATCGCACTCTGCGCGATCGCTTTCGCAACATCAATCACAGCTGCCGAACCCTTCACCTACCAGGGATCGCTCAAGGACAACGGCGTCCCCGCCAACGGCGAGTTCGACTTCCGATTTTATCTCTACGACGCTCAAACCGGCGGAGCCCAACTCGGGGTCCTCAACACCCGTGAGAATGTTCAGGTCACCGACGGCGTATTCACGGTCACGCTCGACTTCGGCCTGAATCTCTTCCAGTCCACCCCACGCTACCTCGAGATCCGTGTCCGCCCCGGCGACTCCGTCTCCTCTTACAACATCCTGACACCGCGCGCACCGATAAACCCCGCCCCCGCCGCGCAGCACGCATTCACCGCAACCACACTCACCAACCCGATCTGGTATCAAGAGAGCAACACGGTCGGCGCCGGCAACGGCATCACCCGGTTCCTGCTCAACCGCGACAGCCCGATCCACGACTCCGAATACTTCGGTGTCCACTCCGATACCCCGGGGTTCGTTGGCATGTATGTATCCGGCAACGCCAACTCCTACCCGTTCTACGGCTACTCCGTCGGCGGGGCCACCAGCGCGTACACCTATTTCAACCCAAATGACAACTCATGGAACCTCGTCGGCTCAAAGCTCGCCATCGGGCTCACTCTCAACGAAAACAACAATGTCGTCGTTGCGAACGACATCCAAGCCGAATCCTTCCAGTACGAGACACCCAAGCTCCATCGTCTTTCCATCTCGAAATGTGACTTCGTCTGCGACTCGGGTCAGAACATCATCGACGCCGGAGCCTTCATTGGCTCATATGTCTCAGGATCGAGTATTGGCTCGCTTGTCACCGGTGTCAGGCTCCCGGACGGGGCCACGGTCACAAGGGTCCGCTGTTATGTCTGGGATACCGGATCGGCCAATATCACGGTCGGCCTGTACTCGGAGTTTCACGGCTTCGCAAGCGAATCGACGCCGATGGCCCAAGTCCTCAGCTCCGGCGCCTCCGGCCCACAGGAGCTCATCGACGAAACCATCGATGGCCCGGTGATCGATAATGAAAACTATCACTACTTCTTGAAAGTATTTTCCACCGGATGGTCGGACACAGCAGATCTGGGAATCAAATCTGTCGTGATCGAATACACAACCACCCAAGCTGAATAATCCCCCACGCACGCCCACCCCGAGAGGGTCACATGCACATGAGAAACACCATCATCGCATTCCTCGCCGCGGTGCTCGCCACCATCGCACACGCCGAGCCCTTTACCTACCAGGGTTCACTCAACGACAACGGCGCGCCCGCCAACGGCGAGTACGACCTCATCTTCCGTCTCTACGACGCCGCGAGCGGTGGGGCACAGCTCGGGGCCCAAGTCGTACTCGAGAACACCTAGGTCACCGACGGCCTCTTCACCGTCGAACTCGACTTTGGCGACGACCTCTTCCTCGCCACACCGCGCTATCTCCAGGTCGAGGTGCGTCCAGGCGCATCGGGCGGCAGCTTCGATGTCCTCACGCCCCGCGCCATCATCAACCCCGCGCCCGCAGCCCAGCATGCAAACACCGCCGATGAGCTCACGAACCCAATCTGGAACGAATCCGGTTCCACGATCACAGCCGGATCCGGACTCGCTCGAGTCCTGATCAACCGTGATTCGCCAATTGCCAGTAATGAGTATTTCGGGGTACACGCCGAAACCGCCGGTTTCGTTGGAATGTACATCTCCGGCCCGTCGGGTTCCTTCCCGTTCTACGGATATGTCACGGACGGGGTTGTCGGTGCGTACACCTATTACAACGAAGCGTCGCAGGAGTGGGGGCTCGTGAACTCGAACGCCACCGTCGTTCTCAAAGCAACCAGTCAGAATGACATCGAGATCGAGAACAACATCCACGCCGACGCGTTCAAATATCACGAACCAGAGCTCAGGTATGTTTCGGTATCAGGGAATCTTTTTCAGTCGGCTTCTGACATCCCGCATCAGATCAACACTTTTACAAACGGTACATATGTCACCCAGGTGACAAGCGGCTCGCTCGTCGCCCAAGTGAACATCCCAGACGGCGCGAAGATTTCAGGAATGCGTGTGTTCTGTACGGATTCATTCAGCGGTGGTTCTCTCATCACAAGCTTCAAAGTACAGCAACATGGGCAGTATTCAAGAACCGCAATCGTTTCGACAACAACATTCCAACAGGCGAGCGGCGATCTCGAACTGTATGATCAGCCGAATACGGATACATACATTGACTACGCGCAGAATCACTACTACTTGGAAGTGTTCTCCGATCAATGGTCCGGATCAGCCAATATGCGGATTGATTCCGTGATCATCGAGTACCTCGTGAGCGAGCCCGACTGATCAACCCCATCAAGCCCCCCGCACAGCTCCCGCTGTTCTTAATTTCACTCAGTTTCGCTCCCAACAACAGCCAAATCGCCCTTCGGAACCGCCGCATGCTGTGATACACTTCAGGCAGATCAGCCGATGCGATCGTGAGTCGCATCGATCACACTGAGAGGGCCATCATGTTCACCAAAGCCGCACTGAGCGCACTCTGCGCCACCGTTCTCTCCGCGACCATCGCCAACGCCGAACCCTTCACCTATCAAGGGTCGCTCAACGACAACGGCGCACCAGCCACTGGCGAGTACGACCTCATCTTCCGCCTCTACGATGCCGCAAACGCCGGGACTCAGCTCGGCGTCCAGGTCGTCCACGAGAACACACCCGTCACCGACGGCCTCTTCACCGTCGAGCTCGACTTCGGCGACGACCTCTTCCTCATGGCACCGCGCTACCTCGAAGTCCGCGTCCGTCCCGGCGCGTCCGGCGGCAGCTTTGACATCCTCTCCCCGCGCACCACCATCAACCCAGCCCCCGCCGCGCACCACGCGACCAACGCCACATTTGCAACCACCGCCGACGCACTCACCAACCCCATCTGGAACGAGTCTGGCTCCGTCATCACCGCAGGAAACGGCCTCAGCCGAGTCTTCATCAACCGCGACACCAGCATCTCCGGTTCCGAGTTCTTCGGCGTCCACGCCAACACCACCGGGTTCGTTGGCATGTACATCTCAGGCCCAGCCGGCTCTTTCCCCTTCTACGGCTACTCCGTCGACGGCGACATCAACGCATACTCCTACTTCAATGCCAGCGACAACTCCCTCAACTTCGTTGGCTCGGGACTGATCACCGCGCTCCGCATCACCTCCAACAGTGATGTCGAAGTCGCAAGAGACATCCAGGCCGAGTCCTTCCAGTTCGAGACACCGAAGGTCAGCTACCACTCCATCTCAGGCGAGATCTTCCACTCCGCCTCATCCGACACCTTCATCGCCTCCAGCGGAACCGGTGGTGCCTACATCACCAACCCCGGCTCCGGCTTCCTCGTCGCCCCAGTCACGCTCCCACACGGCGCAACAATCACCCGCATGCGCGTATACGCCAACGATACATTCGCTGGCGGAGATATGACCATCACCCTCCATCAGCAGGCGCACGGCGGGAGCGCCTTCAACAGTGTCGCCTCAGTTGATACGAGCGGACTCGTCGGCACCAACCTCGAACTCATAGACAACACCATCAGCTTCCCGAGCGTGAATAACAATACCGGCCACTACCACATCCGGGTCTTCTCCTCCAGCTGGCCCGGAACCCTCGACCTGCGAATCAAATCCGTCGTTATCGAGTACACCACTACCGAAGCCAACTGATCCCCGATATCAATACCCCATTCCCACTTCTGGAGAGACACATGCGAATCCGTTCACTCGCCGCAGCCGCCGCACTCGCGGCCGCCATCACCGCATCAACCGCCGCCCCAGTCCCGGGTGAGTTCACCTACCAGGGCGTCCTCAAGGTCAACGGCCAGCCCGTCCAGACCGACGCCGATTTCATCATCCGCCTCTACGACGGCGCAACGCTCGTCACCAGCATCAGCCGCAATCTCGTCCCAATCAACGACGGACAGTTCAAACTCGACCTCGACTTCGACCCCGCGTTCTTCGACGGCACGGACTACGACCTCGAGTTCCTCGTCCGCTCGCCCGCCGGCATCGGCTCCTATCAAGCCCTCGGCGCACGCCAACCACTCACCACCACGCCCTACGCCTTCCACGCCAACACCGCAGACACACTCATCACACCAGCAACCATCGACGCCGACACACCCAGCCCCGCCGTCGTGATCAACCAGGCATTCGAGGCATCCAACGATGTCGTCGCGCTCAGAGCCACACGCGGCACGGTCGACACACCATCGGCCGTCAGCAGCACCATCGGACGAGTCGCGGAGTTCGAATCCGCAGATACCCCCATAGCCGTACTTGGGCTCGCGGATGGGTTCAGCATCGTGGGCTTGTTGGACGGCAACTCCTACCCGTTCGGAATCGCCGTCGTAGGAGAGATCCGTTCTTCGGGCTACTCCACTCAGGCGGCTATACAGGCCCGCAATATACCAGCAGGAACAAACGCGCTCCTCGCCGTCGAAAACTACGCCGGCCTCTTCGGGGGCGATGTTTTGATCTCCGGCGACATCACCAAAAGCTTCACGCCGGGGTCCGAGGATCGCGCCGTGCCAATCGCATACGGATACATCAACACCAACGGCACCATCGCATCCGGCACCCCCAACTTCTCCGCCACTTGGAACGCCTCAGCACTCCGCTACGAAATCGAGATCGACAACGAGTCCTACTTCTTCAGCAACTATGTCACCGTCGTCTCGACCATCAACGCCAACGCAAGCATCCGCACAAGCTCAGCCAGCGGCCGCCTCCTCGTGTTCATCGAACGCACCGACACCCAGGCAGACATACAGGCCGGATTCCAGTTCATCACCTACAAGCCCGGAGGCGCCGCCGCAATCAACGGCCAACGCCGCGCCCCCCTCATCCCCCTCCCAAGCACCATCGCCGACGATCACGTCCTCAACCCCAACCCCATCATCCACCAGCCACGCACCCCCATCCAGAGCGATCGACCAACCCTGAGCTCGACAGAGCAGAACTGACCATCCGCGCATCTCCCACCCCATCCGCCCCCAGCAGTGGGGGCGTTTTTCATGCCCCGCCCAGACACGCAACCCCTGCCACACCACCAAAAACCGACTACCATACACCCACCAACCCACAACACTCCAAGCAGGGACGGAGCCCCAAAGATGAAGATCCACGAGTACCAGGCACGCGACCTCCTCTCCTCCTACGCCATCCCCGTCCCCGCAGGCGAGGTCATCACCTCCGCCGATCAGGCCACACAGGCCTACAAGGCCATCGCCGCCACCCAGGAATCAACCCTCGCCGTCGTCAAGGCCCAGGTCTTCGCAGGCGGCCGCGGAAAGGCCGGCTTCGTCAAGCTCGTCAACACCCCCGACGAAGCACACGAAGCCGCCAAGTTCATGCTCTCCAACAAAATGGTCTCGCCCCAGACCGGCCCAGAAGGCCTCGAGGTCAACAAGGTCCTCATCGCCGCCGGCGTCGATATCGCCGAGCGCGAGCCCGGCAAGGCCGACGAGTACTACCTCGCCATCACCACCGACCGCAACACCCGACAGAACACCCTCATCGCCTCCCGAGAAGGCGGCGTCGAGATCGAAGAAGTCGCCGCACACAACCCCAAGGCCATCATCAAGCAGGCCATCCATCCGATCCTCGGCCTGCAGCCCTACCAGGCCCGCGAGATCGCCTTCAAGCTCGGCTTCAAGGGCAAGCAGGTCAACCAGGCCGTCAACATCATGCTCAACCTGAGCAAGCTCTACACCGAGAAAGACTGCTCCCTCGCCGAGATCAACCCCCTCGTCGTCACGCCCGCGACCGAGGCCAACCCGCACGGCCAGGTCATTGCCATCGACGCCAAGTTCAACTTCGACGACAACGCAACCTTCCGCCACAAAGACATCGCCGCCCTCTACGACCCCTCCGAAGACAACCCCGCCGAGGTCCGCGCCTCCAAGATGGGCCTCTCCTACATCGCACTCGACGGCAACATCGGCTGCCTCGTAAACGGCGCAGGCCTCGCCATGGCCACCATGGACACCATCAAACTCTTCGACGGCGAGCCCGCCAACTTCCTCGATGTCGGCGGCTCCGCAACCGAAGAAGCCGTCACCGAGGCCTTCCGCATCATCCTGTCCGACAAGGCCGTCAACGGCATCCTCGTCAACATCTTCGGCGGCATCATGCGCTGCGACATCATCGCTCAGGGCATCGTCAACGCCGCCAAGGAAATCGGCTTCACCATCCCCCTCGTCGTCCGCCTCGAAGGCACCAATGTCGAAGCCGGCCGCAAGATCCTCGAAGAGGCCTCGGGTGATCTCCCGACCTTGCAGGCGGCGACGGACCTGGGCGACGCGGCGCAGAAGGTTGTTGCGGCGGTGGGGTGATGGCCTTACAATAGTGCATGAACGAATTTGCTCTCATTAAGCCATTAGCAGTCGCTGATTTTACCCGAAGATTGCTGCAGTCTTGTTCAGGCATAAAGCAACCTACGGTATATGTGAACATTTCAACAAACCTACCCCACCATAGCTGGAGCTTTGGTGGGGAGCCATCCAAGTTGTTTGAGTCCGATGATTTCACGCAAATTGTCGAAGCCGGGAAAAATATTCCTACACTACTCTGTTCAGTGGCATCTGTGGAAATAGACCCAGGCAACAGGCAGGGTCGCAAGAGATTTTTAGTCTACGAGGTCGACACCAATACTCAAATCGGCGGTTTTCGTATTGAGCATGTGTTAGATAAGGAAAAATGTGCAGAGATCGCAGGTGCTGTTTCAGCTAATTTTGATGTTTTTTCTGTAAGTGAAATTTTGTTAGTCGCGAGCGATGACGCCAATGCCAGTGCTGTCAAGGCTAGGAAGGCTGCTGTAGCAGAACTTGATAAGCAGTCCGATCGTCTAAGACAGTTTTTGGAAGAGTTGGCCAAACTACAAACAGAGAATGCGCTACGTATAGAGCGAGAATTGTCGGAAAAGTATGCTGCACGAGAAGCGGATTTAGACAAATCTATTCGTGAGAAATTGAAACATCTGGAGTCTAAGGAAGCCGAGCTCCGGAAGCAGCAAAATGAGTTCGATGCACGTGAGAGCACAGTTCTACGACGCGAAAATATTGATAAGCTGCGTCAGGCCGTTCAAGGTCGAGAGTCATTTAAGTTGTCCAAGTTGGCATACAAAAACGTTGGATGACTCATTCGCTTTGTGTGGTTCTGATGGCGATCGGATATGGATCAGCTGTGACCCTGATAGCATTTAGCTGGGCTGACACGGCTGTGAACTATTTTCACTATGGTCCGGTGGCTGCAGCGTTGCTGCTTGGAGTTACCACCACAGTGTATTATCTAAGATGGTTGGATTCTTGGTCGAAAATTCACTCTGATGCTGAGATACTTAACCAAAGACTGGAGACAGATGTTTTGCGGGCTGCCTGGTTGGCAGAGTTTCTTCTTGAGTGGGACAAGGAGAAAACAGGACAGGTTCCTGACAATGTAACGGAAGCATTTAGTCGAGGGCTCTTTGAGTTTAGCGAAAGTGAAAGTGTTGCGCATCCATATGAAGATCTTGCAAGTGCATTTAAGAGATTGAAACGATTCAGTATTCGACCGGGAGAGATCAATATTGAGCGGTAGTAGCGGGTGCCCTCCTTTGCCTCGAAGAGCCGGGTGCCATGCAGGTGCCGTCCCCGGCTCCTGCATGTCCTTGAACGCCACGATAGCATCCTGTTGCCTACATTGTTTGATATGCCGGGTGTCCGGCTTTCGCGAATCTAAAGCAGGATTCTTCAGCTCTGCTATGCTGCTCCCATGGCAGAACTCATCATCGGCATATCCGGTCTTCTCCTCGTCGCCCTCACCATGTTGCAAACAGCGAGGATCCACCGCCAGAGCACGGACGCCCAGATCTTCCTCGAATGCACGGCCCGCTTCAACGCCTTGACTGGCTTCCACGAACTTCTGGCAAACGATCGTCTTGCGGAACCTTACCAGAAGTCACCTGCCATGGACGGCATTGTCTCCTCGTACTTTGAACTACTCTCGCAGGAGTATCACCTCAACCGAGAGAAGATCCTCCGCGACAATGTCTGGCAGCTCTGGCAGAACGACATACGAATGATTGTCGACACGCCGCTCATGCGCGAGGCTTGGCACCAAACCGTGCACCCCCGATACGCCCACCACAAAAGATTCTGCCAGTATGTCGAAGGCCTGATGACAGTGGGGGGCTGAGTGTGAACACCCTCCTCTTCATCCTCCTTGCCATCACCCACGCCATCTGGGTCATCTGCACCACGGACTGATACAGGTCCCGGCTGCCCTCCTTTGACTCCAAGAGCAAAGGAGGCCGTAATGCAACCCAGATCGAACTGACTACACTCGACCATGCCTCAAGAGCCCGATACAGAACAATACATAGCTGTACTCAAATCCAGCGGGTACAAGGTTGTTCAAAGCGGAGCAGGCAAGAGCTTCGATCATGAGTGTGTCATACTTCGCAACAGTGACTTGTGCTGCTCCATCAGCAAAGACCGCGGCGTGATTGATGTGTCTTGGGCAAACTCAAAGGAGCTCTTCCCGGTCCAAGCCGTCGGCCTCTGGTTCATAGCATCGAAGCTCGATCCCGTCACAACTACTCGCGCAACCGGTGAACCCGCTAACATCCTCGACACAGTCAGCCCAGTTGAGTATGTTCAGGCCAATCTCAAACGCATCGAAGAGTTTGTGAGGTCGAGCCAGTAGATAGCCGGGTGCCATGCAGGTGCCGCCCCCGGCTCCTGCATGTCCTTGAAACCCACAGCCCACCCAACTCTCCCTCTTCTCTGCGACCTCCGCGCCCTCTGCCCCCTCTGCCCCCTCTGCGTACCCGCTCCTCCCCCTTCGAGCCCTCCGCGATCTTCGCGTTCAAACCCAACCCACGGCCCCCGCCAGGATCTAATACCATCCCCGAGTGCAGCTCTACTCCATCTTCGTCATCACGATCATCTTCCCCTACGCCGTCCGCTACATCTTCATGCACCGCCTCGGCCTCAACGAGATCACCTACTTCATGCTCTACATCTACGCCCTCGCCCTCTTCACCATCGGCTTCCCCTTGGTCGGTGCCTTCTCCCTGATCCATGTGACCTACCTCTTCATCACCGACTACGCATCCATCGACTAGCCCGATGCGGGTGCCATGCTTCGACTCGAAAAGTGAAGGAGGCCGTAGTGCAACTCGTCACACAGGCACTACACTCCCAGATGCTCCTGCGGAATGCCTTGTTGATCTTGTTTCTGGTTCCGATGTTCATCTCATTCCAGATCATGCTCGCACTCAGGAAACGAGGCAAGGTCACGAGCTCGCAGATGAAGAAGCTTCTGGGCGCGATACTCATCGTGTACATGTTCCTCGCCGTCGCCACCGTCATCGCAATCGAGTGGATCGACTACCTGCGATAAAACACAATCGTGCCACCCGCCCCCTTCCCCTCTTCTCTGCGCCCTCTGCGTGACCTTCGCGCCCTCTGCGTTCAGTCCCATCTCCTCCCTCTTCGAGCCCTTCGCCGGGTGCCACGGGTTGACCCGAAGGGCAACCCGTGCGTCGAGGAGTACCTGGGCACCCGCATACACCCAAACCCCAGCACACCCCATCCCTCTCCCCTCTTTTCCCCCTCTGCGTACCCACCCCCGATCCCCGATACCATGCACCCCATGAGCACCCAACCACCGCAGTACCCGCACACCCCGCCGCCCAGCCCGCTCCCGCACAACGCGACCCTCGAATCCCTCCAGCCACACATCCAGCAGCTGGCCGACGCACCATCCATCCTCCGCCAAGCCGTCGACGGCCTCACGCCCGAACAACTCGACACCCGCTATCGCAACTGGACCCTGCGCCAGATCACACACCACATCGCCGACTCGCACCTCCACGCGCTCATCCGCTACAAGTGGGCCCTCACCGAGCCCAACCCAACCATCAAGCCCTACGACGAGAACCTCTGGACCGCCCTGCAGATCACCCAATCCGCCGACATCGAACTCTCACTCAACCTGCTCGACGCGATCCACGCATCATGGATCGCGCTCATCCACACCCTGACCCTCGACCAACTCAACCGCACCTTCGTCCATCCCGAGTTCGGCACCACCGTCCGCATCGCCGACATGATCCCCAGCTACGCCTGGCATGTATCCCACCATGCCGCCCAAATCACCTGGCGACGCAACAACCCCATCTAATGCCCGATGGCGTGCTCCCCCAACTCCTCCCCCGCACCTGCGGGGGAGGTGTCCGCGCCGCGGACGGAGGGGGCGTCTTGCTCTTCACCGAATCCCCAATCCCCAATCCCTGATCCATCTCTCCCCCCCTCAATCCACCTCAATAACCCCATACCCACCCGGCATCGGTCCAACCAGAACACGCCGGATCACACGACCCTGCTCACCATCGCCGGGCAGTGCCCGCGCGACCTGAGCCGAATCGAACCCCTCTGATCCCATCCCGTCACTCGGCAGCGCCGTCGTGCTGGGGAGCAGCAGCAGCGAGCACCCCATCACAACACCCACGCCGCCGACAATCGGCAGCTCGCAACGCAACCGGGTGTACACCCGCAGCAACGCCATCAGCATGACATTCGCCAGGGCCACACCCAGGATCACAAACAGGAACATCCGCACCGCAGCCGTCCCCCCGAACACGGCCAGCAGCAGACCCAGAACCACCAAAGAGATCGCACCGAGCCAGCAAGCGCCGACAACACACAGCATCTGTCTCATCTCACGGTCCATCACAAAGCTCCTTCTGCCGTCGAGATCCTCTCGACACATAGAAAGCTACCGATGCCGGATGAGCCCTATCTCAAAACCCAATGAAAACGGTTTTAGCCAGCCAGAAACTCCCACCAATCCGCCCCCACACGCCCGAAATCAGCCGATATACTCGGTTGAATGCCTGAAAACGAGCACAAACCCGTCCGCGTCATCGCCCTCATGAACCAAAAAGGCGGCGTCGGCAAGACCACGACCACCGTCAACCTCGCCGCGGCCATCGCCCAGCAGGGACGCAAGGTCATCATCATCGACCTCGACCCCCAGGCACACGCCACCCTCCATGTCGGCGTCGACGACAACGAATCCCCCGACTCCGCCCCAACCGTCTACGACCTCCTCCTCGACGACGACATCAACATCGAAGACTGCATCCGCAAAGTAGACGACCACCTCGACATCATCCCCGCCGAAACCGACCTCGCCGCCGTCGAAACCGAGCTCTCCGGCAAGCCGGGCCGCAACCAGCGCCTCGCCAACGCCATCGCCCGCTCCACCTCCGACCACGAGTTCATCCTCCTCGACTGTCCCCCGGCACTCGGCCTGCTCACCCTCAACGCCCTCGCCGCCGCCCAGGAAGTCATCATCCCCATGCAGGCCCACTTCCTAGCCCTGCAAGGCGTGAGCAAGCTACTCGAAACAGTCGGCCTCGTCCGCGAACAGATCAACCCCGTACTCCGAGTCGCCGGCGTCGTCCTCTGCATGCACGACACACAGACCTCGCACTCCAAGGAAGTCGTCGCCGATCTCGAACGCTTCTTCGAATCCCAGCGCGACAGCGGCACCGCCTGGGCCAGCGCCCGCGTCTACCACCCGCCCATCCGCCGCAACATCAAGCTCGCCGAGTGTCCCAGCTTCGGCCAGACCATCTTCCAGTACGCCCTCTGGGCCCCCGGTGCCCTCGACTACAAGAAGCTCGGCGACACCATCGTCGCCGAGTGGGACCGAGCCCTGGCCGTCGCCCGCTCCAGCGATCTCAGCGAAGCCGAGATCCGCGTGCTCCGCGGTGCCAAGGAGTCCCTCGAGCGTCACCCGACTGAGAGCCCCGAGGTCGAGGCGTGAACCAGCCCGCCAGCCCATGGCGCACCCCGGTGCGCATCGCGTGGGCCCTCTACACCCTGGCCCTGCTCACGGCCACCCACTGGCCCGGCCTCGTCGTCGACGGCCCGGTCGACTGGATCGACAAGATCATCCACTGCGGCGTCTTCTGCATCTGGACCTGCCTCTTCTACATGAGCGGCCTGGTGCTCGGGCAGCGCCGATTGCTCTGGACCGTCCTGATCGGCTTCGGCTACGCCATCTTCGATGAGACCACCCAGCCGATGTTCGACCGGGTCTTCGACCTGCTGGACCTGGCGGCCGACGCCCTCGGCGTGCTGCTTGCGGCAGGGCTCATCACGGCAACGCGGCGGGTTTGGCCCCGGTTTCGGGGCGATTTGGCTGAATGACGAAATTCTTCGTCAATTCTTCGGTGTCCCTCTTGCATTGCGTGGCAAATTGACGAAGATCTTCGTAGATGAGTCTACGAGGAGGTATCGCGTGAGCCGGAAGAGTGACTCGAAGAAGCCGACGGATGCGGAGTTGGCGATCCTGGGTGTGATCTGGGATCTGGGCTCGGCGACGGTGCGCGAGGTGCACGAGGTGCTGAGCGCGGAGTCGGAGACCGGTCAGACGACGGTGCTCAAGCTGATGCAGATCATGGTGGAGAAGGGGCTGCTGAACAAGGACGCGAGCGTGCGCCCGCAGGTCTTCAGCGCCGCGATCCCTCGGGAGAAGACGCAGAAGCAGATGCTGGGGCATCTGCTCGACGGCGCGTTCAGCGGGTCGCCGGGCAATCTGGTGCTGCAGGCGCTGAGCATGCGTGAGAGCAGCCCGGAGGAGCTGGCGCAGATCCGCAAGATGCTCGACGAGCTTGAAGGGGGTGCGTCATGAGCGGGTGGACCTCGTTGATTGAACCATTGGCCAGCGCACTGGGGCATGCGGTGGTGCAGTCGCTGTGGCAGTGCACACTGGTGGGCGCGGTCGCGGCGGCGTTGCTGCTCGGCGTTCGGCGCGCGTCGGTACGGTACGGTGTCTGGTTCGCGGCGATGCTGGCGTGCATCGGCTGGTTCGGATGGACATTCGCTTCTGGGATCGAGCTTCCGGTGGTGGGTTCAGCGGGCGAGGGCGGCGGCATGATTGGTGGCGCTACGGCAACGATTGATCCGGGTGGTCTTCGTTTGAGCGTGTTCGAGATCGTGGCGCTGCTATGGGGTATTGGGTTCCTGCTCGTGAGTATTCGTTATCTGCGTCAATGGGGCGCGGCCCAGCGGCTGCGCCGGCGCGAGGTCACGGAGGCGAGCGGTGAGTGGGCGGCGGTGTTCGAAGAGATGCGCGCGGCGCTAGGTGTGTCCCGGCGTGTGCGCATGCTGGTGAGCGGGATCGCGCGCTGCCCGGTGGTCGTGGGGGTTGTGTCGCCGGTGGTGATCGTGCCCTCAAGCGTGCTGCTGATGATGAGCCCTGAGCAGGTGCGGATGGTGCTGGCGCACGAGTTGGCGCATATTCGACGGTATGACCATCTTGTCAACATGTTGCAGGTGTTGGTCGAGACGGTCATGTTCTATCACCCGGTGGTCTGGTGGATGTCACACCAGGCGCGTGTTGAGCGTGAGCACTGCTGCGATGACGCGGCGGTGCGATGGGCCGGGGACGCGGTGTCGTACGCGCGGGCGCTCACTGAACTCGAAGAAGTCCGGATGCGGACGCGGGCGGTGCTCGCGCTGCAGGGAGGATCACTGATGAATCGGATACGAAGGTTGATTGAGGATACGGATGCTCGGCGCGGGCGCGGATCGATGCGGGCGCTGGCGGTGTTGTCGGCGGCGATGCTGATCGCTGGTGCGGGGTATGCCCACGCGGCGCTGAATAAGGAGGGGCCGCGTGATGAGACCTTGGCTGCGGTGCAGTCGGGTGTATCGAGCGGCGTGATGACGCAGGAGCAGGCGCGGCGTGTGTACCTCGAGGTGCTGCTGCCCGGCTCGGAGCTTGAGCGTGCCCTGGCGCACAAGCAGGAGCTGGCGCTCCGCGAGCTGGATGCGAAGGGGGCGAGTGAGGACGAGATCGCGCAGTACCTCAATGAAATGCGGCTGCGTGCGGAAGAGCGGATCGAGCGTGATTTTCGTGAGCGGGTGCTTGGTATGAGCACGCGTGAGGCGGCGCTGTCGATGTACGGCGAGAACCTGGCGAGGTTGGTTGAAGCGGGCGAGATCACGCCGGCGGAAGCGGACGCTTTGTACGCGGAGCGTGAGGCGCTGCTCAATGGATCGAAGCACATGGTCCTTGAGATCCAGTTGGATAACGGCTCTGAGTCGGCGATGCGTGCTGAGAAGGCGAAGCTGGAGCTCGAGGTGCGTGTGCGTGCGGTGAAGGAGCTCATCGCTTCGGGGCAGATCACCAAGGAGGAGGGCGCTGCCCGGCTCGAGGCGCTCAAGCGGGAGATGGGCGCTTTGCTGCATCGCTCGCACACGGGTGGTGAGGTGATCCGGTACGAGGTCGTGCCGACGATCAAGGATGCGCAGATCATCATGAAGCCCGAGGCGGGCAGCGCGGAGGAGATGCACTTCAAGGTGCTCCGTCTGATCGAGCAGGAGCAGACCGGGCAGACCTTTGAGATTCATGAGGTGCTCAGCTCCGAGCCGGGGCAGGCCGGTGCGGTGTTCGAGCTGACGGTAACGGCTGAGCCGACTGATGCGGAGCCCGAGTCTGAGGGCTTTGAGATCAGGGTCGAGCCGAGGAAGACGCAGAAGAAGCTGACGCCGATGGATGAGGAGTTCTGGCACTTCCAGGGGATTCGTTCGCTCTCGGAGTATGAGGAAGAGAATCCTGATGATTGTTGAGCACGGTTGAGTTCTTATCGACGCCCGCGGATTGCGGGCGTCTTTTGTGTGCTGTGGTTGGGTTTCGGGGTTGGCGTTTGCGGTTGGTGGTGGGATCTGGTACACCTGAGTCCGGCAAGGATGTCAGGAGGCAGTGGATGCGGTATGGATTGATGATGGCGGCGGCGGGGGTGATGGTTGGTTCGGGTCTTGCGAGCGAGGGCGGTGGTGATGAGCGGGTGTCGATCTTCGGTACTGAGTTTGTGGTTGTCGATGATCCCGGGAATCGTGACACCAACGAGTTTGAGGTGCCGCTTGGACCCGAAGAGCGAATCGGGGGCGTAGATTATGTCTATCTCATCGCTGTTACCGAAGTCACGGTTGCGCAGCATCTAGAGTTCGTCGAAGCGTACTACCCGTTCTATGTCATCAGAACGGGGTCTGAATTGGGATCCGCTCAGTTTAGTGGACGTGCGATCCGCGTCGCATTCGGTCAAATTCACATACTGCCCGGTCATCATCCTGATGAACCCACGGTGATGAGTTGGGAGTACGCGGCTCGGTACATCAATTGGCTGCACAACGGCAAGATCATTGAGGATTGGGCGTTTGAGACCGGGGTGTACGACACCTCGACTTTCGTCCAAGATAACGACGGCAACTGGTTGCACCAAGAGAGCCACTCGCCAGGCGCACGGTTTTGGATGCCGACTGCGGATGAGTGGATCAAGGCGGCGTACTGGGACCCGCAGAAGAACAACGGCGCCGGCGGGTACTGGCGATATCAGAACGGCTCAGACATCGAGCCCCGCCCGGGGTTGCCGAGCGAAGGCGGGGAGCGGAATGCCGGTGTGGACAACAACGATGGTTTTCCGCTGCCGGTCGGTTCATATCCAACGGTCATGAGCCCATGGGGCGTGCTCGATATGGCGGGGGGGCAATCTGAGTTGTTCGAAACAATCCCCGATTCGGGAAACCGATATCGGCGAGGAACCGGCGGCTCTGATTTTAACTATTGGCACTATGACGACATTTTTTCACCTGATATTATCGGGTATTATGTGAACACCAGCGCATTCGTGCCCAATGGCCTACGTTTGGCATCAACCGCCTACGCCCCGGCAGACCTGAATGAGGACGGGCGAGTTGATTTCTTCGATGTTGCACAGTTTGTCCGTTGGTTTCTCGACGACGACGAGCGTGCCGACTTTCGAGAGGATCAGTTGCTCAATCGGGATGATGTCCGCGTGTTTCTTGGTTTGTCACTGAATATCTGATTCGTGGGGGCATCGAAGATCCTGCTTTGCCCTTGCGGGTCAACGCAGGGCGCCCGCATTCTGTCATTTGGCCGCTTTTCCGTGGCAGTTCGATCCCAGGTCATGCGGAGGGCACGGGTTGTCAGCCGTTGGCTGAGCAACCCGTGGCACCCGGAAGAGCTTTGGCGCACTTTGCGATGTTTGGACGCGGTGCATGCTGGGGTCACCCCCTCCGTCACCACTGCGTGGTGACACCTCCCCCGGAAGCCCGGGGGAGGAGAGCGGGCGTTTTTCGTGCGCTGGGTGGGGCTGAATGGTCGATGAGTACGGGGTGAGTACGCCCGTCGAGAACGAGAAGAGCCACGATTCGTCACTGGGACGCGACACCCGCACGGTGGCGGGGTTGACGCTGGTGTCGCGCGTGCTGGGACTGGTGCGCGATGTCGTGACGGTGCGGGTGTTCGGGGACACCTTTGTGGGGTCGGCGTTCGCGGCGGCGTTCGCGGTGCCCAACATGTTCCGGCGGCTGTTTGGGGAGGGGGCGCTGTCGGCGGCGTTCCTGCCCGAGTACACGCGGCTGGCGGATGAGGACCCCAAGAAGGCGGACGCTTTTGCCAGCCTGACGATCGGGCTGCTGGCATTGGTGACGGGGCTGATCACGCTGGCGATCGAGCTTGGGCTGCTTTGGGTGGTGCTGGCTTCGGGGGATGACCCGCAGCGGGTGTACTCGTTGAAGCTGGTGATGGTGATGCTGCCGTTCATGCCGCTCATTTGTGTGGCGGCGATCCTGGGCGGGATGCTGCAGAGCCACGGGCGGTTTGGGCCGTGGGCGGCGGCGCCGATCCTGCTGAACCTGTGCATCATCGGTGCGGCGCTGCCGTACTTTGTGGTGGACGGCGCGGACCCGGCGGCGTGGGCGTACCCGATCGGGATCGCGGCGGTGGTGTCGGCGGTGCTGCAGGTGCTGTGGTCGATGTGGGCGCTGCGGCGGACGGTGCGGTGGACGACAGGCGTGAGCGCGGCCAAGCGCGAGGCGAGGGTGATGCTGGTGCGGATGGTGCCGGTGATCATCGGGCTGGGCACGCTGCAGCTGAACTCGTTTATGGACACGCTGATCGCGATGTACCCCAACTGGATCGGGGACACGGTGTTCGGGCGGGCGTATCCGCTGGACGAGTCGTCGAACGCGGTGCTGTTTTATGCGCAGCGGCTGTACCAGTTCCCGCTGGGGGTGTTCGGTATCGCGGTGGCGACGGCGGCGTTCCCGGCGTTGTCGCGCGTGGCGAATGATGAGGCACGGTTCGGTGATATGTTGCGGCGCGGGATGCGGCTGAGCCTGTTTATTGGAGTGCCCGCGAGCGTGGGGCTGTGGCTGGTGGGCGATGCGCTGATCCGGGTGCTGTACACGGGCGGCGGCGAGGGCTTCAGCGCGGAAGGCGCGGCGCGGGCGAGCGCGGTGCTGAGCGGCTACGCGGTAGCGGTGTGGGCATACTCGCTGAATCAGCTTCTCACGCGGGCGTTCTACGCGAAGGGTGATACGCGGACGCCGATGACGATTGCGCTGGGGATGGTGGGCGTGAACCTTGGGCTGAACTGCGTGCTGATCTGGTGGCTGCGCGAGGCGGGGCTGGCGTGGTCGACGGCCGGTTGTGCGGTGGGGCAGACGGTGCTGCTGCTGATCGCGGCTCGGAGGAAGATGGGCACAGACTACGTTGGGCTGGGGCGTGCGGTGGTGCTGATCGGGGTTGGGGCGGCGTTGATGGGAGTTGGCGTGTACTTGATGGGGTTGGTGACTGGATCGGGCGAGGGCGGCGGTTCCTGGTGGGGGAGCGTGGGGGGTGTGGTGCTCATGACCCTCGTTGGTGCAGTGGTTTACGGGCTCTGGTCGATATGGATGAAGATGGATGAGCTGGGCTGGCTGATCGCCAAGTCGACGGCGGCGTCGCCCGGTTTGCATGAGGTATCTGGCGATGAAGATTGAACGCAAGACGGCGAGAGCTTTGGTGTTGATCGCGGCGGCGGTTGCTTCGGTGGCCCTGAGTGCGTGCAACACGGTGCGGGGTGTGGCCAAGGATGTGACGAAGGCCGCGGACACGCTTGATCCGGACAAGAACTAGTTGCGCGGCATGATCGATCTGCGAGGGAAGCCGATCGTCATCACGGGCGCTTCGAGCGGGATCGGGGCGGCGACGGCGGTCGTGTGCGCGCGTGCAGGGATGCCTGTGGGCTTGTTCGCGCGGCGTGAGGAGAAGCTGCTGAAGGTCAAGGAGCGCATCGAGCACGACGGAGGGCGGGCGATTGTCGTGGTGGGGGACGCGGCGGACCCGGAATCGAACCTTGAACTCATCGCGAAGGCCGGGGAGGCGTTTGGGGATCTGTACGCGGCGATCGCCAACGCGGGATATGGCGCGGAGGTCGAGTGCGCGACGATGCCGATCGAGGACATCCGGGCGATGTTCGAGGTGAACTTCTACGGGTCGATGCATCTGGTGCAGCCGGCCATCGCGGGGTTCCGTGAGCGTGGGGCTGGGCATGCGATGATGGTGTCGAGCTGCCTGAGCAAGATCGGGCTGCCCAACTATGGGGCGTACTGCGCGAGCAAGGCGGCGCAGGATCATTTCAGCCGCGCAATGCGGCACGAGCTGCGGGGGAGCGGTGTGTATGTGAGCAGCGTGCACCCGGTGGGGACGAAGACGGAGTTCTTTGACGAGGCGGCCAAGAAGAGCGGGGGCGGGAAGCTGCGGCTGGCAGGGAGCAGCGAGCGGTTCATGCAGACGCCAGAGCGGGTTGCGGGTGCGATGGTGAGGTGCTTGCAGAAGCCCCGGGGTGAGGTGTGGACGAGTACGCTGGCGCGGCTGGGGTTCGGCGCGAGCGTGATGATGCCGGGGGTAACGGATTGGGTTTTGGGGCGGATGATGGAGAAGAGAAGAAGGGACTAGCCACTCGCCACTCGCGATCAGGGAAGAGGAAGAGGGGGCGTGTGTAGGCGGGTGATGAGGTCGTCGATGGCGGCTTGCCATGGCTCGAAGTACTCGGTGTCTTTCCAGAGTTCGCGGAGTTCTGATTGTTCGTCGTTGCGGACTTTGAGGAGGGCCTGTTTAGCGCGGTCGATCATGTCTTTTTCGGGGCGAGCGCCGCTGAGTGAGGCGAGCCATTTTTCCAGATCTTCTGGTGGATCGGCGGGTGGCTTTCCCTGCGCGGCGGCGAGGCATTCGGCGGCGGCGATCGCTTCTTCGCCCTCGGGCGAGTCGATGTAGAGGTCCGACTTGAGAAGCTTGTCGATCGCGGACATGGGGTAGACGAACGGTGACTTGAGCTTGCCGAGGAGCGATTTCTTCGCGGGTTTGAGGCCCCAGATCCAATCGCCGGCGGTGTCGTTTTCGAAGCTGTTGTGTCCCCATGCGCCCATGTGTGGCCTCCTTTGCGGCAAGGTCCATGATAACGGGTGCGTTAGATCTTTGGAGTCCCCCCTCCGTCTCGCTGTGCTCGACACCTCCCCCGCAGGCGCGGGGGAGGAGAGAAGAAAAGCCGCGTCTGAGGGACGCGGCTTTGTGGGGTTGCGGATGGGATTTGGTCTTTAGGCCTTGGGGCCGCCGGATGCGATGTTTGCGGGGAGGTTGTACTTGGCGTCGTTCTCGCGGAAGAGCTTGGCGAGCTTGGTGGCCTGGGTGTCGTAGGCGTCCTTGTCGGCCCAGGTGTTGCGGGGGTCGAGGACCTCGTTGGGGACATTGGGAACGCTGGTGGGCATGTGGAGGCCGAAGACTGGATGCTCGACGGTGGGGGCGTTGTCGAGCTGGCCGCTGAGGATGGCGGTAACCATCGCGCGGGTGTATTTGAGGGAGAAGCGCTGGCCGCCCTTGCCGTAGGGGCCGCCGGTCCAGCCGGTGTTGAGGAGCCAGACGTGGGCGTTGTGCTTGTTGATGCGGTCGGCGAGCATCTGGGCGTACTCGGCGGGTCGGCGGGGCATGAACGGGCCGCCGAAGCAGGGCGAGAAGTTGGGCTGTGGCTCGGTGACGCCCTCTTCGGTGCCGGCGAGCTTGGAGGTGTAGCCGTTGATGAAGTAGTACATCGCCTGCTCGGGTGTGAGCTTGGAGATGGGGGGGAGGACGCCGAACGCGTCGGCGGTGAGGAAGACGACATTCTTGGGGTGCCCGCCGACGGAGGGGATCTGTGCCCCGGGGATGAAGTCGACGGGGTAGGTCACGCGGGTATTCTGGGTGATGGAGATGTCGTCGTAGTCGGGGATGCGGGTTTTGGGGTCGACGACGGTGTTCTCGAGGACGGACCCGAAGCGGATGGCGTCCCAGATCTGGGGCTCTTTTTCGCGGGTGAGGCCGATGACCTTGGCGTAGCAGCCGCCCTCGAAGTTGAAGACGCCGTCGGGCCCCCAGCCGTGCTCGTCATCGCCGATGAGTGCGCGGTTTTCGTCGGCGGAGAGTGTGGTCTTTCCGGTGCCGGAGAGTCCGAAGAAGAGGGCGACATTGGAGGGGTCGTCCTTGGCGATGTTCGCAGAGCAGTGCATGGGGAACACGCCGACCTCGGGCATGTCGTAGTTCATGGCGTAGAAGAGGCCCTTCTTCATCTCGCCGGCGTACTCGGTGCCGAGGATGATGACGGTCTTACGCTCAAGGGACTGTGCGATGAAGGTTTCGCTGGTGACGCCGAGTGCTTCCTGCTCTTCTTTGGTGAGCTTGTGGCATCCGGCATTGATGACGGTCCAGTCGTGCTTCCACGAGCCGTCACCGGCGTCGGAGGCGGAGCCGGGCTTGATGAAGAGTGTCTGGGCGAAGAGCGAGTGCCAGGCGAGGGTGGTGATGACCTTGACACCGAGTCGGCGCTTGATCTGGGCGCCGGTGAAGCCCTCGAAGACAAAGACATCGTCCTGGCTGTTGATGAACTTGTTGGCGATGTCGAGGGCGGTGTCGAACTGGGCCTCGGTGATGGGCTGGTTGACCTTGCCCCAGTCGATGTTGTCGTGGCTGTCCGGGTGATCGACGAGGTACTTGTCTTTGGGCGAGCGGCCGGTGCGGTCGCCGGTGTTGACGACGACGCATCCGTTGGCGGCGAGCTGTCCCTCGCCGCGTTTGATGACGAACTCCATGAGCTCTGCGGGGCAGCAGTTGGTGTGGGTGCGTTCCTGGGCGAGGTTGAGTTGATCGGTAATGGTGCTCATGCGATGAAGCTCCTGCTGTCCCCCCATTTTCGGCTTCAGGGGGGCTGCTTTGATCAGTGCTCGGCGTCCCTGAGACCGCGCGGTTGGGGCGTCGTGTGCAGAAAACAAGGGGAGAATCGTAGACCCTGAAGTCTGGAATAACGACAATTCCGGAGGGCTGAGGGCTGACTTTGAGCGGGGTTTGGTGCTATATTTTTGTGTCGGCATTTACGAAAGTATTTGTCCAGATCAGATGGTGGCCGTAGTTCAGTTGGTAGAGCACCTGGTTGTGGTCCAGGACGTCGCGGGTTCGAGTCCCGTCGGTCACCCTTCGAATGTGAGAACGGCCCCTCGCGGGGCCGTTTTTCGTTGGCATGTGGGATGCTCTGGGGGCTGGGCTTATGCGGCACGCATCGCTGCATGCTGCGGGGCAGAGCTGGTGTTGAGCAGCTTGTTGCACTTGTCGATGAGGGTGGTGCGGTTGACGGGTTTGCTGAGGTAGTCGTCACAGCCGGCCTGGAGGCATCGTTCACGGTCGCCGTCGAGGGCGTGCGCGGTGAGTGCGAGGACGGGGATGTGGATGTCCATCTGGCGGAGCTTGGTTGTTGCGGCGTACCCGTCGAGGACAGGCATCTGCATGTCCATCAGGATGAGGTGATAGGGGCGCATCTCTTCGTTGGCTTTGTTGACCTGATCGATGGCCTGCTGCCCGTCGTAGGCGAAGTCGACGGTGGCATTGGTCTTCTTGAAGAAGTGCTGGAGCAGGACTCGGTTATCCTTGGCATCGTCGACAATGAGGACGCGAGCTTCGTCGAGTGTGCTCGGTCCACCGTTGGTGTTGGTTGCGGGAATCTTGAGTGGCTGCTGTGCGGGCTCGGTTTCGATGCGGATCGTGAAGCATGAGCCCTCGTTTGGCCTGGAGGTGACGGTGATGTCGCCACCCAGTGCGCGGGTGAGGTCGCGTGCGAACGAGAGCCCGAGCCCCGAGCCGCCGAAGGCGCGTGTGAGCGTGTCCTGTGCCTGATGAAACGGGTTGAAGATATGATCGATCTGCTCTGGCTCGATGCCGATGCCCGTGTCGGTCACGCGGACAATGACGACGCAGGACTCCTCGTGCTGCTCGACGAACGCCTCGATGGTGACGCTCCCCTTCTGGGTAAACTTGACGGCGTTGTCGAGGAGCTTGTTGATGACCTGCGCGAGGCGCTTGGGCTCGGTGATCACCTGCTGGTCGCACGAATCGCCGATAAGGGCCTTGAGCTGGATGCCGGCAGCGATGGCCTTGGGTTGGATGAGCTCGATGCAGGGGTTGATGATGTCGCTGACGCGTGCGGGAGCGGTATTGATCCGCAACTGCCCGGACTCGATGGCGGACATATCGAGCATGGTTTCGATGAGCGTTCCCAGCTGCCTGGCGGATTCGTGCACCGAGTTGGCGAGGCGTTCTTTCTCCTGACCAGTGAGCGAATGGTCGTTGAGCAGCTCGGAAAAGCCGAGGATGGCGTTCATTGGAGTGCGGAACTCGTGCCCCATGTTGGTGAGCAGCCGCCAGCGGACGGAGTCGGCCTTGCGGACCTCGCGTGTGGCCTTGTCGAGCTCGTGGAGCTGCCGGCGCACGATGAGGATGGTCGGCTCGATGATGAAGAGCACCATGCCCGCGAGCATGAATGCCAGAACGAAGAGCCCGAGACGAGCCCGCTTTGTGCCGTCGTTGATATTGCTCGCGGTCCGGTTGCTGAGCACCTCGACGATCCGGTCCATGCGTGGGAGGAAGTCGGACTGTGCCAGGCGGATATCGAGCTTGGTAGACGCGATGCGAGAGAGCAGCTGATTGTCAAAATGGGGCGCCCGGCGGATGGCGTTGCGGATGAGCAGCTCGTACTCGTTGCTGGCGCTGATGAGCTGCCTGTAGGGTACACCGATGGCGAGGATGATGTCCTTATCGCGTTGCGAGAGGTTCGCGGGCGGGTGCTTGATGCCGGTCTCACTAAAGATACTGGCATGGGTTGTTGCGAGTTTGTTGGTCGCTTCGGTGAAGTCGGCGTGGAGCGTTTCGAGGCTCTGCCACTGCCTGTCGCTGATGGCGTTATCAATCTCGAAGGCAACTGAGCGGATGCGCTGGGAGAGCATGCGCATGCGTCCGGTCTCATTGATCAGGTCGCCCGATCCCTGATCGAGGGCGGTGGTAATGCCGTGGACCATCACGAAGTTGGTCAACATGATGAGCAGAACGCTCACCAGGGTGATCTTGCGAAATCGCGAGATGCTCTTTCGAACTCGATGGCTTTGGGGTTGCGACACGGCTGGTTCTACTCATTCCTTGATAGCTGTTGCTCAGGCACATTCCTTGAGGATGCCGTCGAGCTGGGCCATGTACGTTTCGATGTCGCCCGAGTCGGCGATCTGATCGCACAGATCGTGGGTCGCCAGCTGGAGCGACTTGATTCCCAGGACCGAGGCGATGTTCTTGATGCTCGCCAGCGAGATGTAGGCCTTGACGGCGTCCTTGTTCTCGAGCTGTGATCTGAGCGTCTGACCGAGATCGTGCAGCTCAGATCGCATCTTCTCGATGCTCTCCTCGCTGTGAGCGTGACGGAGGTTTGTGAGGCGTTCGGGGGTCCAGTCATCCTGGAGGTACTCTGCGAGCACGCGGACGAGGTGGATCGTGTTGACGGGCGTCTGCACGAAGATGTCGGCTTCGGAGTACCCCGCCTGCTGCTTGTGGATGGTCTGGAACGCGTCGCCGATGAGGATGATCGGCTTGACAAAGCCGTTGTCACGCAGGACCCGTGTGAGCTCGGGCCCGGTCATGTCGTCTGCGTCCATGCCGATGATGAGGAGCTGGAACTGCCCGAGCTCGGATTCCAGCGCTTCCTTGGCGCTGGTCATCTTCTTGCAGTAGATGCTCGTGGACGAGACGGCGACCTTGAGCTGTGACATGAGATCGTTGTCGCTGGCCACGATGAGGATGGTTCCCTGTAGCGCCTGCGCGTCGACCTTCTCAAGCGTGAGCTTGCGATCGAAGATATCGGTGTGGACGAACTCATGGAGGCAGATCTCGTGATCGAACTGGACGCCGATCTCGTGGATCACACCCCCGCGGTGCTCGCAGCGACGGACGGTGCCTCCGAAGGGGTGCGATGTGCCGTCGAGCTTGGTGATGGTCGCGGTGACGCGTGTGCCCGGGTAGATGAAGTTGGAGTGGAGCAGCGAGATGCCACCCTTGGAGATGTTGCGTGTTGCGACGACGATGCGTTGACGCGACGCCTGCTTCTGGCCGTGGAGGATGATCTCGAGGTACGGCTCTTGGAACTCGACGCGTGAGTAGATACGATTGGATCCGGATGGGGCGGCGGACACCGGCGACGGGTTGGCGCGTTTCTCAAGCAGCCCGAGGAGCTGCTTGTAGACGGTGTTGCTCAGCCCGAGCGAGTTTCGCTTGTCATGAGCATCCATCGATGGCTTTGATGTTTTCATGGCGTCTCACTCGCAATAGAACCTACCAAATGCTATATCGAGCGAGATATTTCTCGACTCAAGCGGTTGGGTGCAATCCCGCTTGAATCACAGATATGAGTCATCACTCCACGCATCATGCTCGATGGAGTGAGGGGTGTAAACAGTTGTTGGTGTGATAACCCGGAGCGTGGAGCCTCAGCACGCTCCCAGGCGAGTTGAGAGCTTGTGAGCGGTTCAGGCGGCTGGGCGTGATTTGACGCGTCGGCAGGCGACGATCAGCGCTCGGATCTCGTGGTGGGCGCTTTTGAGGTTGCCCGATGCGAGCTTCTGTTCAGCGGCGATGGCCAGCGCGGAGAGGTCGGGGAACCCGAGCGGGCCGGCGACGCCCGAGAGGGTGCGGATGATCTGCAGGCATTGCTGGAGGTCGTCTTCGCGAGAAGATTTCTCGAGGTTGAGCGACATGCGTGTGATGTCGCCGAGGAACTTGCCCAGGAGCGGGTAGGACGCATCGCTTTCTTTGAGGATGGAGTAGAGGGGCCCGCCGTCGCCGTCGGCGTGGAGGAACTCTGCGAGCGCTTGCATGAGGCGATCGCGTGTGGTGGGCTTGGTGAGCACGCCCGAGGCGTTTGATTCACGGATGGCGTCGAGTGCCTTCTCGGAGTGATCGGAGGTGAGGACGACGACGGGCATGTCGCACCCGGCTTCGTTGATCGCGTTGATGAGTTCGGGTGCGGTGTAGCCGCCGATGTGATAGTCGCAGACGATGAGGTCGCAGCCCTTCTGTGCTCGGGAGACACCGGTTTCCACCGAGTCGGCGGTGTTGACCATGAGGTTGGTGTTATCGAGGTAGGTGAGCATCAGCTCGCGGTCCATATCGGAGGATGTCACGATGAGGACGGAGCCATGGAGGCGGGACGGGTCGACTCGCTCCAGAGAATAAGCCTCGTTGAGCGGATCGAGCCCGAGCAGGTCCTTCATGGAAACCTGTGATTTGAACTTGATGCCAATCTCGTGCACTCTCCCGGTGATGTGGTTGCACCGCTTGACAACCCCTGGCACAGCGGTGGTCTTGCCGCCGGGCACTTTGAGGAGGATCTCGCAGGGTGTGTTGGAGTGGATGAAGGCGGAGTGGAGGATGGAGATTCCACCGCGCGATATGTTGCGGGTAGCGACGGGGAGCGTGACCTTGTTGCCGGTGCCGTGCTCGATGACGAGTTGTACGGCCTCGACGCGGTAGGCCCAGCGGACGAACTCGCGTTCAGGGTTGGTATGACCGCTCGTGTCGGCTTCGATCTTGTCGATGATCTTCTTGAGCTCTGATGAGCTGAGACGGAGTGTGTTGACAAGTGAATCGTTGGTTCTGTTGCGCATCCGGAAGCTCCGAGTCTCTCGTGGGAGTTGCACAAAGACATCGGGGATTCACCTCTATCCGTTGAACGAGATACAGAGGTCGCTTATTTAGGGGGTAGGTTTGTGACGCCTGGCGAGGGCGTATGGGTGGGAACGATCATGCCGATCGTGGCGATACCACAGGATTGGGTCGGGGCGTATGTGCCCCGCTCAGACATCGAGGTTCTTGACTTCCAGCGCGTGGTCCTCGATGTACTTCCGCCGAGGCTCAACCTGCTCGCCCATGAGCAGCGAGAAGAGGTTGTCGGCCTCGCCGGCCTGATCCCACTGGACGCGGAACATCGAGCGGACGCTCTGGTCCATCGTGGTTTCCCACAGCTGGATAGCGTCCATTTCGCCCAGCCCCTTGAAGCGTTTGATCTCCATGCCGCGTCTTCCGATCTGGTGCAGTGCGGGGAGGATGGCGGGGATGTTTTCTGCCTCGACGATCTTGGCGTCGGGTGCCGAGGGGGTGGCGGTTTCGTCGTCCTCGGTTTCGACCCTGGCGGGCTTGCCCGTCTTGGTCGTGGACCAGGCGAAGCGTGCGGGCATGCGCTGCCCGGTGACGGATTCCTCCTGAACGAGCCCGAAGTCGTTGATATCGATGCCGAGCTTGGACAGCTCGTCGAAGATAACTGCCAGTTCCTTGTTTTCGTGGAGCTCGCGGACCGTGGCGATCATGCCGGATGTGGCGTCCTCGGTGGCGTCGTCCTCGATGTCGTCGGCGTGTCGCCACTCGTTGCGAGCGATGATCTCGAGCGCTTCCTGTTCGGACCATGCATACTCGCCGGTGGCGCGGGTCGCGACCTTATGGGTCGGGAGTTTGCCCTCGCGGCGCGAGGCGAGCAGGTCGATGAACTTGATACCTCGGCGTTCGGCGATCTCGACGAGTTCGCCCAGGCGGGTGAGCAGGCGGACGAGTTTCTCGGCGTCGTGGCCGGTGATCTCGGTGATGGCTTCCGGTTCTTCGCCGAGTCTGCAGTTGTTGATGTCGCGTACGAGCAGCGAGGAGCCCTCGAGGCCCAGCTCGGTGAGGACGCTATCGAGCTTGCGCTCGTTGAGGACATACTGCGACTTCTTGTTCTTGATGATCTGGTAGAGCGGGGGCTGGGCGATGTAGATGTGCCCGCGCCGGAGCAGCTCGTTCATGTGGCGGAAGAAGAAGGTGAGCAGGAGTGTGCGGATGTGCGAGCCGTCCACATCGGCGTCGGTCATGATGATGACCTTGCCGTAGCGGAGTTTGGTGATGTCGAAGTCGGTGCCGATGCCGCATCGCAGCGCGGCGATGAGGGTGCGGATTTCCTCGAAGCCAAGGACCTTGTCGATGCGG
The DNA here is from genome assembly GCA_020427395.1 of Phycisphaerales bacterium. Taxonomy (GTDB): domain Bacteria; phylum Planctomycetota; class Phycisphaerae; order Phycisphaerales; family UBA1924; genus UBA1924. The sequence continues at coordinate 45,660 of JAGQON010000012.1, forward strand.
GCACGCTCGACATTGAGGAGCTTGCCCCGGAGGGGGAGGATGGCCTGGCACTCGACATCGCGGCCCTGGGTCGCGGAGCCGCCCGCGGAATCGCCTTCGACGATGAAGAGCTCGGCCTTGTCGAGGTCCTTGGTCTTGCAGTCACGCAGCTTGTGGGGCATGGAGCCGCTGTCGAGGGCGGTCTTGCGCCGGGTGAGCTCGCGGGCTTTGCGGGCGGCCTCGCGTGCCTGGGCGGCGACGATGCCCTTGAGGCAGAGCTTCTTGGCTTCTGCGGGGTGTTCTTCGAGCCAGTTGTTGAGGGCGTCCTGCACCGCGCCCGAGACGAAGGATTCGATCTCGGGGTTAAGGAGCTTTTCCTTGGGCTGGTTGTTGAAGGTTGGGTCGGGGAGCTTGACGCTGACGATGGCGATGAGGCCTTCGCGGAGGTCGTCGCCGGTGGGGTTGGCGTCTTTCTCCTTGAGGATGCCCGAACGCTTGGCGTAGCCGTTGAGCGTGCGGGTGAGGGCAGTCTTGAAGCCCTGCCCGTGGGTGCCACCGTCGGCGTTGTGGATGTTGTTGGCGAAGGTGAGGAGTGTTTCGTTGTAGCCGTCGTGATACTGGAGCGCAATCTCGCAGATCATGGACTCTTCGGGGATCTCCTTGCGGAGGAAGACGGGCGAGGAGACCTCGGTCTTGCCCTTCATCAGGTGCTGGACATACTCGAGGAGCCCGTTGTCGGCCTTGAAGGTGTCGTGCTTGACCTTGCCGTCGGCACCGACGCGTTCGTCGGAGAGCTTGATGGTCACGCCGGGGTTGAGGTAGGAGAGCTCGCGGAGGCGCTGGGCAAGAATGGAGTAATCGAAGGTGGTATCGGGGAAGATTTCGTGGTCGGGCTTGAAGACGACGGTAGTGCCGGTCTTGCGTTCGGAGCTGGCTGGGATCTTGCCGACATCGTGGAGGGGGACGGTGACGACGCCGCGTTCGAAGGTGAGGGCCTTGATCTCACCGTCACGCCAGACCTCAACTTCGAGGAGTGAGGAGAGGGCGTTGACACAGGAGACGCCCACGCCGTGGAGCCCGCCCGAGACCTTGTAGGCCGAGCCCTCCTGCTGGAACTTGCCGCCCGCGTGGAGCTTGGTGAGGACGACCTCAACGGCGGGCTTGCCGTTGAGGGTGGGGTCGTCGTTCTTGACGGGGTCGGTGGGGATGCCTCGCCCGTCGTCGGTGACCTTGACGGAGCCGTCGGCCTGGACGATGACAGAGACGAAGGTGGCGAAGTCGGCCATGGCCTCGTCGATGGAGTTGTCAACGACCTCGTAGACGAGGTGGTGGAGCGCGTTGAGCCCGGTGCCGCCGATGTACATACCGGGGCGTTTGCGCACGGCCTCGAGCCCCTCGAGGACCTTGATCTGGTCTGAGGAGTAGGCGTTCTTGGGGGTGGCGGATTCGGGTGTCTGTTCGCTCATATGGTGTGTTTCTGTGCGCTTGAGCCTGGTGTTGGTTTTAGCGATTTTGGGGTCTGGTTTTGGGTGCTGTATTGTAGGTTGGGAGGGGGTAGATGGCGCTGGTTTGGGTGGGGGAGTTTTGCGGTGTAAACCCTTGGAAATGCGGGTTTGTGGAGTGGTGTTGCGGGTTTCATGTCTGCGGTGGAGATTGCTGTCAACGAGACCGCAAAGTTCAAGTCTGTGGTTGACACTCGAATGGAGATCCGCAGGGTGATGTTGGGTGCAGGTCTGGGTGTAGGATGACTCGTTGAGTGATGAAACTGACAAGACTGTGCAGCGAGCGCCCCGTTATGCGATGCGGATGTGTGGGAAGTGTTCCTATCCCATGACTCGCTCATCACGGGACGATATTGGGCGATTCATCTGTCCGGAGTGCGGGAAGGTGCTTGGGCCTCAAGTGCTCGATCCGGAGCAGTTTGGCGAAATCCGGGCGGCTTATATCGCGACCCGGTACCGCTTGTTGCGGTCTCTGGGCTTGACGCTGTCTGCGTTGTTCATCGGGGAGGGGTATGTCGAGCGTGCACGGTCGCGCTGGGTTGATGTGGTGTTTGACCTGATTGTTGTTGGTGGTGCCTTGCTCGCGATGCTCATCGCGCATGCGCTGATAGGATTCCAGTTGCATGGGAAGCGAAGCGGAATCCTGCGACTGCATGCGGGGTGGGCCTTGATGGTGTGTGCATTCGGTATCAACCTTGGCACGGCGTCGTTCGTTCATCCTGGGGTGATGCAGTATCTGTTTCTGGTCGCGTTGTTCACGGGGCTGGCGTTGCTCGCGTGGGATGTCGTTGATCGGGCGAGGCGGTTTCCGATCGCGGGGGATGCAAGGATTCCACATATGCTGGCGACGAGGTCGTTTCAGGTTGTGGTCGGGCTGGGTGTCTTTGTCATGCTGAGTGCCGCGTTGCTTCACCCGATGATGGAGACTGCCTGGACCTTCGTTGGGGCTATGACCTATGTGCTCGGGTTGTTGTCCTTGGTGATGTTGATGACGGCACGGGTTGGGTTGCATCAGGCGGCTCGGAAGTGGATGCATCCGATCGAAGTAAATGATTCTTCGGTATGAGTTCGACCTGCGCGTGCAGGGGAGGTATCCCCTGCAACCCCTCTTGGGGAATGGTTGTGGGGGTGATCTTGCTACACATACAAATCCCCCGTTGGGAGCGGGGGAGGCACAAGAGAAATGCAATAGTTGCGGTATGTCAGAAGCTGGCTTCGAGGCGGAGGCCCATGACGAGGGCATCGTCGATGGTGCTGTTACCGGCGGGGTCGATGATGTACTGGAGGTCGGGCTTGATGGAGAGGAAGGGTGTGAGCTGGAGCTTGTAGAAGAGCTCGATGACGGTTTCGTCGTCGGTGTAGCCGGCGTCTTCGCTCAGGTCGATGAATGTGATGTAGATGCCCGTGGCGTCGTCGGGGCGTGATGACCAGGGTCCAACCCAGCAGGCGCCGGCGGCGAGGTGGAGGGCGACGTCGTTGACGGCCTCATCGCCGAAGCCGAGCTGGGCGAAGAGGTCGATGCCTCGGTCGTCGTCGGCGTTCCAGATGCGGTGCTCGGCCAGGGCATAGAAGCCGCTGGTGCCGCTTTCAGTACCGCCGAGGAAGCGGGTGAAGTCGCCGTCGTGGTGCCAGAAGCCCAGGCCGGCCCGCCCGCCCTCCCAGAAGAAGTTGGCTTCGGCGAGATAGACATAATCGTCGGAGCGGTCATCGTTGAAGAAGCTGTCGGGGCCCTGGAGGCCGGTGCGCACGCCGTCGACCGTGGCGGCGCCGTCCATGAAGCCGGCGGTGATGGAGAAGTGCTCGTTGGGCATCCACGAGAGAATGATGCCGGTGGATGGGTCGGGGTAGGAGGGGAGGGCGAGGAGTGTGGGGGAGAAGCCGGCGGAGGAGTTGACGAACTCGCCTGCGGCATCGACGAAGGCAAACTCAGAGTTGCCTTCGATCTTGCCGAGCTTGACTCGGATCGTGTCGTCGAAGAGGAGCTGCTCGAACCAGAGTTCGGAGAGCTGGTGGCGGTGGTCGGCCTCGATGTTGGAGACGCCCTGGAAGTCGCCGGCGTCGGCGCTGAGACTCGGGCCGTCGATCCAGTAGAAGTCCGCGAAGACGCTGGCTCCTTCCCACTTGAACATACGCTGCAGGTCGAGGGTGACATTGACATCGAAGAGTGCGCGGGCGCTGGACTGGGAGCTGACACCGCCGTCGACGACGCTGAACCACTCGCCGATGAATGTGGCTTCGACCGTGACGCCGGATTCTTCGAGCTTGGTGCGGTGCCCGCCCCAGTCGCCGGTAGCCCGATCGAAGTCGAACCAGCTCGATGGCTGTTCGGCTTCGGCTTCGTTGGTCTGCTCGCTGGACTGAGTCTCTGTCTGGGGTGGCTGCTGGGTGCGGGTTTCACGCCCGCGGACACCCTGGGGGCCGACCATGTCGCTTGAGCCTGATTCTGCGCCTGTGGCGAAGTCTTGCGCCGCGGCCGTGCCGCAGGCAGTAAGCAAGGATGCGACAACGATGAGTGAGCGGTCAAAGTTCATGGTGACTCCCTGTTTCCTGTGTGATGGGACGAGGGAGCATCGAAGCTTTGCGTGGGCATGTTCAGCCGTATTCTCGGTTCCGGGTGCGAAGTTGGTCGGGCGACACAGATCGGAGGCGTGAGGACGCAATCCGGCGCGATGGTGCTGGGGAAGATGGCCAGTCGGGCATGGCCAGTTGGCTCCTGTCCCGTCGAGTATGGGGTATATTGGACCTATGCGTGATGACCACGAAGAGCCCGATCAGATCGACTTTGATCTCGGGCTCTCTGTGAGCGACAAGGTGGGTCACGAGTTCGCGGGCGTGGGATCGTCGGGGACCTTGGTGTCGCTCGTGATAACGCAGGGGTTCGCGATGCTGTTCCTGATCCCGGTGGTGGCGTACTTTGCGCTGCGGAATCTGGCCGGGGCGTCGGCGTTGATCGCGGGCTTGGGTTCGGGTGTGCTGGGTGCGGCGGTGCTGGTGCTTGGCTATGTGATGCTGCGGAGTCTGAATCAGTCGAACTACAAGGGCGGGGGGTTCTTCAAGAACGAGAGCGATTCGCGGTACCGGGTGCGTGCGGTGATTCCGGCGAAGCGGCGCAACGATCGGGTGATGCGGTGGGTCGAGGCGGCCGTGCATGCGGAGGTGCGTGATGTTGAGCCGCTGCGTGCGGATGAGCTGGAGACGGTGCGTGGGGGGTTCGATCCGATCGTGGTGCGTCCGTGGTTCGGGATCAAGCGGGGGCGTGCGTTCTGGTGGACAGCCGTGGTCTGCGGGCTGGTGTGCGCGGCGGGGCTGCTGCAGCTGATGAGCCTGCTGATGGGTGGCTGGGGCGCGATGATGAAGAGCACCGGGTTTCTTGGCTACGCGATGACGGGCGCAGGGATGGTGAGCGGGCTGGTGTGCGCGGAGCTGATCTGGCCGGTCTATCTGCGGCTCGTGCCCGGGCGGCTGGACCTGTTCCGGTACGGCTTCCTCGGCTCGGGCGAGCCTGAGGTGGAGACGCACGACCTTCGGACGCAGGGTGTGTGCATGGACTTTGGCAGCTACACGCTTGCGCTGGAGCCGGAGCGCCCGGTGGGCGAGCCGCTGCCAGGGCTGGTGAGGGGGAAGCGCTGGCCGTATGGGCAGACGCTGCCGGATGGGTATGCGCCACGGTATGTGTGCGTGGCGATGGTGGTGGGGCGGCGCGAGCTGGCGCAGCGTGTGATTCAGGCGGCGCGGACGGATGAGGCGACGCCGGTGGTGAGTGAGAGGGAGTTGATGGGGTGATCAGTGCCGTCGGGCTTTCTCGATGAGACTCCCGATGAGATAGACCATCCCGAAGACGATCATCACGAGCCCAGCGAGGGCAGCGAGCAGCCATGCGAGCATGGCTGTGACCATCAAGTCTTGGTGGACACCCTCGTTGTGATCGTGGTACCAGTTCACCCAGAACTGGGCAAGGCCGTAGGCGATGCCCGGGAGCGATACACCGATGGCGATCAACGCACACGCGATCGGGATCTGGCGTTTCTTCAGCCAGGAGACTTGTTTCTGTTGTGAGACGATCAACTGAAGACCCCCTCCGCCACGCTGCGCGTGCCACCTCCCCCGCAAGCGCGGGGGCGGCGAGTGATCACGGAACGATCAGCACGCGGCTGATGTGTTCGGCGAGCATCTCGTAGACGATGTCGATGTCGCCGTTGGCGAGGCGGACGCAGCCCATGGATTGATCGCTGCCGATGGAGTCGGGGTCGATGGTGCCGTGGATGCCGTAGGAGGTGTGGGCGGCAGAGTCGCCGACGCCGGTGAGGCCGATCCAGTATTCACCGATGGGGTTGTTGGGGTCGTTGGGTGCGTACTGCTCGCGGGCGTTTCGGGGGTTGACCCAGCCGGGGTTCTCGAGCTTGTTGGCGGAGACGACGAACTCGCCGACGGGTGTGCCGTCGGATTCGCCGAGCCCGACATCGAAGGAGCGGATGTAGAGCCACGAGGCGGGGTCGGCGGGGGCACCGTGGTAGATGTCGATGCGGTGGTCGGACTTGTCGACGATGGCGTGGAAGGGGCCTCGCACGAGCTTGATGTTCTGCCCGAGCTGGATCTTGGCGGGGTCGCTGATGCGGTTGATGCGCTGGATGAACTTCCAGTGGGTCGCGAGCTCACGGCGGGCGGCGATGCGGGAGAGCGAGTCGCCGGACTGGATTTTGTAGGACTCGCACATGGGGTCGTTGGGATCGACGGTGGGCGAGAAGACGAGCTGGTTGTTGAGGGTGGTCAGCTCGTCGCGCAGCAGCTGGCGCTCGGCGGCGGAAAGGTTGGCGTTGATGAGCGTGCGGGAGAGCAGGGCACGGGCACCGACGCGGTCGTTCTGGGCGACGAGTCGGCGGGCGGTGTCAAGCTGGATTTGTACGCCGCGCAGGGTGGTGTTGCGGTCCTCGACCTGCGGCTGGCGGGCGGAGTCGGGGACGGTGTTGGTCTGGGTGGTGGTGGCGGTGTTGTTGGCCTGCTTGGTGGCGGCGTCGAGGATGTCGGTGTTGGCGGGGGTGTTGGAGCCGCTGTTGCTATTGGAGGGGGTGCGGTTGGTGATCTCAACTGGCTGGGTCGGAGTGTTGTTGCCCGAGTTGTTGCGGGGGTTGGTGTTGTTGCCGATGAGGCGGTCAACCTCGGCGTTGGGGTCTGGCGCGGGGGTTGAGCCGGGCAGGGCGCGGGTGGGGCGGTCCTCGTTGCCCAGTTGGGGGGTATTGGCGGTGTTGTTGGCGATCTGCTCGCCCGGGTTGGTCTCATCGGGCGTGGCGGAGGCGTTGGGACGGATGAAGAGGTACCAGAGCCCGAATACGAGCGCGAGGATGGCGACGGCCGCGATCAGGCGACCCAGCGGGTTCTTGCGTGAGCGCCGGTAATGGACCTGTGACGAGCGGGTGGCGTTGCGTGACGATTGGCTTGGGAGACTCATCCGTGGGTCCTTTGGGCTCGAAGTGCTCGAGTGTGGCGCGATTTCTGCCCGAGTTTATACGGGTTCGAGCGGGCCCCGTTCAGTAATCACGCGATCGACGCGGTGATCGTGCGGCTCGGTGGGGACCGAATCGACGACCTGGGCGTGATAGCACACCCCGATAAGGGTGGGTCGGTGCCCCGCTTCATGCAGGGCGCTGATGAATCGATCATAGAACCCCGCGCCGCGTCCGAGCCGGTTTCCGGCGCGATCGAAGGCGAGACCGGGGAGCAGGATCACATCGAGTTGTGCTGGTTCCACCAATGCGAGCCTGGGTTTGGGCACGCGGATGTCGTATCGGCCTGTTTCGAGGTCGTTGGCCAGATTTGTGATGGCGACGGGTGCCATTGATTTGGTGGCCCAGTCGATGTTAGGGATGACGATGGTTTGGCCCCGGTCGAGGGCGGCGGTGATGAAGGGGTCGAGTGAGAGCTCGGTGCCAAAGGCGGCGTAGGCGAGGATGGTGGAGGCGGAGGCGATAGTGGGGTCGGAGAGGAGGTGGGGGGTGTGGGTATCAGTTGCAGCTCTGGCCTGCTCTGGTGTCACACGCTCAAGGGTGCCCTTCAGCGTGGCGCGCATAATGGATTTGTCGCTTATAGGGTGCACAAAGAATCGTAGGGTACCATATCTGGGGCATCGATCACAGATTCGTAACAGGTTGATCAAATGGGGGTTGGTCTTGGAGCGATGCCTGATACATTGGGTGTGCTTTCATTGTTATTCTTGGACGCTTTGAGGAAAGATCATGATGAATCGATACATGTGCATTGGTGCGGCGTTGTGTGCGTGGGTTTGGGGAGTTGGGGACGCGATTGGTGATGGGTTGCCTTGCGCCGCGGAGGACCTGGTCGGCGCAGCGCAGACTCCTGGCATTGTGAGCGATGTTGAGTTAGCCGGCGCTTTTGCAGTAGTGGTAGACCTTGAGTTCGGAGTGTATGTGTTTGATATCTCAAACCCATCGACGCCCACCGAGGTCGCGCATTTCGCGGATCCGGATTTGATCGATGATTACCGTCATCTGCAGGTGGTGGATGATCGCGTCTATGTCGGCGTGCGTACCCGGCGTGATGGTGATCAGGTCTTGATCTTTGATATCTCTATGGCTGGGTATCTCACGCAACGCGGGTCGGTTGCTGGGCCGCTTGTGGATACGGAGTTTCAGGTTGTCGATGGGCACATGTACTTTGCGTTCCAACAGTTCTTCACCTCGTTTGATGTTTCAGATCCCACGATGCCGGTGCTCGCGGGGGAGTACAACGGCGTGAACTTTGCGAACGCGTTTTCGGTCATTGATCAAGTCGCATACATCGCAGACCAAGAACCAGGTTCATTTCTGGTGCGGATGATTGATGTCAGCGATCCGAGCTTCTCGGATCCGACCAGTATGCAGATCGGTGTCGTGCAAACTGATTTCAGGATCGACACCTTCGAGACCGATGGCGATCGCTTGTTCGTCGGTGGATTTACAGACCGGAAGATCGGGATCTATGACATACAGAACCCGCAGAAGGCGGAGTTGCTTGGGGTGTACGAACCGCTCGGGTACCCGTCGCAAGTTCGAGTAGATGGGCACACAATGAGTGTGACGAGTTACCGTGCAGGGTACGAGGTCGTCAATATCGATGATCCGTCTGCGCCCGAGTTGGTGGGGCTTTCGGGGCGGCCTCGGTTTGCGCGTGATGTCGAGTTTGACGGCCGGTTGATGTATGGCGCATCGGAGATTGAAGGGCTTCAGGTGTTTCGTGCACCAACCGATTCCCCCGCACTGCTCGCGTCCAAGGATCTTGGCGAATTCCCGTCCGTGCAACATCTGGATGCGGTGGACGGGCATGTGTATGCGGCGTTTTTCTCTGAGGGGCTCAAAGTCTTCGATGTGCGAGGTGCAGGTGTGCCGATCGAGGTTGGTACATACACGCCGAACGGGGAGGTTTTTCGTGTGCGGGTCGAGGGGGCGACGGCGTACCTCAGCGTGTGGGCGGATGAGGAAGAGATGCCCGGGGTGCACATCGTTGATATCTCTGATCCCACGAATCCCGAGTTCGTCAGCTATGTACGGATCGGGCTCGTGTGGCGTCATGTTGTCAAGGACCAGTTTGTATACGCTGTGTCGGGTGAGTCCATGTACATCATCGACGCGAGTGATCCTGCACACCCAGTGGTGCGATCAGAGACGGCGCTGCATACCTACTCTGTCGATACGCTGGCGATCGGCAACGGGGTGCTGTTTGCGGGCAGCTTCAACTCCGTGGATCAGTTGACGATGATCGATGTGTCCAACCCTGATCATCCTGAGATCTTGTCGGAGTACGAGGACTTTCCCGCGGCGTATCTGACGGGTGTCGGTGTTTCGGGGCAGACGGTGTATGTCACCACATCTGAATCAGAAGATTACAGTGCGATTCGAGGGACAGGGCACCCGGGAGGGTTGTACATCTTTGATGCTTCGGACCCAACGCAGATCGCACTCATCGGCTTGTATGAGAACCGTGTTCCCTGGGGTGAGCCAGTGGTTGAGGGTGATCGGCTCTTTGTCAGTTCTGGTCTCTTTGGCTTGATGCAGTTTGATGTCTTCGATCCCGCATCCCCACGCTTGGAAGGTGCGTTCTTCTGTGGTCCGGGGATGACGAATGTCGCGATACAAGGTGATCAGGTGTTTGTCGCGAACTCGAGTTTTACCGGGTCGCTGTACCGGCTTGACGCATCCGAATCGTGCTCTCGGTGTGATGCGGACCTCAATGGCGATGGTGGCCTGCATCATTTCGATGTCGGGATCTTCATCTCGCTCTACTTGGGAGGGGATTTGTCGGCCGACTTCAACTTCGACGGTCAGCTCAACTTCTTCGATGTCGCTGCGTTCATCGCACGGTTCAACACAGGGTGCCAGTGATCACCGATCCTGGTTGCGCTCGGACTTCTTCGCCCGAGCGTTCTCGAGGAACGCCCTGAGGATCTTCTCGCTGCCGATGTCCCTGGGCTCGTAGTAGCGCTTATCCACGCCTAAGTAGTCCTGGCCGGTGAGCTGGTCCTCGGCATTGTGGCTGTACTGATACTTCTCGTCTTCAAGGTCACGCACGCGCTGGCCGGAGCCGTCGGCGCTGGCTCTGGGGGAGGTGTTGGGATCCTGCAGGTAGATGGGGACAGGGAGGACACGGCCGTTCTTGATGTCGTCCATCGCGGCGTTGATGGCCATGTAGGCGGCGTTGGATTTGGGTGCGTAGGCGAGGATGGTGGAGGCGGAGGCGATAGTGGGGTCGGAGAGGAGGTGGGGGGTGATGGAGGCCGCGGCGTTTGAAGGGTCCACACTCGTCTGGGGTACCGCTTGGCGCTGGCGGTCTCGGAGTTGGGCTTTGGCGGTTGGCTTGGGCACCGGGGATCGTAGTGGACTCGGGCGGTTCGGTCGTTCGCATTGAAATACACAAAAAATGCAGAGTCGGCGAATAATAGTGTTTCGCAGTTCAGGCCGATTTTGATACATTTACTCCCGGTTGCTCTGGCTGGCCGGGATTTTCCTCCCCTTGCAAGCCCGGCCATTCTTAAGGGTTGCTGCATGCCTTCTACACCGTGTTTGACGAGATTCTTCGTCTCGTTGTTGGCGTTGTCCTCCATGGCCGTCTCGCCTGCAGGAGGTCAGACGATCAATGAGACGGTCAAACTGCTGCCTAACGACGGGATATCGTTAGATGTGTTTGGCTTCTCCGTCGCGATCAATGGCACGACGGCTGTGGTTGGCGCATTTCATGACGACGATAACGGCGACGATTCTGGTTCGGCCTACCTCTTCGAGACGACCGTCGGCCAGCAGATCGCCAAACTCCTTCCCAGCGACGGGGAAACGGGTGACCAGTTCGGCTATTCCGTCGCGATTAGCGGCACGACGGCCGTGGTTGGTGCACCGAATGACGACGACAACGGCACCAGCTCCGGGTCAGCGTACCTCTTCGACACGACCACAGGACAACAGCTCTTCTTCAAACTCCTGCCTAACGACGGGGCTGAAAGTGACCAGTTCGGCTATTCCGTCGCGATCAGTGGCACGACGGCTGTCGTTGGGGCTTATAGCGACGACGACAACGGCGGTCTCTCCGGCTCGGTGTACCTCTTCGATACCGTAACCGGGCAGCAGATTGCCAAGCTCCTTCCCAGCGACGGGGCGGCCGGTGACTTCTTTGGTATCTCCGTCGCGATCAGCGGCACGACGGCCGTGGTAGGGGCTTCGGGTGACGACGACAACGGCAACTTGTCCGGTTCGGCGTACCTCTTCGATACCGTAACCGGACAGCAGATCGCCAAGCTCCTTCCCAGTGATGGGGCAGCGAATGACCAGTTTGGTTTCTCCGTCTCGATCAGCGGCACGACGGCCGTGGTTGGCGCTGATCGAGACGGTGATAATGGACTTTTCTCCGGTTCGGCCTACCTCTTCGATACCGTAACCGGGCAGCAGATCGCCAAGCTCCTTCCCAGCGACGGGGCAGCGTTAGATCAGTTTGGTCTCTCCGTCTCGATCAGCGGCACGACGGTTGTGGTAGGGGCTTCGGGTGACGACGACAACGGTAGCTTCTCTGGGTCGGCATACCTTTTCAGTTTGAACACGGACACCGACGGCGACGGTCTCACGGACGATTGGGAGATTAACGGCATCCCGTACACCGACGGGAACGGAGTATTGCAGCGACTCCAGCTGCCCGATGCGAACCCGTTACACAAGGATCTCTATATCGAGATCGATTCGATGGTCGGCCGTGGGTTTGACAAGGTCGCGCAGGTGAATGTGGTGGTTGCATTTGCCCAGGCGCCCAATGCGCTGGTGAACAACCCTGATGGGTTGGACGGCATCGCCCTGCACCTTGTCGTGGATGAGGAGAACCTGCCGCTCATCCCGTTCCCGGATAACTGGGTTCAGTTCGACATGGTGAAAGCCAATCATTTCGGCACGACGGCGGAGCAAGGGAACGCGCCCCTGCTTGAGGCGAAGGCGAAGGCGTATCGCTATTGCGTGTTCGGGCAATCGCACGGCGCGACCGATTCGTCGGGGCTCGCGGAGCTGCCCGGCAATGACTTCATGGTCACGCTCGGGCTGTGGAACACCCCGGGAGGGACGATCGATCAGCAGGCGGGCACATTCATGCACGAGCTGGGGCACACACTCAATCTCGGGCACGGCGGCGTGTCGAACGCCGGCGTGGTTTCAAACCTGAACAACAAGCCAAACTACTACAGCGTGATGAACTACATCTGGCAGTACCCGCACGCGAACTATGCGCGGTTCTGGCGTCTGGATTATTCGCATGTGGCGCTGGCGACGCTGAACGAGGCGGCGCTTGTGGAGGGCAACGGCATCGATGGGAGCGACCCCGATTTCGCGGCGGCGATGACGCCCTTTGGCAACGGCGCTGAGCCGCCGGTGCTGCGGTGGGCCAAGACCGATGGGTCGCCTGTGGACTGGAACGGGAACGGCATGACGGACCCGAACCCGGTGGGCGTAGATCTTAACTATCATGAGTCCTGCGTCTTTCCCTGCCCCACGGTCGGGGATGTCCTTGTCGGCGGGAACGACTGGTCGAACCTGTGGTACCGGCTGTCGGGTCATGGCAACTTTGCCGATGGCGTGCACACAGATACCACGCTGGACACGGAGATGACCGTGGAGATATTTGATCGGATCGCGCAGACCCCGCCGCCGCCGTGCGGCGATGCCGATCTCAACGGTGATGGCTCGCTCAACTTCTTTGATGTGTCAGCGTTCCTGACGGCGTACCTCGCGCAGGACCCGGCCGCGGACTTTACGGGTGATGGGCTGTTCAACTTCTTCGATGTGAGCGCGTTCCTGGTCGCGTATCAGACTGGATGTCCTTGATATTCACTGCGTTTGACGCTGGGGTGTTCTCTGCCTTCGCATCTTGAGCCGAGCAAAGTTCTGTTCCATGATGCGATATCGCTCACCTGTTTTGCATCCGGCATCGTCATGTAGCGAGTGCCGGTCGCTTCGTGGGTGTTGAGTGCTCAAACTTTGGATATCCGGCATCCGGATTGTGCTTTGGGGCGTAGCTATCCCTTTCATCGAGTTATCTGTGTACGACAAGATGATGAGAGGTATTTTGTATGTTTGAAGCGGGCCTGATGGCGTTGAGTGCGGCATTGTTTCTGGGAGATCCGGTTGTGCGCGGACCGTATCTTCAACTGAGCACGGACCATGGCGTCACGGTACGCTGGCGTACAGAGACGGCGAGGGAATCGGTGGTGTGGTTCGGGTCGCACCCTGATCAGTTGACGATGATGGCCATGGCTGATGGGATCACGACGGAGCATGTTGTCCGGCTCGTGGGCTTGGATTCGGGCAGCCAGTATTTCTACGCGGTGGGCGATTCGGAAGGCATGCTGGCGGGTGGGGATGAGGATCACCGGTTCCGCACGCACCCGGAGGTTGGTTCGCGTGAGCGGGTACGGATCTGGGCGATCGGCGACTCGGGCACGGCCAACGATGATGCACGCGCGGTGCGCGATGCGTTTCTGGGCTATGGCCCAGGCGTCGCGGATGTGTGGGTCACCATGGGGGACAACGCGTACCTGGTCGGGAGCGACCTGGAGCATCAGAATGCGGTGTTCGACATGTACCCGATGATCCTGCAGGACACGGCGATGTGGGCGACCTTTGGTAATCACGACGCATTCTCTGCGGATGCTGCGACGGAGAGTGGGCCGTACTTCGATGTGTTTACGCTGCCGCGCAACGCGGAGGCGGGCGGGGTGGCGTCGGGGACGGAGGCGTACTACTCGTTCGACTATGGGAATGTGCACTTCGTGTGTCTGGATTCGTCGGAGTCGGGACGGACGCCGGGCTCGGCGATGCTTGAGTGGTTGGCGCAGGATCTGGCGGCGAACGAACAGGACTGGTTGATCGGCGTGTGGCATCACCCGGCGTATTCGGAGGGGCACAACTCGGATGATGAGGATGAGTCGATCGAGATGCGCACGCATGTGCTGCCGATGATGGAGGCGGCTGGCGCGGATCTGGTTGTTGCGGGGCACAGCCACACATACGAGCGTTCGATGCTGATGAATGGGCATTACGGGCTGTCGGGGACGCTCGACCCTACCTCGATGGTGCTGGATGCGGGTGATGGACGGATGGGCGGCGATGGCGCGTACGCCAAAGCAGGATCGGGGCTGTCGCCTAACTCGGGGACGGTGTATGTCGTCGCGGGGAGTTCCGGGCGGCTGGACGCGGGTGATTACAACCACCCGGCGAACATCGTGAATATCAACTCGCTGGGCTCGATGGTGATCGAGGTCGAGGGCGATCGGCTCGACGCGGTGTTCCTGGACTCGGACGGCGCGGTCGGCGATCGGTTCACGATCACCAAGGGCATCGGCTCGTGCGTTGCGGATTTCTCGCCGGACGGGGTGCTGAACTTCTTCGATGTGTCGGCGTTTATCGAGCGTCTCAATACGCGGGTGATCTCGGCGGACCTCAACGGCGATGGGCGATGGGACTTCTTCGATGTGGCTGCGTTTATCGCGGCGTACAACTCTGGATGCCCGTGATGATCACGGCTGGTTGCGCTGGGACTTCTTCGCCCGTGCGTTCTCGAGGAAGGCCTTGAGGATCTTCTCGCTGCCGATGTCTTTGGGCTCGTAGTAGCGTTTGTCGACGCCGAGGTAGTCCTGACCGGTGAGCTGGTCGTCGGCGTTGTGGCTGTATTGATACTTCTCGTCTTCGAGGTCGCGCACGCGCTGGCCGGAGCCGTCGGCGCTGGCGCGGGGTGAGGTGTTGGGGTCCTGGAGGTAGATCGGCACGGGGAGGACGCGGCCCTTGCGGATGTCGTCGAGGGCGGCGTCGATGGCCAGATACGCGGCGTTACTCTTGGGGGCGCAGGCGAGGTAGGTGGCGCACTGGCTGAGGGTGATGCGCGCCTCGGGCATGCCGATGCGTTCGACGAGGTCCCAGGCGGCCTGGGCGATCATGATGCCTCGGGGGTCGGCGTTGCCGATGTCCTCGGAGGCGAGGATGGCGAGGCGGCGGGCGATGAAGCGTGGGTCTTCGCCGGCGTCGAGCATGCGGGCGATCCAGTAGACGGCGGCGTCGGGGTCTGAGCCGCGCACGGATTTGATCATCGCGGAGATGGTGTCGTAGTGGCCGTCGTCGCCAAAGACGGCGAGCTTCTGTTGGATGGAGTCCTCGGCAAGTTGCTTGTCGATGATCAGGGTTGCTTGCTTTTCCGACGCTGCATCTTCTTCTCGTGCTGGCGGCGGCGCTTCTCTTCCTGACGCTTGCTCATGGTCGGGCTGTCGCCCTGGACCTTGTCCCCGCCCCACGGCCACATCATCCGGGCGAGATCGATTGCCCAGTCGATGATCAGATCCCATAGCAACATTCGTCTTGCTCCCTGTCGATGAACGCACGGCGACTTCGAGGGCAGTCAGTGCACGGCGTGCGTCGCCCTCGGACTTGATCGCCCAGACGCGTTTGGCGTCTTCGGTGATTTCGATGGATTGGTCGGGAAAGGCGCTGGGGTGTTTCAGGGCGTTATCGATGAGCTGCACGGTCTCGTCCTCGGTGAGTGATTCGAGGCGGAAGAGCGTGGAGCGCGAGATGAGCGCGGCGTTGACGGCGAAGAGCGGGTTCTCGGTGGTCGCGCCGATGAGGGTGATGAGCCCGCGTTCGACATCGGCGAGCAGGACATCCTGCTGCGACTTGGAGAAGCGGTGGATCTCGTCGAGGAAGAGGATGGTGCGCTTGTTCTGCTCGCCGAGGATGCGTGATGCTTCGTCGATGATCTCACGGATGCGTTTTACGCCGACGGACGCGGCGTTCTCGCGCACGAAGCGGCGTTTGGTGGCCTTGGCGATGACCTCGGCGAGGGTGGTCTTGCCGGTGCCGGGTGGGCCGTGCAGGATGACGGAGGTGAGGGCGTCGGCGTCGATCATGCGGCGCAGGAGCTTGCCGGGGCCGAGGATGTGGGTTTGGCCGACGATCTGATCGATGGATGTGGGGCGCACCCGCGCGGCCAGCGGTGCGACGCGGGTCAGGGCTTCTTCACGCTTTGGTGCCCAGAGGTTACTCATACGGGAAGTGTACGGGTGAGTGTGAAATCTGAATCGGCTTGTGTGAGGAAAAACCACGAATTGTCGATAAATCGGCGAACCGGGTGGAACCAAAGTTTTGTAATTGCTAACATTTCTGTGATGCTCCTTCTTTGGCTGATGCTGATCTCGTTACTGCTTGTCTGTACAGGACTTGCGGCGGGGAAAGCGTACGGAAAGAAGTGGAGCCCTCATCTCAATGCGCTCGATGGCTTGCTCTATCTTCTTGGCTTCGCCTATGTGCGGGGCGTGCACGACCTGCAGGTCGAGGTGGAGGATGGGGCCCTGGACGACCTGGGCGGGCCGATGATCGTGGTGTGCAACCACACGGCCGGCGTGGACCCGATCGTGGTGAGCATGAGTGTTCCGACGCGGATCCGCTGGATGATGGCCGACGACATGCGTCTGCCGTGGATGCAGTGGTTCTGGAACTGGGTGGGCGTGATCTTCATCGCACGGAATCGCCACGGGCGCACTGGCATGCGTCATGCCCGCAAGCACCTGGCCGATGGTGGCGTGATCGGGATCTTCCCGGAGGGTCGGATCGAGCGTCCGGCGCAGCGGCTGCTGCCGTTCGCGCCGGGGATCGGCGTGCTGGTGCAGCGGAGCGGGGCGCGGGTGCTGCCGGTGATCGTCGAGGGCACGCCGACCGAGGCGAAGACCGCGTGGGACTCGCTGTGGATGCGGAGCGCGACGCGCGTTCGGGTGATGCGCCCGATCGACTACAAGGACAGCGGCAAGGGCAACGCGGAGATCGCCAAGGACCTGCACGAGCGGTACGAGCGCTGGACGGGCTGGGCGAGCAAGGGCCCGGCGCTCAAGCCGGAGGCGGATCCGGAAGAGCTGCTGGCGTTCGATGAGAACGGGGCGCGGCGGCAGATCGCGTGAGTGGTTGGTGTGCGGTGGGTGGGAGTGACCACAGAGCACACGGAGCACACAGGGAAGAAGTCAGCGTGAAGAAGTGCAAGTGTGTGGGTGCCCTGTATAGAACGCGGCATAGTCGCAGCTTATGCAGGTTCTTGTTCCTGCTTAAGCTGCGCGTAAGCAGGGCTCCCGGCAGTTCAGTTATACTCCATCTCAGATGATGAAGTCATTGTTTCGCAAACCGTGCGCATATGAGCTGCCATACCCTATCCCGTATGCTGTGGGACCCTCGGCGCAGGGTGAGGGATGGATCTCGTTTACCTATCGGGGCTCGACTACGACACGCACTGTCATCGGAATCGGTGTTGGGGTTGGATTCGTATTCCTGATGATCGTGGTGCCTTGGGGCATCAGCTCTGGCTTTGGGCGGAGTATCCCGTTGCGTGGCTACTCGATGCCGTTATGGGTGCCAACATTATTCATGTTCTTGTTTGGCGCTTGGCTGGTCTGGGCTCTCTTTCGGTACCGGCGGCGGGAAGAGATTAGGGTTTCGATTCGCGATGGGCTGGTTCGTTATTCGATTGAGCGAGACGGTCCGGGACCGTTTGGTCCAGGGCGCATCCTTGTTGTTGCGAGCCGAACTTTTCAAGCAACGGGTTCGTCTGCAAAGCTGATTTCGCCTAGCCGAGAAGTCTGGCTCGTGGTGTTCGCTGGTGGTGAGCGATACGGGATCGTTGGGGCGTTCATGCAAGTGGAATCTGCCCAGTATTATGCAGAAATGATCGCCCAAGTCACGAGACTCAGCATTGATAAGAAGGTGCCAGAGGAGTTGCAGGTTGTTCAGGGCGACTTGAAGGTTGGCGCGAATGATGAGCAGGCTCTAGAAGTCCGCGTTTGCGAGATTCCGATTTACCGTTGAATCAGTTCGGTTATTCTTCGAGCTTTTGCTGCAGCGATTCGAGTCCGCGCTGCTGGGTGTTCAAAGACATGCAGGAGCCGAAGACGGCGCCTGCATGGCACCCGGCTGCTGGCGTTCGATGAGAACGGGGTTCGGCGGCAGATCGCGTGAGTGGTTGGTGTTGGCTCAGGGGCAGCCGGCTGTGTACGCCACGATGAATGCTGAGACATCGAAGAAGTCGAAGCTGCCATCGTTGGTGAAATCGGCGATTGGATCTTGGTTCTGGTACGCCGCAAGGAACGCACTTACATCGAAGAAGTTGAGGGTGTCGTCGTTATTGAGATCGGCGGCGCAGGATGGAATAGTAAAAGTGTATGCTGAGCCAGTTACCATGCCGTCATTCGGATCGTAGTCTGCTCCAACTACTGCTGTGCTACCAGATAAGGCAATGTGAATCCCAAAGTATGCCTTGGCCGCCCCATCGCTTGGCAGGAGCTTGGCAATCTGCTGTCCAGTTGTTGTTTCAAATACATACACTGCCCCAGAGTCTTCGCCGTAATCGTTATTGCCAGGCGCGCCAACAATAGCAGTTGTGCCGTGTATTGATACCGAGTATCCGAAAGCATCCACCTCACCTCCATCATTGGGCAGTAGCTTGGCGATCTGCTGACCAGTTGTCGTGTCGAAGAGGTACGCCGAACCGGAGTACTCACCATTGTCATCATCTTCGTAGGCCCCAACGATTGCAGTCGAGCCGCTGATTGCGACGGAATAGCCGAACCGACTCCCATTGACACCATCGGTAGGCACGAGTTCGGCGATCTGTTGCCCGGTTGTTGCGTCGAACAGATACGCGGATGAAAGATCACCAAGTGTGCCAACAATCGCTGTGTTACCGCTGATTCCTAGAGAGTATCCAAACTGAGTGCCTGCTGAACCATCAGTCGGTAACAGCTTCGCGATCTGCTGCCCCGTGGCGGCATCGAAGAGGTAGGCTGAACCGGGGGGCAAGCTATCTCCTCCATCTCCCTGTGCTCCAACGAGGACCGTCGAGCCACTGATTGCGACGGAGTGACCGAAATCATCTCCTGCAGTTCCATCGCTGGGTAAGAGTTTGCGCAGCAACTGCCCGGTGAGTGTATCGAAGATGTATGCAGACCCGGATCCTGAACCATTGTCATCGTCACCCCTAGCTCCAACCACGGCAGTTGTGCCAGAGATCGCGACGGAGTGCCCAAAGTCGTCATAAGCAGAGCCATCATCGGGGAGCAACCGGATTCCGTACAGATCTCCGGGAATATCGAATAGGTACACTGACCCTGAGTTTTCGCCATTCACATTGTCGTAATAGGCGCCAACAACAACGGTCGAGTCGCTCATGGCGACTGCGTGTCCGAACCTGCTGCTCACTGAGCCGTCGAAGGGCAGAAGTTTGAAATCTTCATTGATCGTCTGAGCTACAGCAGGCAGGGCGAACATGGCGGCCAGGGCGATCGCAATCAATGCGAGCCGACGGGGGGATCTTTGGAACTTCATGAGGGATCCTGTTTACAAATCATGGTTGAAAACCGCCTGTACGGCGTGGATCACAGGATAAACCACATTCGGCAATGGTCGGCGTAATATCTGTGAATTGAGCGTGATTCTTGGGCGAATTGCCATTGATCGGCTGCTTATTGGCCGGAGTTATCAGCGTGTTTGGGCGTGTATTCAAGGACATGTGGGAGCCGGGGGCGGCACCTGCATGGCAACGGACGTGATTCACTCTTTTATGTCAGATGTACCGATACCGAATCTGATTTGGTATGCTTTTCAATTACATTGGAGATTCGGGATGCAGCGACTGCTGATGGTCTGTGTGATGAGTGCGGGGCTGAGTTCAGTTGCATCGTCGCAGGTGTGTCACCCTGAGCTGAGTCAGGTGATTTCGCCGGCAATGGGGGAGGAGGGAACTGGACTTGGATTCTCAATTGAGATTCAAGACGACTGGGCTTTTATCGCGGCAGGGCTAGATACGGTCGATGGGGTCAACAGCGGTTCAGTGCATATCTACCACTTTGATGGAACGCAGTGGGTTGATCAAGGACGGGTCGTTCCTCCAGATCCGCAGGCATTTCAGTACTTCGGAGAGACCATAAGCATTGATGGCGACACGATGATGATCGGGGCTTTGGGGGATTCAGACTTTGGTGCCTACGCAGGCGCGGTGTATGTTTTTGATCGCGTTGATGGTGATTGGGAATTCATGCAAAAGCTCACAGCTTCGGATGGGCGTGAGGGTCAAGGTTTCCGGCGGGTGTTTCTTCGCGGCGACATGGCTGTTGTCGGTGCGACCGCGAGCATCCGTGGCAAGCTCCCGGGAGCGGCGTATGTATTTGAGCGAGACGAGTCGGGTTGGCTTGAAACACAGAAACTCACTCCATCAGATTCGCAGAATGGCGATCTGTTCGGCGCATCGTGTGAGTTTGAAGATGACTGGATGGTGATTGGAGCGCCATTCAACTTCGACTCAGATGAGTTTATTCAGGGTGGAGCGTATGTATTTCACCGAGAGGGTGGTTCGTGGGTTGAGACCCAGCGGCTTGGGCCGGAGTTGTTTGGTCCTTCTTCTGCGGATTTTGGCATTGATGTTTCGATCGAAAGCAATCAGATTATGGTGGGAGCACCGAGTGATGGCATGCCGGGCAGCACTGGGAGTGTCTATGTGCTTGAGCAAGTGGGCAGCGAGTGGATCGAATCCCAGAGGCTGAGACCCAACTCGAATGCAACTCGTGGGTTCGGGTACTGGGTTGAAGTCGATCAGGGCAGGCTGATGAGTGGCGCACCGTCATATTCAACTATTGGCTCGAATGAAGTTGAACTGTTCCACAAGGTCAATGGTATTTGGATGAGTGGAGGGAGTATCTCCAGCCCTGTGAGTGATGGAAACACCATCTTTGGTCAGCGTTTTGCACTGGGCGAAGATATCGCGATGATCTTAGCGTTGGACTCTGGTACAGATCGCGGCGATGTATTCGTTTACTCGCTGGAGTGCGACACTTGTGCTGCAGACCTAAGCGGTGACACGGTGTTGACCACTGATGATGTGAATATGTTTCTAGCGGCATACAGCGGCGGTTCCGCAGTAGCAGATTTCACACTGAATGGGACGCTGGACTTCTTCGATGTCTCTGCCTTTGTCCAAGCATTTCACACGGGGTGTCCCTGATCAGCCGCCCAGCTTGCTCTTGAGCGCTTCCAGGCGTCGCTGATGGATCTCGCGGTCCGGCTCGAGGATCGTGAGGGCTTCGAGCTGGTGTTTGGCTTGCTCGTAGTCCTGGACAATCAGGGCGACGCGGGCCGCGCGTTCGCGTTGGTCGGCGTCGAAGGGGGCGATGGCGACGGCGCGGAGGGCGGACTGGATGGCCTTGTAGTTGTTGCCGCGCTGGGCGTAGAGGAGGGCGAGCTGCCCGGCGTAGGCGGGGGAGTGGATCTCGCGGGCGTCGAGGTATTCGAGGTGGGGGATGGCGTTGAGCTGGACCTGCGGGTCGTCGCTGGCGAGGTAGTGGCGGGCGAGGCGTTTGTGGGGTTCGTCGTCGGTGGGACGGACGGTGATGGCGTGGCGGAGGACCTCGGCCTGCTCGGGGGTGAGGCGGTCGCCGGCTCCGACGAGGACGGTGCCGACCTGCAGCGAGATCAGCTCGGGGTGGTCGGGGTGCTGGGCGAGGAGCTCGGCGATGGTGTCCGCGTCGGGGACTTTGCTGAGCTGTTCTTCGGGCGAGTCGTCTTCGGAGACGCCGAGGATCTCGTAGATGTCGGGCAAGCCGTCGGGGAGCAGGAGCCCGCGGTCGATGAGCTGCTGCTTGGCCCAGGCGCGGAAGTCGGTGAGGAAGGACTCGGGGGTGACGCCGAGGGTTTCTTCGAAGGCGTCGACGGCGTCGCGCCCGCGTGCGGAGGCGTCGAAGATGTCGAGGGGGGCCTGGCGGCCGAATGTTTCGACGATGTACTCGAACATCCATGCGCCCTGCGCGTAGGCGAGCCCGCGGTCGGTGGGCTTCTTCGGGCGCACGAAGGCGGTGTTGATGTCGACGAGGTCGAAGAGTTCGTTGTTCTTGTAGGCGTTGGTGAGCAGGGCCCAGGTGCTGGAGGATCGGGGTTGGTCTTCGTTGAAGACGGCGTTGGCCTCGGTCATCCAGTGGATGACGCGGTTGTTGGTGCGTGCGAGGTTGACGGTGTGGGTGTACTCGTGCTGGAGGACGCGTGGCCAGTCGTATGGGCCGACTGTTGACTTGGGGCCCTCGCGTGGCGCTTCGATGGCGATGACTGGGCCGGTGGAGGCGGCCATGGTGTGGATGGAGGGCATGCCGGAGATGCGGACGGCGAACCACTCGTGGTTGGGCATGAGCTCGATGCGGGTCTTCTGCCTGGGCTCGTAGTCCACGCCGCCCGGCGCGTTGCCGGCGACGCGGGCGTGGATGCGTTCCATGATGGCGGGCATCTCCTGGGCGAGGACGATGTCGGTGGTGTCGGGCTTGTATCGGATGATGAAGTGGTCGCTCTCGATCTCGTCGTACTGCGCGAGTTCGGTGACAAGCGTGAGCGAGTTCTGGGCGCGGAGGTCGTAGGGGTCGAGGGCGAGGGCGGCCTCGAGCGTGTCGCGTGCCTGCTGATCGACGCCGGCCTGCACGAGCAGCAGTCCGAGCCCGAGGCGGGGCTCGGCCCAGTGCTGGGCGCGTTCGATGACGCGCCGGTAGACCTCGGCGGCTTGCTCGTACTGGCGGTATTCGCTCAGGGTCTGCGCGACGCGCATGTAGGCGAAGGGCGAGCCGGGCGAGAGCTCGTCGTAGGCGTCGAGCAGGTGCTGGGTGGAGGTGACGCGGAAGCCGGCGGCGGCGGCGGCGGCGTTGAGCTCGAGCAGGTCGCGCTGCTCGGGCATGCGGGTGAGCATGGGGTCGAGTGCGATCTCGGCGCCGCGGGCATCGCGCCGGCGGAGGGCGACGCGGGCGCGGAGGATGGAGCCGAGCAACGAGGGTTGGGTCTCTTGGGCGTCGGCGTTGTTGTCGGCTTCGTCGGGGTGCTTGTCGAGCGATGCGGCGAGCTCGTCGAGCTTGTGGGCGATGTCGTCGGCGGTGTCGAAGTCGAAGGCATCGACGGCCATGGACCCGATGAGGAACGCGGCCTGCGCGTTGCGCGGGTGCAGTGCGAGAACCTCGACGGCGGCGTTGCGCGCGTCGTTGTAGTTGTTGTGGGCGTAGAGGAGCTTGGCCTCGGCGAGGCGAACGCGCCATGATGTTCGGTCGATCTGCTCGCGTGCGTTGGCGAGGAACTTGGCGATGGCCTCGTATTCGGCTCGGGCATCGCCCTGCGGGCCTCGGAGGCGGAGCAGCTGCATGAGCCCCTCGGCAGCCCACGCGGCCTCGTCGGCGTCGGTGATCTTGGTGCCGGCGAGCTGGTTCTCAAGGATGATGAGCGAGGCGAGCGCGTCGTTGTGCTGCCCGAGCATCTCGTAGGCCTGGGCCTGGAGCGCGTTGTAGGAGGGCGGGAAGAGCCCGGTGCGTTCGTGCAGGGCGTTGAGGGCGCCTTGCGGGTCGCCGCGCAGGAGGGCGGCCTGGGCACGCTGGAATGGGTGGGCGCTTGGATCGCGGGTGAAGGCGTGGTCGTAGGCGCCGGCGTCGAGCGCGGCGACGCTGGCGGTGGCGGGCTCGAAGAGGTCGTCGTGGGTCCAGAGCCCGTGCTTGAGGCGCAGGGCGGTGCGTTCGTCGTCGCTGAGATACTCGGCGCTGATGATCTCGCGCAGGGCATCGCTGACCTGGTCGAGGTACTCGGGCATGGCGACGCGTTGCACGCCGGGGTGCTCGTGTGTGTGGTCGGGGACGACCTCGACGGGGGCGATAGGGATGTAGTCGTCGGGGGATTGCTGGGCGCTGGCGTTGGCGGCGATGAGTGCGAAGAGTGCGATGGTGTGGTTGAGGTTCATTGGCGTGCCGGGGTTCGTGCGCTTTGTGGGGTCTCGCTTTGTTGTACGGTATCGGATTGCCGCTCGTTGCGTTGAAGATTCTCTTCTATCTCCGACGGATACCAGTTGCCGGTGGCACGGGCGTCTCGCCTGTGCGCTGTTCTTGGGCGTAACTGCACAGATACACAGGCGAGACGCCTGTGCCACCGGTTCTCGTTTCCCGAGGGTCAGATACCAAAATCGCTCACTCTTCGCCGTCTTCTTCTCGGTTGTCGCGCCAGTGGTTGATCTGGACGCGCCAGCCCGAGCGGGCGTCGGGGGTGGTGGTGTCGAAGACCGATTCGGGGATGGTCTCGTTGGTCTTGGTGCTGAAGAGCTCGACGATCTGCAGGTCGCCGGTCCAGTCGAGCTTGATGTAGAGGGCGGGGAGGAGCGTTTCAGGGTTGATCCAGATGCGGACCCACTCCCAGTCGTCCTCGAAGCCCGAGCCGGGCTTGGGCACGAGCTTGAGCTGGGTGGTGCCGATGACATGCGGGAGCTCGGCGAACCACTTGAGCTCGGGGTAGTCGGGGTTGTCGAGCAGGCCGTCGGTCGTGGGGAGCAGCTCGGCTTCGTATGAGGTGAGCAGGCGGTCTTGGTCGCGCCCCAGCGACACCCAGAACGGGGCGTCGCGCATGAGGGCCATCGGATCGAGCGTCTCGCCCTGAGGGACGAGCTCGCGCTTGTTGAACTGCTTCTCCTCGGGGTTGCGCTCAACGAACCACCGCCCGTCGAAGATGTAGTGCTCGTCGATCTCCTCCTGGCGCTGATCGATCTCGAGTGTCTTGAACTGCACGGCGTACTTGCGCGACTGCGTGGAGTCGGCGTTGTCGCTGTTCTTGATGGCGAGCTTGCCGTAGCGGGTCTGCTTGTCGTTCTCAAGGGAGTTGATGACGGTGTATCGCACGCCGCCCGAGAGGGTGGTGGTCTGAGCGTCCTTGGCGGCGAGCGCGTCGAGCAGCTCGCGGGGGGTGTTGTAGGCGGCGATCAGGGGCGCATCAGTCGCCTGCGATTCGGGCTGGGCAACCCCATCTAGAGTCGTCGCGGCGAGCATCGGGAGGGTGGCGAGCAGGATGACGGGGATGATGGGCATGGGATTCTTTCGGGAATAGGCATCAGGCATCAGGGATTGGGGATCAGGAGAGCTGCTGGTGCCTATTGCCTGATCCCTTGTTTTCTCTACCGGCTCAAATCTGTTGTGGTTCGGTTCATTGCATTCTTGTGCCTTCCCCGCCCCTGTGGGGGGAGGCGTCTTTGGGGGTGCCACTACTCGCCGTCTTCGGCGCAGTAGTGTCTTTGTGGGTGTCTGAAGAGCACTACTGCGCGGCAAGCCGCGAGTAGTGGCACCCAGATCGACCCCCCCCCCGCAGGGGCGGGGAAGGCACGCATGAGGATACCGCTCGTCGGTACGGCTCCTGACATCCATCGGCTATTTATGCTCAAGGGGCTCAACGGTGTCGATGACGCTGGTATCGGGCTCGTCGAGGTAGAGCTGGGCGATGGCGGCGGCGGCGATGGCGTCGCGGCGCTGCTTCTTCTGCTTGTGCGTCAGCCCGCTCTGGGACATGCGGGCGTCGGCGAGCTGCGAGGTCTTTCGTTCGTCCACGAGCATGACGGGGCGGTCGAGACGGTTGGCGAGCTTGAGGGCGAAGTCGCGGACGAGCTTGGCACGCGGGCCCTCGGTGTTGTCCATGTTCAGGGGGATGCCCAGGACGATCTCGGTCTCGGGGCCGGACGCCTGCTGCTGGAACTGTTTGACGATCTCGTTGATGAGTAATCGCCCCTGCTCGCGCTCGATGGGGGTCTCGATGAGCCCGGCGGGCGACGCGATGCAGGTGATGCGATCGGCGAGCGCGAGCCCGGTGCGTTGATCACCCAGATCGATAGCAAAGATGCGCATGGGGTAGTCTAGGATGGTCTGATCAGTCTGAGGGAGATCGATGATGTTGCGAATCTGTGTATTGGTGATGTGTGTTTGCATTGCGGGCGGGGTTGCGTCCGCGCAAGATCACGCCCAGGACATGTCCGAGGAGCGGGATTCGCGATTCGATGCGACCATGGCGGAGCTGGTCGAGCAACTCGGATCGTGCGACGACGATAACTTTGAGTCGATGATCGAGTCGATCGAAGAGCAGATCGAAGGGGGGTACTACCTGAACTATCAGGATCCCGACGGGATGACCCTGTTGATGCACGCGTGCAGGGTTCCCGCGACACACGAGATCTCATGGTGGTTGTTCTCCAAGCGGGTGGATCGAGACATCCGCGATAACAACGGGATGCTCGCGATACATCATGCAGCGTACAACCCCGAGCCGAGGGTGGCTGCGCGGGTCTTTGGGCACTTCCTAACATGGAGGGATGACCCGAACCAGCGTGACGGATCTGGGCGTGACATCGTGATGCACACGATGATCGCGAATCAACCGAGCGGCCCGGTGTTCCTCGCGATCGATGCGACGGATGAGGACCTGAATCGTCTGGATGATCATGGGCACTCCGCGGTGTCCTACGCGGCGATGCACAACAACCACTTCCGTATCTGGGATGTGCTCGTCGAGCACGGTGCGGATCTCTCGAAGGCCTACACGAAGGATCTGCACACCCCGCTGCATCTCGCAGCACGCGACAACATGGCGGAGGTCGCGATCGCGATCCTGCGTCACGGCGCCGAGATCAACGCACGCGATGTGCACGGCAACACGCCGTTGATGCTCGCGCTGCTGCAGAACAAGGACGGGTTGATGGTGCAGCACCTGCTGGGAAATGGTGCGGACCCAAAGACACGCAACGATCTCGGAGCATCTGTCTACCACGCCTCGGCGTTCGGCGGGCAGAACGCATCGGTCTTCCAACAACTCATCGATGCGGGCGCGGAGACAGATGAGCCGGCGGACTCGGCGCTGCCCACCCCCGCGATGATGTACGCCCAGTTTGGGGAGGACCCGGGGGTGTGGGCGATCTTAGCAGATCAGATGATGAGCTTGCGCCACAAGGGTGAGCAGAGTTCACCGTTGGTGATGTCCGCGTTGACCTACAAGAAGGACATCGCGTTCATCCGAGCGATGCTCGACGCGGGGTGCGATGTGAATGAGGTGTACACGCCATTCAACACGACGGCCTTGATAATAGCGTGCAAGGATGGTTCCCCGAACCTGGTCGAGCTGCTGCTTGATCACGGCGCGGACGCGACAGTCGTGGATGTCGCGGGGAACAACGCGTTGGATTCTGCGTTGAATAATCCTCACCTTGAGGGGAGTCAGGTCGTTGAACGGCTGAGATCGTTGATCGGAGACTGAGTTACTTCAGCCCATCCGGCAGCTGGTCATGCAGCTTCTTGATGTCCTGTGCCCGGCTCTTGGGAACGACGAGCGTCGCACGCTCGGTCTGGACCACGATCAGGTCGTCGCAGCCGATCAGGGCGATGGTGTGCTTTGAATCCGAGTCCTCGGCGACCACGATGTTGTTGTGGGCGTCGAAGGTGGCGATGGGGGCGCCGTTGGTCCGGTTGCCGTGCTCGTCGCTCTTGAGAGTCTCGGCGAAGGCGGGCCACGAGCCGACATCGAGCCACTGGATTTCCATCTTGACGCCGACGATGGTGACATCATGCTCGCTGTTGGCGGGCTCCATGATGCCGTAATCGACGCTGGTCTTGTCGAGTTGCGGGTAGACCTCGTCGAGGACCTGCTGCTGCTTGTCCGTGCCCCAGGCGTCGCGCAGTTGCAGGATCAGCTCGTGGTTCCGGGGCATGAAGCGCCCGTAGAGGTCCAGTAGCGTGCGGGCGTGGAAGACGAACATGCCCGCGTTCCAGTCGTAGCGCCCGGAGTTGAAGTACGCCTCGGCCTTTTCGAGCGGCGGCTTCTCGACGAAGCGGGCGACCTTGAAGGCCTGCGAGTCGGTGTTGGGGATGGACTCGCCGCGCTCGATGTAGCCGTACCCTGTGGCGGGGTGGTCGGGCTTGATGCCGAAGGTGACGAGCCGGGTCGGGTCCTGCTCGACGAGGGTGTATCCCAGCTCGATGGCCTTGGAGAACACATCGGCGGGCTCGATGAGTTGGTCGGCGGTGAGCACGGAGAAGACGGCGTCGGGGTCGTCCTTGCTGAACACCGCGGCCGCGAACGCAACGGCGTTGACCGTATCGCGCGGCATGGGCTCGCCGAGGATGTGCGCATCATCGAAGGAGGGCATGGCTTGCTTGATCTGCTCGCGGTAGCGCTCGCCGGTGCAGATGTAGACGCTGTTGCCCTGCGTGAGGTTGGCCGCCCGCTCGGCCGCGAGCTGCAGCAGCGAGACGGTCCGCCCGTCGTCGGTCTTGATGAAGCGGATGAGCTGCTTGGGCTGCCCGTCGCGGGACATGGGCCAGAGGCGTGTGCCGGAGCCGCCGGCCATGATCATTGCGTAACGCATGGGGAATCCTTCGGATTCGAGGGACTAGCCATCAGCCACTAGCCACTAGGGTTTAGAAATGAACGGAGATTGTACTTTGCGAGCCCTAGTGGCAAGTGGCTAGTGGCTCGTCCCTTCTTATCCCCCAAACACCGTCTGCACCAACACATCGACATCGGCACCCTCGGGGGCCTTGGTCATGGCGATCTGCACCTTCTGCTCGGCGGTGCTGCGTTGCTCGCCCAGGGCCATGAGGGCCGCGATGGCCTCGGCGGCCGCGGGTGGGAATGACGAGTGCTCGATCGCGGACGAGGGGGCGGTGCGGGATGCGGTGGCGGCGGCCATGATGGCATCGCCGGCGAACTTGTCGATCTTGCCGCTCAGCTCGGCGATCATGGTCTCCGCGGATCGTTTGCCGATCTCGGGGAGTTTGGTGAGCGACTTGGCGTCCTTTGACACGATGAACGCCGCGATGGTGCTCGGGGGCTCTATCAGCGCCCGTAGGGCCTTCTTGGTGCCCACGCCCTTGACGCTCGTGAAGACCTCGAAGAAGTCGCGCTCGACGGGCGAGCCGAACCCGATCACGCGTGGCAGGAAGCTGGTCCCCTGTCCCTGGGCCTCGAGGTAGACCCGGGTGTGCAGGGTGACGCGGTCGTTGATCCGCGATTCGAGCGTGTGCGCAAGATATTGTGGGATCAGCACTTCAATCGCGAAGTCGGGGTTGGTGTGCAGGGTGGCGACGGGGATGGGGCCGTCGGAGATCGATTCGAGTTGGGCGCTGATGCGTGTGAGCATGGGTGATCGGAGGATACCCGTTTTCGTCGGGCGGAATGGCGATTGTGGGCATGAAAATCGGGTTTGCGTGGGGGGATTGAGCCGATGAGGAGTGCATGAGCAGCCCAGAAGCCCAACCGGAGGGTCGCGCCCTCGTCGTCGGCAGCGCCAGCGCGTGCGATCGCCTCATCCGGCAGCTGCGTGCGATCGACGAGGCGTCATCCGTCGTCGGCGTCGTCATCACCGAATCAACCGAGATCAGCAGCATCGCGGACTGCCCCGTGCTGGGCGGGCTTGAGGATCTAGTCGCGATCTGTGCCGCCAACAGCATCACCAGCGCGATCGTGACGCTCCCCGCGTGCGAGCGGGCCCTGTGGCGGACGATCAGCGTGTCGCTGCATCGCGCGGGCGTGATCGAGCGGTTCGTGCCGCCCATGGACGAGCTGCTGCACAGCGCCCCGACCGTGAGTGCGCCCAGCAGCAGCGTGACCATCGGTGCGCCCAAGATCAATCTGGCCAAGCTCGTCGGACGCGAGGCCCACGCGATCGATCGCGAGCTCGTGTCGAGCACACTCAATCGCAAGACCGTGCTCGTGACGGGCGCGGGCGGCTCGATCGGGTCGGAACTGGTGCGACAGGTTGCCAGCTACCAGCCCAGCCGCATCATCCTCATGGAGCGCGCCGAGAACGCGCTGTTCGAGGTCGATCGGCAGCTGCGTGAGTCGTACCCGGAGATCGAACGCGTCGCGGTCCTGCACGATGTGGTGGATGCGTCGCGCACGCTGGGGTTGCTGGAGCGCTACCAGCCCGATGTGGTGTTTCACGCGGCCGCGCACAAGCATGTGCCGCTGATGGAGGACCACCCCGCCCACGCGGTGACCAACAACCTCTTCGGGACCAAGGCGATCGCGGACGCGGCGGTGACGGTGGGGGCGGAGCGGTTCGTGCTGATCAGCTCGGACAAGGCCGTCAACCCGGTGAATGTCATGGGCGCGACCAAGCGTCTCGCGGAGATGTACACCCAGTCGCTCGCGACGATGCCCGGCATCCAGACGCGCCTGAGCATGGTGCGATTTGGCAATGTGCTGGGCTCCGCCTGCTCGGTCCTGCCGATCTGGGCCGACCAGATCGCGGCCGGTCGCCCGGTGACCGTGACCGACGAGCGCATGACGAGGTACTTCATGACCATCCCCGAGGCCGCCACGCTGGTGATGCAGGCCGGCGCGATGAGCGGGCAGGGGTTCTGCGGCATCGAGGCCGGTCACTCGGGCGAGGTGTTTGTCTTGGACATGGGCGAGCCTATCGAGATCTTCAAGCTCGCCAAACGCTTCATCCGAGCCTGCGGCTACGAGCCCACCATCGGGCACCCGATGGGCACCAAGCCCAACACGGTGCCGATCGTGCTGACGGGTTCGAGACCGGGCGAGAAGCTCTACGAAGAGCTGAGCTACGACGCCCAGGGCCTCATGCACACCAGCCACCCGGGCATCTACGCGCTCGACGAGGAGACGGATGTCTCCGAGTCCCGCATCGCCCAGATGGTCAGCGCGATGGACGAGGTCCGCCGGAGCCAGTCCCGCAAGGCGGTCCTCGAGCAGATCGCACGCTTCATTCCGACGATGGATGCCAAGAGCCGCTCGGTGTCGGCGGCGTGAAACGCGCCCCCGTTACACTCCGCCCCGCGAACGCATCCGATATCGAGATCTTCTACACGCATCAGCTCGATTCAGTCTCGACCGATCTCGCGAAGGTCTACGCTCGATCACGCGAGGCCTTCGATGCGCACTGGGACGCGATCCTCAGCAACCCCAACACCATCGCACGCACGATCCTGTATGGCGACGAGGTCGTCGGGCTGATCAACACCTTCCCCGTGAAGGACGAACGCCATATCGGGTACTGGATCGATCGGGCGCACTGGGGTAGAGGCATCGCGTCTTGCGCGATCGCGCGGATGGTGGAAGTCGATCCACCCCGCCCGCTGCACGCCGTCGTCGCGATCGACAATGTGGGTTCGATGAAAGCACTCGAGCGATCCGGGTTCGTCCGCATCGGCGAAGAACACTCCGGAGAAACCGAGCGGTATATGGCCTGCGTGGTGGTGCGGTTCGAGCTTCGTTGAGTGATTACTTGAACTCCCTGATCCGCGCGTTGCGGAACTCCACCGTCAGCGGGTCTTCGCGGGTGCCGATGTCGTGCACCTGGAAACCGATGTGCCCCTCAGCGGTCATCGCGTCGAAGATCTCCGCAGCAGGCACGCCGTTGATCCAGGTGCGGATGGTGTCGCCGCGGGCGACGACGCGGACGGTGTTCCAGTCGCCCGGTCGGAACGCGCGCCGGGGGGAGGGGTTGGTGTGCATGGGGTGGAGCCAGCCGCGTCGGCGTTCGTCGTAGATCCCGGCGGTGTAGGCGCGGGGCTCGGGGTCGACCTCGATCTGGTAGCCCTGCAGGTTGCCGTTGCGGTTGTCGACGCCGCCCATGACGCCCGAGCGGATCTGTACGCCCGAGTTGAGGTCGGGGTGGACGCGGACCTCGTAGATCAGCTCGAAGTCGCTGTAGGTTCTGGTGGTGGTATAAAAGGTGTTGGGCGAGTTAGGCACGCTGGTGCCGGTGAGCACGCCGTCGTTCATGGTGTAGGTGGCCCGCCCGCCACGGATCATCCAGTCGGCTTCGGTGGTGTCCTCAAACAGGTGTGTCCACGGGCCGGGTGTTGGCGCGGGGGCGGCTTGCAGCGGCGCGATCCACGCGTTGCGGTATCGCACGGGGCCCTCGGCACGCGTCGCGTGGTCCTGGAGCACAAGCGGGCCGATCTGGTACGCCAGCCCGTCCGCTGGTGATTCGCCCCCGGCCTGCTGCGAGCCGGTGGGGTGCGGCAGTTCGACATCATCGTGCACGAGGCGTCCGTTCCAGTACACCGTGGCGCGGGCGTTCTCGGTCTTGTTCCCTTCGTTGTCGAAGCGGGCGGCCCGGAACCAGATGTCGTACGCCTGCCATTCGCCAGGGCCACGCGATGCGTTGGAGTCGGCGGGCTTGATGTTGTAGAACGCGCCGGCCTCGTTGGCTTGCAGGGGTTCGTCGCCGCGCTTGGTGCCGAGGACTTGGAGTTCGTACTTGCCCTGCAGATACACGCCCGAGTTGCCCGCCATCTGTCCCTCGCCGCCGGGAGGCGAGAACCACTCGATATGGATACGAGCATCGCCGAACGAGGTGGTGGATGACAGATCGCCCGAGCCATCGCCAACGCTCATGTATCCCTTGGCATTGAGCAGCCCGCCCTGATCGATGTTGCCGCCCGGGTATGGACGGTTGGCGTATCGCATGACCGCGCCGGTGGAGCGTCCGATGAGCGTGACGCCGTCGGCGGGGGGGAGGATGTTCAGGCCGACGCCGTCGTCTAGGGGGACACCTGAAGATGTGATATTGATACCAAACGGATCCTGCTGCATTGGGATCTGGTTGAGGGTGTACCAGGCTTCGGTGGACCAGAGTTTGTGTGCTTGGCCCTCACGCGTGCTTGCGACGATGTGGTACACGCGACCGGGTTCGAAGTCAGACACATGCAGTATGGAGCTGACACCGTTCACGGTGCTCGTTGTTCTGACATCGTGTGTGCGTTCATCGATCTTGGGCCCGCCGTAGCGTGCTGTTGGTTCGTAAGTCCAGGAAGTGACGCGGTAATCCTGAACCACATCAATCGCATGCCCCTTGTGCGATTCGTTGTATTCGATTGCGAAACCATCAGGCGTAGCGCGAACAGTGCGCATCTCGAGCACGTGTTTCCCGTTCGGCTTCAGCCGCTGTAGCCCGAACTGCGTCCCGCGCCAGTTCCAGTTGCCGCCAGCGCCGATCCCCGCGACGATCAATGATCCGTCGGGTGCCCACGCCATGCGGTTCACGCCCGACTCGAGCCCCTGCGTGAATCTGAAGAGCGCACCCTGCAGCTGCCCATTCACGCGTTCGAGGAAGACGCGGCGTACGCCGCCGGCGGTGAGTTCGCCCACGAGCATCTGCCCCTTGAACGGCCCGTCCGTGATCGGCAGCGGCTGCGTCGGTGAGTTCACCACCTCGTTCTGCGGCAGCCACAACGCGGGCGGTGTCCGCGGGCGATCCGCGTACACGCTCGGGTGCCCGCCCTGCGGGAAGCGGTCCTTGAGCATGGGGACGAAGTTCGTCCAGTTGTAGTGCCCGTAGAAGCGACCGGGGATGATCTCCGCGAGCACGGACGACGGCATCCAGGTGCCCTGGTTGTCGAGGTAGATCAGCGCACCGTCGGGCGTGACACCGAGCCCGTTGGGCGTGCGCAGCCCGCCGGCGATGGCGTAGGCGGTCCTTGCCTCGGGGTCGATCTCGATGATGGAGCCGCGCAAGGGGCCGTTGGGCCCGGCGTTGTCCTGCATGCCCTCCCAAGCGGGCGGGGCCATCGCAGTCGAGAGCGCGGCGTACAGCTTCCCGTTGTGCGGCAGCAGCCCGAACACGAACTGGTGGTAGTTCCACCCCTCCCACCCATCCGCGATCAGCTCGTGCGTCTCGAAGTAGCCGTCGTTGTCGGTGTCGAGGAGCTTCTCGACACGCTTTCGGTGGGCGACATAGAGCTCGCCCTCATACACGCACAGCGCGCTGGGCTCGTACAGGTCCGTCGCGATCTCGACGACCTCGATCTCCGATTGGTCTTCTGCGTCCCAGTTAAGGATCGCGTAGAGCTTGTCGGGTTCCTTGGAGTCGATGTCCGGCAGCGAGCGGTCATCGCGCTGCAGCGGGTCGAAGGTGCCGATGACGAGGCGCCCGTCTGGTAGGAAGCACATCGCCCCCACCTTGGGCTCGAAGCCCTCGGGGCGGATGGTCGAGAGATCCCACCCCGGATGCACGCCCACGAGCGGGGCCTGATCGCCGGGGCGATTCTGCCCGACGAGTCGTTTGATGCCGGGTGAAGTGACACGGGTGAGGTCGCGCTCGGCGCGGAGGTTGTCGCTGGTGATGAGCGTGTAGTCAAGGCCATCGGGCTGGAGCCATTCGAGTGTGAGGACGCGCCCGCCGCCCGCGTCGAAGTGATCGATGCGCAGTGTGTGTGCACCCTTGTCAAGATAGATGGGCGCGCTGGTCTTGGGGATGGCGCTGTGTCGTCCATCGTGGTCGATGATGACCTGGCCGTTGATTGTGAGACGCGCACCGTCGTCGGAGGTGAGCATGAACCCGTACGAGCCGGGTTGATCGATGATGAGCTCGGCGAGGACCTCGGTGACGAACGGGGCATGGAGCCCGCCGAAGTCGTCGTCGCCGGCGTCGATCGTGGCTCGAAGCTCGTCGAGGTTGGGTGTCTGGTCCGGGGCGATGGGGGTGAGCTGTTCAATGTTGCCCGTTGTCTGGTAGACGCGGAAGGTGACCCCGGGGTCGGTTTCCTGGGCGAGGGCAGGCGAGACGAGCAGGGATGTGGACAACAGGAACGCGGCTTTTCGGTGCATCATGGCCCGATGGTACAGGAAAGTGGTTCCCTTTCGCTGGGGAAGAAAAGATATCAAAAACCGAACAAGCAGCTTGACGCGTGTTCGGGTTTTGGTATTTTGTCAGGCATGATACCCAAAGTTCGAAGCTTTCTGCTACAGGGGATCGACGCGCTGCCCGTTGAGATCGAGGTCGACCTGGACGACACCCAGATTCAGAAGGAGATCGTGGTGGGTCTCCCTGATGCCGCGGTGAAGGAGTCGCTTGAGCGGGTCCGATCGGCGATGGCCAACACCGGCTATCCCATCCCGGTCGCCCGCCTGCTGATCAACCTCGCCCCGGCGGATGTCCGCAAGGAGGGTCCCATGTACGACCTGCCCATCGCGGTGGGGGTGCTGGTAGCCAGCGGGGTGATCCATCCGAGCACGGTTCGTTCGCCGGCGCTGGTGCACACCGGAGGAGGTGCACCAGCGTTCGACGACGAATCACTCGGGCTCGATCCGCGCCGCGTGCTGATCGCGGGCGAGCTGGCCTTGGACGGGCGGATCCGCCCGATCCGCGGCGTGATCGCCATGGTGACGCTGGCCCGTGACCTTGGGCTCGACGCGGTGCTCGTCCCCGCGGCCAACGCGGCCGAGGCCTCGGTGGTCGAGGGCGTTCGGGTGTTTGGCGTGTCACATCTCTCACAGGTCGTGGGTCTGTTCAACGGCGAGCTGGATCTTGAGCCGCATCCAACGACAGATGTCGCGGCCATGCTCGAGCAGACTCACGCGAGCATCGACTTTGCCGAGGTGAAGGGGCAGGAGTCGGTGAAGCGGGCTCTGGTGGTGGCGGCCGCGGGTCAGCACAACATCGTGATGCTCGGCCCAGCAGGAACAGGCAAGACGATGATGGCCAAAGCGCTGCCGGGCATCATGCCGACCATGACACCGGCTCAGGCGATCGAGGTGACACGGATCTATTCGTCTGCGGGGTTGCTTGACAGCAAGCGGGGGCTCATCAGCACGCGACCGGTGCGCACGCCGCACCACACGGCCAGCTCGCCCGCGATCGTGGGCGGAGGGGTGATCCCCCGCGCGGGCGAGATCTCGCTGGCGCACCACGGGATCCTCTTCCTCGACGAGCTGCCGGAGTTCTCACGCAATGTGCTCGAGACCATGCGTCAGCCGATGGAGGATCATGTCGTCACGATCGCGCGTTCGCACGGCACGGTGCAGTTCCCGGCCTCGTTCATGCTCGTTGCGGCGATGAACCCCACGCCCAAGGGTGATGTTGCGCCCGGCGAGGTGGGACAGCGGGAGATGCAGCGGTACCTGTCGCGGCTGTCCGGGCCGCTGCTCGATCGCATCGATCTGCATGTCGAAGCGCCGGCGGTGGCATGGAGCGAGCTGAGCGCCAAGGCGACCGGCACGGACACGGCCACCATGCGGGCGCAGGTCATCGCGGCCCGCGAGCGTGCGACGCGGCGACAGGGCGATGTGCCCAACTCGCGCCTGCGAGGCAAGCAGCTCGATGAGTACATGGCCGTGGAATCGTCGGCTAAGTCCTTGCTCCAGCAGGCGATGACGCAGCTGGGGCTCAGCGCCCGCGCGTACGACAAGATTCGGCGGGTCTCGCTGACCATCGCAGACCTGGCCGGTAGCGAGACCGTCCGTCCTGAGCATGTGGGCGAGGCGGTGCAGTACCGGCTTCTGGACCGCAAGCTCTGAGTCGGAGGGTGGTCGGTTCAGCAGATGAAGATGGCACCCGAGGCGATGATGATCGGCGAGGCGGGTGGCTGCTTGTTCTCGCGGATCGGGCTCAGGGCGGTGGGGGCTTTGCGAGTGATTCGGTTGGGCATAGCGTGCTCCTGTTGTATAGGGAATGGGATTACTGTTCTTATATCGGAAAAAATCAAAACAGTTTCCATTCCCGCGCGAAATCATGGCAAGATTCCTCATTCAAGGCTCTGAGGCGTGGTTTTGGGACGGTTGAAGCGTGGATCGCATGCACGCGGGTGGCGATTTGTGTACGCTTGAGGACCCTCGTTTCGAGCGCGATGATCGCGATACTGACCTTTCCGGAGTCCTCTCGATGTGTGCAAGCCGACTGATCGTGCGGTGCCTGAGTGTGCTGCTGCTGGTTGTGAGCCCTGTGTTTGTTTTCGGGTGCAGTTCGACCCAGTCCACGGGCGGAGGCGGCGATCGTCCCGGGATCGGCCAGAGCGAGTCGGTGGGGGCCGCGGACGAACAGTTCCGGCGCAGCGGCGGCAGTGATGGCCAGAACATCTTCCGGCAGATCGGTTGGGCGACGCCGAGTGAGATGCGTCTGGGATCGGGCCAGCCAGGCCCCGACTATTGGCAGCAGCAGTGCGACTATGAGATTCAAGCGACGCTGGAACCCGAATCGGGCGTGATCAGCGCCAGCATGCGGGTTACCTACACGAACAACTCGCCTCACACGCTGCGCTACATCTGGATGAACCTTGAGCAGAACCTGTTCCGGGGTGAGTCGATCGGGACCAACTCACGTACACCCGGCAGCGTGATGAAGATGCTCGAGTACGACTTCGGCGGCGGCTACACCGTCAGCCGACTCCAGCAGAATGGGCGTGATCTGGAGATGAAGGTCTACGACACGCTGGGCCGCTTCGACCTGCCCACGCCGCTCGCCTCGGGGCAGCGGCTGGTCTTCGAGATGGACTACTCGTTCCCCGTGCCGCCGCACCTACGGCGTATGGGCAGCGAGGTCGTTGAGCAGGGCAAGATCTTCGAGCTGGCTCAGTGGATCCCGCAGGTCTGCAAGTACGACGATGTGCACGGCTGGAACACGCTGCCCTACCTCGGCAGCGGTGAGTTCTACACGGACTTTGGCAGCTACGAGGTCGCGATCACGGTACCACGCGAGTACATCGTGGCGGCGAGTGGCATGCTGCAGAACCCCGGCGAGGTGCTCACGGGTGTGCAGCAGGCACGCCTCGAGCGGGCGATGGGTTCGGATGAGCCGGTCTGGATCATCGAGCCCTCCGAAACCGCGACCGACTTTGCCCGCCCCAGCGGCGATGGCCCGATGACATGGCGGTTCAGGATTGACAACGCCCGCACCTTCGCGTGGGCGGCCTCGCAGGCCTTCCAGTGGGATGCGTGCAGCGCCGAGATCGCCGACGGACGCGGCGGCACGCGCCGGGTCCTGTGCCAGTCGCTGTTCCCCAAAGAGGCAGAGGTCTGGAGTCACGAGCATGAGGACGGCGGTTCGTCGCGCTATGTGAAGCACTCGATCGAGTTCTATTCCGACTTCCTCTTCCCATACCCATACCTGTCGATGAGCAACATCAACGGGCCCGAGGGTGGCATGGAGTACCCGGGAATCGTGTTCTGTGGTGCACGCACCAACCCCCGCGGTCTGTTCGGTGTCACGGACCACGAGGTGGGGCACAACTGGTTCCCGATGGTGATCAACAGCGACGAGCGGCGTTACATGTGGCAGGACGAGGGGTTCAACACCTTCATCAACATGTACTC
The DNA here is from genome assembly GCA_020427395.1 of Phycisphaerales bacterium. Lineage (GTDB taxonomy): Bacteria > Planctomycetota > Phycisphaerae > Phycisphaerales > UBA1924 > UBA1924. The sequence continues at coordinate 83,542 of JAGQON010000012.1, forward strand.
CAAGGCCGACTGGTACGACGAGAATGTGGATATCCGCCGAGCGGCCCAGCAGACCATGGAGCTGTGCAGCGCACCCAACTGCCAGCCGATCATGACGCAGCCCGACCGCGCCTGGCCGCGCTGGGTCGGGAGTCTGATGTACCGCAAGACCGGCTACGGGCTGTGGCTGATGCGTGAGTACATCCTCGGCAACGAGCGGTTCGATGATGCGTTCCAGGGCTACATGCAGGGCTGGTACATGAAGCACCCGCAGCCCGACGACTTCTTTCGCGCGATGGAAGACGGCGCTGGCGCGGACCTCAACTGGTTCTGGCGCGGCTGGTTCCTCGAGCCCTACGCGCTGGATCAGGCGATCGCGGGCGTGAAGAACACAAGCGACGGCGCGATCGTGGTCCTCGATAACCTCGGCGACATGGTCATGCCCGTGCGGATGCTCGTTGAGTACAAGGACGGCAGCAGCGAGATCGTGGACCTGCCGGTGGAGATCTGGCATCAGACCAGCCGCTGGCGCGCGGGACTCAAGACGCACGGGCGCACCGTGAAATCGGTGACGCTCGATCCGGAAGGAATCCTGCCCGATCTCGATCGCGCGAACAACAGCTGGCGATAAGCGTTGCTGATAAGTTCGGGGTGTGGCCGATGGGTGTCTGTGGAAAGGGATAGACTCCGCCGTGTACCAAGCGCTGCTGACCCGAAAGTACCTGACCCGCAAGATCATGCCCATGCTGGCGATGGTCGCGGTCATGCTGTCGGTGGCGACGATCCTCGTGACCTGGTCGGTCATGGGCGGCTTCCTCAAAACACTCATCGAGAGCGGGCGCACGCTGGTGGGCGATGTCTCAGTTGTGTGGCCCAATGTCGGCTTCGGCTACTACGACGAACTGATCGAGGACCTGGAGGCGGACCCGATGGTGGCGGCGGCGACGCCGAGCATTGAGACTTTCGGGCTGATCCAGCTTCCCGACGATCGCATCGAGCTGGTCTCCATCAAGGGTGTTGAGCCAGGCAGCTACAGCGATGTGACCGGGTTTGCGGACACACTGTGGTGGAAGCCGATCGAGGAGCCGACCCCCAAGGACCGCAAGAGAGAGGATCTGCGACTTGATGATCAGAACAGGGCTCTGATGGAGCAGGTCTTCGCCAACGGGCTTGCGATGCAGCGAGAGAGCCCGGACTCTGGCGAGGTCGAACCGGCGGGCGTGCTGGGTGTCGAGGTTACGGGGCTCAACTACCGCACCAAGTGGGGCGGGTACGAGCCTTGGAGCGCGAACCGGGCCCGCCCGGACGGCGGGGTGGACCGCGTCGATTCATTTATGCCGCGTGATGGCTCCGTCGGGCTCACGGTGCTCTCGCTGGACAGCGAGGGGCGCCCGATCGATCCCAAGCGGCTCACCATGCCAATCGCCAACGAGTTCCAGTCGGGCATCTACGAGGTCGATCAGCGGACCATCCTCGTGCCGCTGGGTGTGCTGCAGCGCAACTTGCGCATGGACGCGGCCCAGCGAGTTGAGCTCGTGAAGGACGACGAGAACCCCTTCGCCGTCGAGGTCGACCCCAATACGGGCGAGATCCGCCCGAAGATGAAAGAAATCGTCGGCGAGGACCCGGCCCGAGTGACGGCGGTGCTCATCAAGGCGGCCGACGGCGTCACACCCGAGAAGCTGCAGGAGCGGGTGCGAGAGATCTACGCGGTGTTCGCGGCACGGCACAAGGGCGAGGTCCCCAGCGCCTTCGACATGGAACGACAGGTGAAGACCTGGAAGGACCTTAATCGCACCATGATCAGCGCCGTCGAAAAAGAAACGGGGCTGGTGCTGTTCATCTTCGGCATCGTGTCGTTCACGACGGTGTTCCTGGTGCTGGCGATCTTCTGGTCGATGGCGAGCGAGAAAACCAAGGACATCGGCATCCTGCGGGCGCTGGGTGCCTCAACGGGCGGCATCGCGTGGCTGTGGATCCGCTACGGTGCGGCGATCGGGCTGGTGGGCGCAGCGTTGGGCACCGCGGTGGGCTACCTGATAGTGCGCGATATCAACGCGATTCATGATTGGATCGGCGAGACGACGGGCCTGGTGATCTGGGACCCGCAGCAGTATTACTTCATCGAGATCCCCAGCGATGTGGATCCGAGCAAAGCGCTGATCGTGTTCGTGGTGGGGGTGCTGACCTGTGTGCTCGGGGCCCTGCTCCCGGCATGGCACAGCGCCCGCATGGACCCGGTCAAGGCGTTGAGGTTCGAGTAAGAAGAAGGCATCAGGGATCAGCCATCAGGGATCAGGGCAGAGCAAGAAAGCCACAAACGAGATGAGCACCGCGACGAGCGCACAGGTTGAGACGGAGACGAGGGCGAGTGATTCGTCGCTCATCCTGTCGGTGCGCGATGTGCGCAAGACCTACAAGCTCGGGCGCGTCAAGGTTCCTGTGCTGCACGGCGTCGATCTGGATGTCCGGCGCGGCGAGTGGGTGACGATCCTTGGCGCTTCGGGCTCGGGCAAAAGCACACTGCTGCACCTGATGGGCGGTCTCGATCGCCCGGACAAGGTCGAGGGTCGGCGCGGCTCGCTTGTGTTCGAGGGCGATGAGCTCACCAAGCAGAGCAAGCGGGCGCTCGATCGATACCGAGCCGACGACATCGGGTTTGTCTTTCAGTTTTACCACCTGCTTCCCGAGCTGAGCGTGCTGCAGAATGTCTGCGTGGGCTCGATGATCCTGCACGGTCGTCTGGGCTATATGCGACATCGAGCCGAGACCCAGAAGCGGGCGGGCGAGCTGCTCGAGCGGTTCGGGCTGGGGCACCGCCTCAAGCATCGCCCCGCGGAGCTCTCGGGCGGCGAGCGTCAGCGTGTCGCCATCGCTCGGGCGCTGATCAATGGCCCGAGCCTGCTGCTGGCCGATGAGCCCACGGGCAACCTGGACCTCAAGACCGGGGCCTCGATTCTGGATGCCATGATCGAGTACCGCGAGCGTGCCGGGCTCACGATGGTCATGGTGACGCATGACGAGCGGATCGCGGAGCGGGCGGACCGTGTGATCCGGCTTGAGGACGGGCGGGTCGTTGAGGAGCCCCCCCGGGCGGGCTGAATCTGAGTTTCGGTCGATCCCTGATCTCGGGGTTTGTGTGTACTACCATTGCGAGGCGGCCGCGTGCTTGACGCGTGGGCGGTTTAAGGAACGATTCGCGTGAGCAGTGCAGAGACCCAAACGACGATGGCAGACGCGAAAACGCATCGCAGGGTGGCCGTGACAGGCGTGAGCGGGAAGACGATTACCGCGGATGTCGTCGAGCGCGGCGAGGGCCCGGTCGTGGTATTCCTGCACGGGCTGGTGGGGCTCAACGAGCACTGGGAGCGTGTGGTGGATTCGATCTGCCACCGGGTGCGCTGTGTCACGCTGGAGATGCCGCTGCTGGAGCTGCGCGGGGTGGACTGCTCGCTGAGCGCCGTCAGCGCCATGACGATGCAGTTCCTGGATAAGTACATCGGCGAGCCGGCGGTGCTGGTGGGCAACTCGTTCGGCGGGCATGTCGCGCTGCGTGTGACGCACGAGCGCCCCGAGTTGGTTTGCGCGCTTGTGCTCGCCGGTTCGAGTGGTCTGATCGAACGCACGGTCGTCAAGGGTGCGCCGGTGCGTCCCAGCCGCGAGTGGCTGGTCGAGAAGATCGGCGAGCTCTTCTACGACAAGTCCAAGATGAACCCCGAGGATGTCGAACGAGCGCACAAGCTGCTCAACGAGCGCGGCGGTGCCCGGGCGATGGTCAAGCTGAGCAAGACGGCCCGCCGTGACAACATGACCGATGACCTGGCCGAGATCCATCAGCCCACGCTGCTGATCTGGGGGCGTGAGGATGTGGTGACACCCCCGAGCGCGGGGCAGGGTTTCATGGAACTGATGCCCAACGCCCGCCTGTGCTGGCTCGAAGGCTGCGGGCACGCGCCGATGATCGAGGCCCCGGTCCCCTTCGGCGAGGCGATGCACGGCTTCTTCGACGAGCTGCTGCAGAACGGCACGATCAAAGCCAACAACTGAACTGGACCCGTGCCGATGCGCCGCAACGCCCCGACCCCCAATGCGCCCTACTCGTGGACCTCGCTCGTGGGCGTCGCCCTGCACGCACGCGTGGAGCGTCGCCGACGACTGCTCAGCGATCTCGACTACTGGCGTGCGAACACACGATCGCTGCAGATCGGTCAGCTGACCCGGAACATGGAACGCTCGAAGGCAACGCGGTTCGGGCGGGCGCACGGGTTCGATTCGATCCTTGGTTACAGCGACGAGCTCGATCGTCTGCGTGCCTATCGCGATGCGGTGCCGGTCAGCGATTGGTACGCCTTCGCCGACGATATCGCGGCGATGCGCGACGGCGGCGAGCCCGATGTGCTCTGGCCCGGCAAGGTCATGCACTTTGCGCAGACATCGGGGACGACAGCCGGGGACAAGTACATCCCGGTGCCAGAGTCGATGATGCGGAGCAACTACCTCGCGTCGCTGGACATCTTCGCCCACATGATCAACCGCGGCGTGCACCCGGCGCGGGTGATGGGGGGGCGGTGCCTGTTCCTGGGCGGCTCGACGGACCTGGTCTACAACGAGCACGGCATCGCGACGGGTGACCTGTCTGGGCTGGTGACGCCGCTCATCAAGTGGCCTCTCTCGACGATCTATTCGCCCGGCCCCGAGATCGCGCTGATCAGCCACTGGCCCGACAAGATCGAGGCGATGGCGCAGCTGGCGATCAGGCAGGACATCCGGTTCATCTCGGGCATGCCCAGCTGGGCCTTGGTGCTGATCGATCGCGTGATCGAGCTGGCACGCGAGCGCGGCGTGGATGCGAGCTGTGCCCGCGATGTCTGGCCCAACCTCGAGGTGTTCGTGCACGGCGGGGTGAACTATGTCCCCTTCATCGAGCGGATGTGCCGGGCATTCTCGGGTGATCTCGGCGTCGACTTCCCCTGCCGCCATGAGCTGTACCCCGCTTCGGAGGGGTTCATCGCGATGCAGGATCGCAGCGGCGAGCCCGGCATGCGTCTGCTGAGCGACAACGGGATCTTCTTCGAGTTTGTGCCGCTCGAGCAGATTGACGACGAGAACCCGGAGGTCTTCGGCTGCTGGGATGTCGAGCGCGGGCAGAAGTATGTCGTGGTGATGAGCACCGACGCGGGGCTGTGGCGATACATCATCGGCGATGTGGTCGAGTTCGACGATATCCCGGACGGCGTGACCGGAGACGGCTCGGTCAGCAGGGGCAGCGGCCCGGCACGCCTGCGGATCGTGGGGCGGCATCGCCACTTTATCAACGCGTTTGGCGAGAACCTCATCGGTGAGCACATCGAGCACGGCGTCGCGGCAGCCAGCGAAGCAACGGGGCTGACCGTCGGCGAGTTCACCGCCGCGCCGGTCTACCCCAGCGAGTCGACGCGGGCGGGGCTGGAGATCGCGGTCGAGTTCGAGCGCTTGCCGACCCTGGAAGAGCTGGCGGCGTTCGGGCGCGTGTTCGATGAGACGGTGCGCGGGGAGAATGTCGATTACAACACCAAGCGTTCCGACGATGTCGGAATGGCGCCGCCGACGATTTCAGCGATGCCGATCGGGACCTTCCACCGCTGGCTGGACGCGAAAGGCAAGCTTGGCGGGCAGCACAAGTGCCCCCGATGCGCCAATCACCGCGAAATAATCGTGGAAGTCAAGGGTGCGAGCGGGTTTGCGTACGCCTGATGGCCGGCTAATATTCCCTTTGAAGACCTTTCAGTTGGTATTGAGCGTCCGGGGTCCGCGTAGCTGGTCCCGGTCGCGTATGCGATCTGATTTCACGACAAGAGCCATCAGTCTGACACATCGAGGAGCCATCCATGAGCCAGAGCAGTTCAAACCCATGCGCGGACCTCCGGGCCGTCTGCCTCGCGGCGGACGCGATCCTTGAGCAGTGCGCCGAGTACATCGACCGTGTCGATGACGATCAGTATGTCCAGCCATCGAAGGTCGTCCCAGGCGGTACGGTCGGGAAGCACATCCGCCACACGCTGGATCACTTCCGCTGCGCGATCACCACGAGCTGCGACGAGGCCATCGATTACGACCACCGCCGCCGTGGCGGCTCGGTCGAAGACAACCGCGACGCGGCCAAGGGCGAGATCGCGACCCTCCGCTCGCTCATGGGCGAGTTGAGCGTTGATGACCTCGGTGAGACGGTGACCACGCGGGTGATGCTGTGCGGCGACGGGCAGACGGCCGACCTGAGCTCGACGCGGGCGCGTGAGATCTTCTTCGCGATGCACCACGCCATCCACCACAACGCGATCCTGAAGGCGATTGGGCTGGAGCTTGGTTTCGAGTGCCCCGAGGGCTTCGGAACTGCCCCCTCGACGATCAACTTCGAGCAGGCGGAGGCGAAGTAAGCCCCGTGTGCACAGTCAGTATTGTCCCCATCGATAACGGATATCGCGTGATGCACTCACGCGATGAACTGAGAACCCGCTCACCAGAGCAGGCACCGGCATGGTGCATGCTGGGCAACGGGCTGCGTGCGTGCTGGCCGACCGACACGGACGCCGGCGGCACCTGGGTCGCGGTGCGAGAGGACGGGTTCTACCTCGGGCTTGTGAACCTCAACGCCTCTGCCGAGGAGCTTGACCCGGATCGCCCCGATGCGTTCCACATATCGCGCGGCTCGCTCATCCCCCAGCTCATGGAGGCGGATGATGTGCACGACGCGATCAAGCGATTGACGAGCATGGACTTGCGCGGCATGAAGCCGTTCCGGCTGCTGCTGGTCGGCCCGGTCGAGGAGGGCGGGTTCGCGTCCGAGATCGCCCGTTTCGGCGGCTCGACGGTCACGCTGCCGGTGCCGATGGAGCCCGTGGTCCGCCCGCGCTGCCTCGCGTCGTCGGGGCTGGGCGATCACCTGGTGCAGTGCCGCCTGCCGCTCTTCCGCGAGATGGTGGTGCCCGATCCGACCCATGAGAACCAGCGTGCGTTCCACTGGCATCAGTGGCCAGACAAGCTGGAATACTCGGTGCTGATGTCGCGCGAGAACGCGCGCACGGCGAGCATCACCTCGGTTGAATATATCCGCGGCGAACTGCCGAATGTGGTGTATGAATCGGTGGCCGAGGCGTGCCCCGAGGCGGACCCTGTGGGGTCTGAGATGCTACAGTAGGGGCACCATGCTCGAGTTCATCAGAGACCTCATCGACGGACAGTTCATTGTCAGCGCCTTGGTGCTCGCGATCGGCGTGCACGCGGTGCTCGGCCTGGTTGCCTACGGCGTGTACCTAGAGCGCAAGATCAGTGCGTATATCCAGGACCGCATCGGCCCCAACCGCGTCGGTTTCGACTTCGGGCTGCCGTTTCTCAAGTTCCTTAAGGGATGTCTCGCGCTCGGTCAGCCGCTGGCGGACGGCATCAAGTTCTTCGTCAAGGAAGACTTCACCCCGACCAATGTCGACAAGGTGCTCTTCACCCTCGCCCCCGTGTTCGCGGTGGTCCCGGCGCTGATCGGGTTCGTCGTGATGCCCTGGGGCGGCTACTGGGATATGCCTGCGTTCACGCTGCCGATCATCGGCGAAGTGGGCGGCGAGGTCGTGTCTGTTTCGGGTGCTGAGGTGCACATCGGCATCATCTACCTGCTCGCGGTCGCGTCGATCGGCGTGTACGGCGTGACGCTCGGCGGCTGGGCTTCGAACAACAAGTACTCCATGCTCGGCGGCCTGCGTGCCACGGCCCAGATGATCTCCTACGAGATCCCGCTCGGGCTGGCCCTGCTGAGCACACTGCTGATCACCGGCACCTTCATGCCCAACGAGATCATCCAGTATCAGGTCGAGCACGGCTGGATGATGCTGAGCATGCCGCTGGCGGCACTCCTGTTCTACACCTGCGGGCTGGCCGAGGCCAACCGCGCCCCGTTCGACAACGCGGAAGCCGAGCAGGAGCTCGTCGGCGGGTTCCACACCGAGTACTCCTCGATGCGATTCGCGCTCTACTTCCTCGCGGAGTACGCCCACCTTGTGACGGCTTGTGCATTCTTCGTGTTGCTGTTCATGGGCGGCTACCACTTGCCGCTGATCGGGATCACCGACCCGGCGGCGACCGGGCTGCTGGCGATGCTCGTCAAGATCGCTGTGTTCGCGTTCAAGGTCGTGCTGATGGTGTGCTTCGCGATGATCGTCCGCTGGACGCTGCCGCGTATCCGCTACGACCAAGTCATGATGCTCGGCTGGCAAGCGATGATCCCCGCGGGGATGCTCATCATCGTGGTCACCTCGGTGATGGTCTACTTCGGTCAGACCACGCTGGTGCCCATGCTTCTGGCGAACATCGGCATCCTGGTCGTGCTGCTGATCGCCCAGCACATCTTCGCGGTCACCTACGGGCGTTCGACGGCCAACCGTCGCATCGGGCTCTGGGGCTCACGCTACTCGCCCATGGAGGGTGAGCGCGTGGTGGCCGCGCCGTCGCACCCGATGGCACGCGAAGACCGCCCGATGCAGGGCACCGCTCCCAGCGTGTGATTCCGTCTGGCTTACTGGATTGAGTTGATGTCGGATTCGCCCAGTCGCTGGGCGATGGTGGGGAGCAGGAACGACTCGCCGCGGTAGCTGTACACCCGCCCGGAGACGAGGAAGCGGGCCGCGTCGCCCTGATCCATCGCATACTGCTCCATCCGCATGAGTGCACGACACGGCAGCACGGTCAGCGCGTCGGCCTGGGCAGATGCGGGATCGTCGTTGTCGAAGACGATCGACCACGCGCCCTGCGCGTTGCGGACCATGCGTGCAGGGCGACGAAGCAGCAGCGTGCCCTCGGGCGGCCCGGAGGTGGCCGTGCTGGTGTCGCGATCGGGCGTGCGGGGCAGGGCCTCGAGCCGTTCACTCAGCGCGTCCTGGCGTGGGTCGTTGGGGTCGGGGCGCTCAAGCTCACGCAGCAGGTCCTTGACCTCGGGGTCGTCCTCGATGCCCGTCGCTGGATCCTCGGTGGGCTCCTGTGACGCGTCGGGCTCGGTGACCTCAGACTCTGGGGTGGATGGCTCGCTCTCGCGCACGAGGCGGTAGTCACTGACGAGCAGCATGTTGCGGTTGTGGTAGGTCAGGATCTCGCCCGAGATCAGGACCCGCTGGCCGCTCCACTCGTCCTGCAGGCGTTCAAGGGCCCGGCTGGGGAGCAGGATCACCGCACCCTCCCCGGCTTCGCGCTGCTCATGATCTGGCACGAAGATCAGCTGCGAGGTGGGGGCCTCGACGAGATCGCCCAGTCGGGCGAGCACGAACGAGCCCTCGGCGAGGGTCGAGGCACCGACGTGGGTCTCAAGGGTGTCGTTGAGGACCTTGAGCCAATCCGGGCCCTCGCCCAGCCCGGGCTGGATGGCCTCGGAGACGGCGGGGGTGGTGGGCATGACCGGTGTGGTGTTGGTGCCGACGCGGGGAAGGATCTCCTCGGCGGCCTTGACCTGCTCGGCGCTGCCGGGCTGGTCCTGCGCGATGGCTCCGGGCGCGAGCCCGGCGAGCAGGGTGAGGACGATCGGCGTGGTGTGACCGAGGGTGCGTTTCATATATACAGGGTATCGGTTGTTGGGGCGTCGTGGTGTTGAGATCGCGGTTTGTGAGCGCCAGAACGCGTATTTTGTGTGGGTTGTGTTGATCTTTTCAGGGATGGGTTGTAGGGTCACCCCTGCCTGAGAGGGCAGAGGTCGGCCGTGTGCCCGAGTGGTCTAAGGGAACGGATTGCAAATCCGTTGTGCGAAAGCCAATCGTGGGTTCGAATCCCACCGCGGCCTTTACCGAGCAGAACCGATCCGTATCGACGCGGATCGGTTTTTTCATGCGCGCTGTTGTACGATCTGTTCATGAGTGATGTTCAAGAGCATGCGATGAGCGCCGAGCAGGTCGAGCAGGCCTCCGGTCGGTTCCGGGATGACTTCGAGGCCGTGCGCAGCCAGGTGGCGCGGGCGGTGGTTGGTCAGCGGGATGTGATCGAGCAGACGCTGGTGTGTTTGTTCGTGGGCGGTCATGCGCTGCTCGAGGGCGTGCCGGGCATCGGCAAGACGCTGCTGATGCGGAGCATCTCCGAGGCGGTGGACCTGAGCTTCGGGCGGGTGCAGTTCACGCCCGACCTGATGCCGGCGGACATCACGGGCACGACGGTGATCGACGAGAGCGAGGGCGACGATGGGCGGATGCACCGGACTTTCAGGTTTCAGCCGGGGCCGGTGTTCTCGCAGATCCTACTGGCCGACGAGATCAACCGGGCGACGCCCAAGACGCAGTCGGCGCTGCTGGAGGCGATGCAGGAACGCAGCGTGACGGTGGGTGGCACGACGCACGCGCTGCCCGAGCCGTTCTTCGTGCTGGCGACTCAGAACCCGGTGGAGCAGGAGGGCACCTACCCGCTGCCCGAGGCCCAGCTGGACCGGTTTTTCTTCAAGCTGCAGGTGGGTTACGCGAGCCGCGAGGAGCTGGGCGAGATCGTCATCCGCACCACCGGGGCGCAGGCGCAGGCGATCGAGAAGGTGCTGGATACCAAGCGGCTGCTCGAGCACCAGCGATTGGTGCGGCGAGTGCCCGTTTCGTCGCATGTCCGCGATTACGCGATCCGATGTGTGATGGCGACGCACCCCAAGGGCGCGCTGTCGGATGGGCAGTTCGCCACGCCGATGGTCAACCGGTTTGTGTCACTGGGCGCCTCGCCCCGCGCGGCCCAGGCGCTGATGCTGGCGGGCAAGTGCATGGCCCTGCTCGACGGTCGTGCGAGCGTAGCGATCGAGGATATTCAGAAGGCCGCCCTGCCGGCGCTTCGGCACCGCGTGCTGCTGAACTTCGAGGCCAGCGCGGAGCAAGTGGACACGGACCAGATCGTGAAGAACATCATCGGGACACTGCCTCGGGACGCGGGCGGAGCCTGAGTGGTCCAGCAGCTTGGGCGGAATTATTGTTCTGATCGAATAAAAAACATGAATAGTTTGCATCTGTTCTTCCTCTGACGCAGTATGGGGTCAGGAGCGGGGGCTCTTGGCACGCGCGGCGGGTGTGATCCGCCGGCGAGCGCCAGTGTGTGCGGGCGCGGTGCGTCCGAAGTGAGAGGAAACTCATGAAAGTTCAGGTCTGTTGTGTGGCGCTTTTGCTGAGCGCTGGGGCTGTCCGTGCGGATATCGTCGATGACTTCGAGTCATACGAGATCGGATCAGCGCCTGGCGGCGTGTGGCAGGATGCGGCCGCGTTTATCAGTGATCCGACGAATCCGGCGCCGACCGTGACGATGATCTCGACCCAGGATGCGCACGGCGCAGCGACGCGTGCGGTGCAGATCACCGATGCGCTGGGAACCTCGGGCGGGATTGCGGCGGAGATCGAGCACCAGCGGGTGCAGCGGTTCGAAACGGATCTTCGGTTCGATCAGGCCAGCGACGGGAACTACCCGAACTGGATCGCCGCGGCAGGTTTCTTTCAGGTCACGGATCAGGCAGACCTGATCACGATGCCTCAGGCCCTGATCTACTCGCTGAACTCATCACGGCAGTTCAGGCTGTATGTCCACAACGCGGACGGGCGAGGGGGGCGGACGCTCGATGTCTCACTGGGTGCCGCGACATGGGAGTTTGACCGCTGGTACCGTGTGGTGTTCGAAGTCGACACGGAGTTGGGGTCGTTCTCGAGCACCATCGTTGATATCGAGAGCGGCGAGACGCTGATCGAGAGCACACGCACGATGGCGAACTGGAACGCCGAGTTCGGCCAGTTTGATCTCGTCTCCGTCAACGACGGCGAGTACGGGACCAACGCCGGCACGCGCGGCAACATGGTCAGCATCGACAACGCGAAGTACACGCCTGCACCGGGCACAGTCGGTGTGATGGGCTGTGCCGGGTTGTTGGGCATGCGACGACGACGCTGAGGCTTCAGAACGAGTAGGGATCGTCGATCAGCCCGCGCCGGCGTTTGCGTGTCGGGATAGGGTGACCCACAGCGTTTGCGCACGCGTCGGCGAGGGCCATTATGAACTTCTCGTGCTCGGGGCTGGCGTCGAGGCGGTCGAGGAAGTCGTCGACGAGCCAGGCCGGTGGGTCGTCGGGCTCGCCAGCGGCCATGGCATCCGTGATGGCCTGATCGCCGAGCTGCTCAGCTGCGCGGCTGAACCACTTGGGGTTCGGGGTGTCGTGCTCGGGCGGCTCGATGCGAACGCGCACGACACGCTCGGCCACGCCGACGATGGGCCACTGGTTCTTGGATGTGGTCGGCTCGCGGGTGAGCACGAACGGGGCGATGCCCGCGTCGTGGGCGGCGTTGCGGAATCGCAGCGCGTCGGCACCAACGAAGTTGGGGGCGAAGAGGAAGCACTCGTCGCCGGGCATCTCGGGGATGTCTGTTGAGCGGGCGATGGTGTGGATGATGCCGGAGTCCAGCGCGTTCTGGCGGAGGTAACGCTGGGCTTCGAGCATGGGCATGCAGATTCGCTTCATGCGTCCGAAGTCGTTCTCACTTCGCGCGAGCATCAGCGCCGAGCGGCTCCACAGCGCCGAAGCGAGGTACTGCCCGCTGGTCAGGAGCTGACTCGCCTCCTCCATGCGGGCGTCGATCGGGTTGGACTGCTGCGTGCTCAGGTTGTGCTCCTGTCCGGTGACAGGATGTTAGCCGCCCTGCTGGACCCGCTGGGTGAGCGCGTCGAGCAGCGCGTCCCACTGCTGTGCCTGCTCATCGAGGTCGTATTCGATCGAATCGCCCAGCGCGGACCAGTCCTGATGGGTCAGGTTGGTCCGGATCTCGAAGAGCGTCTCGCTGAGCTTGCTGATGCACTCGCCGGCGCTGGATCCGCTGAATGTGAAAGTGGCGAGATCGATGTCGGCGAGCTCGGCGGATTGGCTGACGACATCGCCCACGGCCTGCCAGCCGGTCATGATGGCGTTGAGCGACTCGATCGCGGGCTCAAGGGCCCCCGTGCGGATATGGTCGGCCGCGGTGCCCTGATCTTCGCGGACGAGCGCCAGCGACTCGCGGGCGCTGGTGAAAGTCTCGACGAGGAAGGCGACCGGGTCGGTGGTGATGAGCTCGAGGTGCTCGATGCCGCCCGTGTCCTCGGGCGGGTTGTCCAGCATGGCGTCGTCGATGGGCTCGCCGTCGGCGTTGATGTCGACGATGAGTCGGCCAGACTTTTCGGCGTGGTCCCGCGCGGCGTCGAGTGCCTGGGCGATGGAGTCGCTGGTCTGGATCTCGGTGTTGTCGATGGTGACACGCATGTCGGTGTCCTTTCAGTTCGGACGATCAGGCGGTGGGCTCAGGATCGGCGGAGGTGTCGGGTGTGCTCAGGCAGCGTTGTTTTTCTTTGTGGATGAGTCGGAGGTTGCGGGCGTAGATGACGATGCCCGTCGATTGTCCGAGCACACCGACGATATCGACGCGCCATACGAAGTAGATGAACAGGCAGAGCCCGCCGGCGAAGCTGAACCACCAGAAGATCTCGGGCACGGTGGACACGCGGGTTCGTTCGCTGATGATCCACTGCACAAACATGCGTCCGAAGAACGCGCACTGCCCGATGAGCCCGATGGCGACCCAGCCGAAGGTGCCCCAGCTGGTGATGTTGAAGAAGCCCAGCAGGTGCCGCTCGAACGCTGGGCGTGCGTTCCATTCGTCGATCTGCACTGCGAGGAAGTTGTCGAGCTGGTTGGGCGGTATGGGCGCATCAGTTCGCAGGGAAGCGGGCGAGAGGACCTGGTAAGCGCTCTGCCCGTCTACCTGCACACGCATGAGCATGATCTCATGCGCCCCGACGCGGACAGTGAGGTCGGAGTGTGAGCGTGAGAGTGCGGGCTGGAGTACGAGCCACATGCCCAGGAAGATGAGCAGGATCATCGCGATAATGGGGCCGGGCTTCATGCGTGGGTGTGTTCCTGCTCGGGCTCGGCGGCGGTGGGGGCGATCGTGTTTCGTTGCTCTTCGCTGCTGACTGGTCGGCGACGGTTCCGCATGTAGCGTACCGCGAAAAGATCGACGAGGCCCGGGAGGGCGCGTTTGGTGATGCCCATGCCGTACTTGGGCTCGCCCGCATGGCGAGGGCGGTGGTTCACGGGCATCTCGACCACGGTGTAGCCGAGGTGGCGTGCGGTGACGGGGATAAATCGGTGCATGCCCTTGAACTCAAGGGGGATCTGCAACGCGATCTCGCGCTTCATAACCCGAAGCGAGCATCCGGTGTCGGTGATGGTGTCGCCCAGCAGCACGCGCCGGAAGGTGCGACCGACCCACGAGCCGAACAGGCGGATGGGCGAGTCGCCCTGCTTACGAACGGCCGATCGATCACCCTGCACGAAGTCGGCGTTGGTTTCTTCCATCAGCGCGAGCATCTTTGGAAGATCCGCGGGGTCGTTCTGCAGGTCCGCATCGAGCACCGCGACGAGTGCGCCCCGCGTGGCGCGGAACCCGGCGTGGAAGGCCGCCGACTGCCCGTTGCCCATGCCGGGTGGTGTGTTGGTCATGGCGACACAGCGGACCCATGGTCTCTTGGTCTGGTGGGCAATGATCCTCCCACGGGTGGAGTCGGTCGACCCGTCGTCCACGATGACGAACTCGTAGCGGATGCCGGTGGGCTCCAGTGCGCCCTCGATCTCCTCGATCAGTCGATCGATGTTGTCCTCTTCGTTGTGCGCGGGCGCAACGACAGACAGGTGGATCTCGGGTTGGGGGTCGGTCGTGTCCTGCGCGTTGTGCATGTGAATCGGAGTATTTTATCCGTTGAAATAGCTCCCTAGAGTTGTTCTAAGGAAGAAACGGCGGATTTGTCCGCCTTGCAAGCATATCGGCGAAGGAGTTGAGCGTCATGCACATGCGCAAGTCTGATCACGATCACGGGCCCGCGACGGTGCCGGTGAAGATCATCCTTGAGAACCCTGAGGAGCTCAATGAGGATGGCTCGGCGACTGCCGTTCACGAGGTCATGGCCGCCAAGGGCGAGCACCTGCTCGAGGTCGCTATGGATCACGGGATCAACATCGAGCACGCGTGCG
>JAGQON010000130.1 GCA_020427395.1 Phycisphaerales bacterium
CGTTTCCGACCAGGTTCACCAGAATCTGCTTTACGCGCGTTGGGTCGGTAAAGACTTGGGCGGGAAGTCCCCCGCTTGACGTCAACTGCAGGCTAATTCCCTTCGCCTTCGCCCGGAGCGCCGCGGCGGCGATCACTTCTTGGAGAATGGACTGAGGTCGACATGCGACCAGTTCCACTTCGAGCTTGCCCGCCTCGACCTTGGAAATATCGAGGACGTCGTTAATGACTTCGAGCAGGTGCTCTCCGTTGCGATGAATTGTTTGCAGCGCTTCCGCTCTCGCTTGAGCCGACTCCCAAGTCGCCTCGTCTTCAAGCAAGAGCTCAGTGAAGCCCAAGATGGCGGTCATCGGCGTGCGGATCTCGTGGCTCATGTTCGCGAGGAATTCGGATTTCGCCTTGGTCGCCGATTCCGCTTGCACCTTTTCCCAGAGCAATTTCTCTCGCGCGGAGTGTGTTTGGATCGCGATGCTGGCGATGCGCGCCGCAGAATTCAATACATTGAACTGAAAATCGTTCGGGCTGCGAGGGAAGGGGCTCGAGATCGCGAATGTGCCGAGCACTTCCTGGCTTGCGGCGAGCACCGGGATGGACCAGCAGGCGCCAATTCCA
>JAGQON010000131.1 GCA_020427395.1 Phycisphaerales bacterium
GCTTCAGTTTCATGCGTGACGGCCCCCTCGACATGCGCCTCGATCCCACCAGCGGGCGCAGTGCGGCGGCGCTCATTGCCGCGCTGCCGGAGGAGGAACTCGCCTCGATCATCCGGCGCTACGGGGAGGAGCCGCGGGCCCGGGCCATTGCGAGAAAACTTGTCGCCGAACGCGATTCGGGGCCGATAGACACGACATCGCGGCTTGTTTCCGTGCTCCGAGCCGTCCTTGGTCCCCGACACCCATCCACGCGTATTGATCCAGTGACCCGCACCTTCCAGGCCCTTCGCATCGCGGTCAACGACGAAGTCAGCAACCTCGAGTCGCTGCTGGAGTCGATCCGCCGCTCCGCCGAGGCCCTCCCGACCGGAAGCGCAGCGGCGTGGCTGAACCCCGGCGCCCGCGTCGGCATCATCTCGTTCCACTCGCTCGAGGATCGTCTGGTCAAGCAGCACTTCCGCGAACTGACCAGCCGCGGGCTTGCCACCGCGGTCACCCGCCGCCCCATCGTCGCCGACGATGTCGAGACCGACTTCAACCCCCGCGCCCGATCCGCTAAGCTACGCGTGATCGCACTCGCGGACGCGGCCTGAGGGCCGCACCGATCGGC
>JAGQON010000132.1 GCA_020427395.1 Phycisphaerales bacterium
CAGGCGCCCAGGATGGGGATGAACGACGCGATGGCCATGACGACGCCCCACAGGATGGGAGAGCCGAGGCCGACGAGCATGAAGCTCAGCCCGCCGAGCAGACCTTGAGCGAAGGCGACGACGAAGCCGGCGTTGATGGTGACGGTGATCATGTCGATGGTCTGTTTGACCATCACGTCATGGCGGTCGCCTTCGAAGGGCGAGATGTCGCGCAGCAGGCGTACGAGCTTGGGGCCGTCGCGGAATAGATAGAAGAGGGTGAGCAGCAGGACGACGAAGCCGAGGATGAAGCCGGCGATGTTGGCGGGGAGCTTGGCTGTCAGCGCGAGTAGCTTCTCGCTCAGGCCCTGGGCCCATTCACCCACGCGTTCTTCGACGCTGCCGAACGATTCGGGCACGCGCGCGGAGACAAAGTCCATGCCGGTGCGGATCTTTTCGGCGACCTGGGCGCGGGGGATGTCGCGCACCGCGTCGACGGCTTGGGTGACGAAGGTCCAGCCCAGCCAGAAGGTGGGCGCGATGAGCAGCAGGGCGACGGCGGCGGTGCTGACCAGCGCCGCCAGCGACGGCTTGCGCAGCCAAACCTTCACGCGGCGGTGCGCCGGATAG
>JAGQON010000133.1 GCA_020427395.1 Phycisphaerales bacterium
GTCGGCCTTCCTGCTTGACCACCCGCCCGGCGTCCTGGCTGTGCTGGCGGATGGCCTCGTGCACCGCCTGCCGGTCGCGCCCCAGCGCGACGGCCTCCATCATCAGGTTCTCGCTGGCCATGAAGGGGAGTTCGGCAAGCAGGTTGGCGCGGACGGTGGCGTCATTGACGATCAGGCCGCTGGCCACGTTGTGCATGATCAGCAGGACCGCATCGAGCGCGAGGAAGGCCTCGGGCAGGATCAGGCGGCGGGAGGCGGAGTCGTCCAGCGTGCGCTCCAGCCACTGCGTCGCGGCCGTGTCAAGGGCACAGTGCGCCTGCGACATCACGAAGCGGCACAGGCTGGTGGCTCGCTCGCAGCGCATGGGATTGCGCTTGTAGGGCATCGCGGACGAACCGATCTGGGAGGCCGCGAAGGGTTCATCCAGTTCCTTGCGGTTGGAAAGCAGGCGGATGTCATTGCACATCTTGTGAATGACGCTTGCCAGGGCCGCGAGATCGGACAGCACGAACGCATCTACCACCCGCGGGTAGGTCTGGCCCGTGACCAGCAGGAGCATGTCGGGCGCCCAGCCGAGTTTGCCGGCCACGCGTCGTTCGAGTTCGGC
>JAGQON010000134.1 GCA_020427395.1 Phycisphaerales bacterium
GTGAGTTCATCATCCTGATCGCGACTTCCGGGAATACCCAACGCAATGTCGGCGGAATGCGCGGCGATGCGGTAGGCCACGCAGCCCTGCTTCACGTCGTCCTTCTTGGGAAGTCCGAGGTGTTCCTTCGGAGTCACATAGCACAACATGGCCGCGCCGTGCCACGCTGCATTCGTCGCCCCAATGCAGCTTGTGATGTGGTCGTAACCGGGAAACATATCGGTGACCAGCGGTCCCAAAACATAAAACGGCGCGCCATGGCACAATCGGCGCTGCAGTTTCATGTTGAATTCGATCTGGTCCAGCGGCACATGGCCGGGGCCTTCGACCATGACCTGTACGCCTTTCCGCCATGCGCGTTCCGTCAATTCGCCGAGTGTCGACAGTTCAGCCAACTGAGCCAGATCGGTGGCGTCGGCCAGACCGCCGGGACGCATGCCGTCGCCGATACTGAACGTCACGTCGTGCTGTCGCATCACATCGCAGATGGCTTCCCAGTGGTCGTACATGGGATTCTGCCGGCTGTGATGAATCATCCATTTGGCTAACAGCGAACCACCGCGGCTGACGATTCCGATCAGACGATCGCGAACATATTGCAAATGTT
>JAGQON010000135.1 GCA_020427395.1 Phycisphaerales bacterium
AAAGCCTCGACCGCGCGAACCGAGAGGTCCTTTTCGATGATCTTTCGGGCCAGCAACACGGGGTTTTCCGCCGTCACCAGCGCCCTGGCATGACCGGCTGACAGTTTCTCGTCGCGTACCCATTCCTGGACCTGTTCCGGAAGGTTGAGAAGGCGAAGAAGGTTGGCAATGTGACTGCGGCTTTTGCCAAGCGCCTCGGCCAGTTTTTCCTGCGTATGGCCGAAGCGGGTCATCAGTTGCTTGTAGGATGCGGCCTCATCGATAGCGTTCAGGTCCGCACGCTGGATGTTCTCGATGATGGCGACTTCCAGCATCTCTTCATCGCTGAAGCCGCGAAGGAGAACGGGAAGTTCGTGAAGTTGCGCGATCTGCGCCGCGCGCCAGCGACGTTCGCCGGCAACGATCTGGTAGATATTGGCGTCGTCGGGGTGGCGACGCACGATCAGCGGTTGGATGATTCCCCTGTGACGGATCGAATCGGCAAGCTCTGCGAGTGCCGCCTGATCGAAAACGCGGCGCGGCTGGTCCGGGTTTGGTGTGATCTGCTCGATGGGAACAGAAAGTGCGCCATCGCGCGAGACGGGGTTTTCCTCAGTCTGAAGAT
>JAGQON010000136.1 GCA_020427395.1 Phycisphaerales bacterium
CGAGCGCTACCGGCTCGGCGCGCCCGGCGGCGGGCGGCTGGTGGAGGACGAGGTGCTGGCGAACGCCATCATCCGCGTGGCCAAGGCCAATGACGGCGAGGCGATCACAGTGTTCGAGCTGCTGACAGCCGTCGGCTTCCTGCTCTTCGCCGAACACAAGGCGGACGCGGCGATCATGGAAGTCGGGCTCGGCGGGCGCTTCGACGCGACCAACGTGATCACCGCACCGGCCGTCAGCGTCATCATGCCGGTGACGCTCGACCACCAGTCCTTCCTCGGCGACAAGGTCGAGCAGATCGCCATCGAGAAGGCCGGCATCATCAAGCCCGGCGTGCCCGTGGTGATCGGCCAGCAGGTGCACGACGCGGCACGCGAGGTGATGATCGACACCGCCGAGCGGCTCGGCTGCCCGCTCGAGGTCTACGGTCAGGACTACTTCGCCTTCGAGGAACACGGGCGCGTGGTCTACCAGGACACCGACGGGCTGATGGACCTGCCGCTGCCGGCGCTGCCCGGCCGTCACCAGCTCTCCAACGCGGCGGCGGCGATCCGGGCGCTGACGATCTGCGGCTTCGACATTTCCCAGCAGGCAGCCGAAACGG
>JAGQON010000137.1 GCA_020427395.1 Phycisphaerales bacterium
ATCAGCATTCGAGATATCGCTGCGGTTCAACACGTTCGGGTTCTGCGACTTCGACTCGAAGTGCGTCGAGAGCACGTCCGGGTCCGGGCCGTTCGCGGCGCCGGCGTAGACGATGTCGTAGTCACGCGCTTCGGATCGCTGGTTGTAGGTCGTCACGTCGATCGCCTGGAAGGTGAGATCGACGCCGGCGTCAGCCATGAACTGCTGGATCGCCGTCAGGACGTCCGTGCTGAGCTGGTCGGTGTAGTAGGTGAGAATCTCGACCGAGCTGCCGTCCCAGCCACCTTCTTCGAGCAGGGCCTTGGCCTGATCGACGTTGTACTCGTAGGCGTTCAGGCCTTCGGGCACGTACTGCGGCAACGAGAAGAGGCAGCTCAGCGGCTGGGCCGTGCCCTGGAAGAGCTGATCGATGATCGTCGCCTTGTCGATGGCATAGGCGAACGCCTGACGGATCGAAGCGTTCTGGAAGCGCTCCTGGTTCAGGTTGAAGCCGAGGTAGTTCGGCACCTGCGACGGGCCACTGTACTGGCGGATCGTCTCATCGTCGGTGAGCGAAAGCGCCTCATCGGCCGTCAGGTAGCTGAACTGGATTTCGCCGTT
>JAGQON010000138.1 GCA_020427395.1 Phycisphaerales bacterium
GAAGAGAAGCTGGCCGCCCTGGTGGGCAAGGAGAAGGCCCTCGTCTTCAGCACCGGGTTCATGGTCAACCAGGGCGTCCTGAGCTCCATCGCCGGCCGCGGCGACACCATCATCGTCGACCGCACCGACCACGCCTCGATCATCGACGGCGCCCGCCTCAGCTTCGCCGACGTGCGCAAGTTCCGGCACAACGACATGGAGAACCTCGAGCTGGTGCTCGCGTCGGAGAGCGAGCGCGGCAAGCTCGTCATCGTCGACGGCGTCTTCTCCATGGAGGGCGACATCGCCCGGCTGCCCGAGATCGTGGCGCTGTGCAAGAAGCACGACGCGACGCTCATGGTCGACGACGCCCACGGCGTGGGCGTGCTGGGCGACCACGGCCGGGGCACCTGCAACCACTTCGGACTGACCGACGACGTCGAGCTCATCATGGGCACCTTCAGCAAGTCGCTGGCGTCGGTGGGCGGCTTCGTGGCCGGCAGCGCCGAGGTGATCCACTACATCCAGCACATCGCGCGGGCCCTGATGTTCTCGGCCAGCATGCCCCCCGCCTCGGTGGCCTCGGTCTCCGCCGCGGTCGACGTGATGCTCGAGGAGACC
>JAGQON010000139.1 GCA_020427395.1 Phycisphaerales bacterium
GCCCTTGTAGCCGGGCCCGGTGTTGAACTCGGCGAAGGCGGTGCTGCCCAGCGCGGTCAGGTTGGTGCTGTAATCCACATCGCCGGTGAGCACATTGACGATATCGCTCGCGCCCAGCGAGGGGCCGCCGATGTCGGTGCTGATGTTGGCGTTATCGCCCGCGTTGCCATAGGTCGTCATGCGCGTGTTCCTTTGAATCAGGCATCAGGCATCAGCCATCAGCCATCAGTGAAGAGTCATTGGTGTGCGTGTGTCTCTTGCGCTCCTTCCCCGCCCCAGCGGGGGAGGTGTCACGCGCAGCGTGACGGAGGGGGGCTTCCCTCACCCACGAAAAAAGCACCGACCCTGCCGGTGCCCCTGGTGTTCATCTTGTGCCTTCCCCACCCCGTGGGGGAGGTGCCGGCGTCCCCGCCGGCGGAGGGGGTCTTCCTCTTCCCCTAATCCCCTCTTCCTCTGTGTGCTCTGTGTGCTCTGTGGTGAAGTCTTATCCCACCGCCACCGCCGCCCCGCGCCGCTCGGCCGGGTAATCGAACTCGAACGCCACGCTGGCCACCGCCCCGGCCTGCACCGACGCCGCGTCGACGACGATCTCGATG
>JAGQON010000013.1 GCA_020427395.1 Phycisphaerales bacterium
ATTTCGCAAACGATGAGAACGGCAACTTCTGGTCTGACTACAACGGCTTCGATCGTGACCACGACGGGCTCGGCGAGTTCGCCTACGAGCCCAAGAGCCTCTTCCGCACGATGCTTGCCCGGGAGCCCAACCTGCGACTGTTCGTGCACAGCCCCGCCCAGCAGGCCATCGAGCTAACAGCACGGGCTTTCCCCGAGCTTGATCCCGACCCGATGCTCAC
The DNA here is from genome assembly GCA_020427395.1 of Phycisphaerales bacterium. GTDB lineage: Bacteria > Planctomycetota > Phycisphaerae > Phycisphaerales > UBA1924 > UBA1924. The sequence continues at coordinate 221 of JAGQON010000013.1, forward strand.
TGACCCCAAGCCGCTCGCCCTCCCTCCCCGCTTCGATCTCCCCTCTCTCGAAGCGGGGGCGGACGGCTTACGCATGGCGGTGGTCTCGATCGGGCTCGTGCTGCTCAGCACAGTGGTCATGCTCAGGCTCAGCGTCGAGCGTCACATCACCCCCGCACCGGGAGAACAACGCCATGATTGAAGCACGGCACATTACCAAGCAGTTCAAACGCGTGCTCGCGGTGAACGATCTAAGTTTCGACCTTGAGCCAGGCGGGTCGCTCGCCCTCTGGGGGAGCAATGGCGCGGGCAAGACCACGCTTATCCGCTGCCTGCTCGGCGTCTTCCCTTGCAAGGGCACCGTCCGCATCGACGGCATCGATGTCCGCAGGAGTGGTAAGCACGCCCGCGCCCGCGTGGGCTATGTGCCCCAGGAGCTCGCGTTCCACGACGACGCGCGACTCGGATCGGCGATCCGCTTCTTCGCCGAGCTCCGCAGGGTCGAGCTTATCCAGGCCGCACGCTCGCTAGAGGCCGTCGGGCTCCGCGGGCATGAATCCAAGCGCGTCCGGGATCTCTCGGGCGGCATGAAGCAGCGCCTGGCGCTGGCGATCGCCATGATCGCTGACCCGCCCGTCATCGTCCTCGACGAGCCGACCTCGAACCTTGACTCGGCGGGGCGTGGCGAGGTGGTCGATACGCTGCTCAAGCTCCGTGAGCAGGGCAAGACCCTGATCTTCGCTTCGCACCGCCCCGACGAGGTCATCACGCTCGCGGATCGGGTGCTCGTCATGGAACAGGGCCGGCTCGTGCAGCAGACCACGCCCGAGGCGCTCTGGCCCAGCCGATCATCCATCCGCTCGATGCGCCTGTACATCGAGCAGGGCGACGAGTACCGCGCGGCCGAGATCTTGCGCGAGGGCGGGTACGCCATCAACCATGGCAACAGCGGGCTCACCGTCGCGATCGAGCAGCACCGCAAGGCCGAGCCCATGAACCACCTCGCCGAGCGAGGTATCGGCGTACGCGACTTTGAGCTGCTGCGCGATGTCCACGACGACGACGAACCCGAGATCGGTATCGCAACCGAACAACTCAGCGAGGTGCTGCCATGAGCACGATCAACCTCAACGGCGCAGTGCAACAACGCGTCCGATCTGAGCGCCCTGCGGCGTGCCTCTCCTTCGCCCGCTCGATCATGCTCATCGCCCGTCGTGAGTTCCGCGATGCGCTCTCAAGCAAATGGTTCCTGCTCTACACCTTCGCGTTCACGACGCTGGCGATCGGGGTTTCATTCTTATCGCTGGCTGGCTCGGGCGAGCACGGCTTCGCGGGGTTCGGGAAGACCGCCGCGGGGCTGCTGAACCTGATCATGCTCGTGGTCCCGCTGATGGCCCTGACGGCGGGCGCGGGCTCCATCGCCGGGGAGCGTGAGCGCGGGACGCTGCTGTATCTGCTGGCCCAGCCACTCTCGCGCACTGAGCTGCTGCTGGGCAAGTTCGTCGGGCTGGCGATCGCGCTGATCTGTTCGCTGTGTATCGGATTCGGGCTCAGCGCCGGGCTGCTCGCGTGGCGGGCCGGCGGGGTTGGCGCGGGGGCGTTCCTGATGCTCGTTGTGTTCACCAGCGTTCTGGCGCTCTCGATGCTCTCGGTGGGCGTGCTGATCTCTGTGCAGTCTCGCAGGGCGGGCGTCGCCACGGGCATCTCGCTCTTCGTCTGGCTCGGGCTGGTGTTCCTCAGTGACCTGGGGCTCATGGCGGGGACGGTGCTTTTCAAGCTGCGTGTGCAGGAGGTATTCGCGCTGGCGATCATCAACCCGCTGCAGGCCTTCAAAATGAATGTGATCGTGAACCTCAACGCCTCGCTCGATGTGCTCGGGCCCGTGGGCATGTACGCCTCGAATGAGTTCGGTGGCTCGCTCCCATGGCTGCTTACGAGTGTGATCACGCTCTGGTGCGTGCTCCCGCTGGCGCTGGCGATCCTGATCTTCCGCAAACGAGGAGGAATCTGATGAACAAGTTCTCACTGTCAATGCTCGTGGCGTGGCTCATGATGCTCGGCGGGTGCGGCGAGGCCGACCCCGACGCGCCACCCCAGATCCTGCTGGGCGACTCGGTCTGTGCGGAGTGCGGCATGATCGTCAGCGACGAGCGATTCGGCACCGCCACCATCATCGAGGGTGAGCGTGGTTCGCAAGCCCTGATCTTCGACGACTTCAACTGCCAGAAGAAGTTCGAGCTCAAGCACCCGCAGCTCGGCGTCATTACCCGCTGGTCACGCGATTACAACACGCTCGGGTGGTTCCGCACCAGCGATGGGTATCTCGTCCAATCGCACCGGATCCGCTCGCCGATGGCCTCAAGGGTTGCGGGCTTCGCTGCTCGTGAGGACGCGACCGCGTTGGCGCACGCGCTGCTAGGCGTGATCATCACCTACGAATCGTACGACCCGTCTGGCGAGCCGTAAATCCGGATCAACGCGCAACGATCATCCACTATCGGGATAGGCAGCGGATATGCGGTACCATACACCATGAACACAACACCAACACGACGCAGCACTTCATCGGTATCCGCACGTACAACCACCGCTTGTCTGGTGGCATGTCAGATCGCACTCGCATGCGGGCTGGTCGCCTGCGACGACGCGGCGGTCCAGGAACAGCAGATCGAGAAGGGCATCGAGAGTATCCCCGCGGCGGAACAGGCAACCGAATCCACCATTCAGCCCACCGCCGAGCCTACAGGCGAGCAGCCCGCTCAGACGGATACGCCCGCATCGAGCGATCCACGCTTCCCGTGGGCCGCGCCTGAGGGGTGGGTGCTCGATGAGACCCCGCGCCAGATGCGTATCGCGACTTACATGACCCCAACGGAAAGCGGCCAGCAGGAGATCGCGGTCACCCGATTCGCCGGACGAGTCGGGGGCGAGCTTGCGAACATCAACCGCTGGCGCGGGCAGATGGGGCTTGCCCCGATCAGCGAGTCCCAGCTCGATGACAACATCGAGCGGTTCACGGCCGAGGGCTTCGATGGGTACCAGCTCCGCATCGAGTCCGCCCAGGGTGTGATGCTGGCTGCGGCGGTGTACGACGGATCGATCGACCAGACCTGGTTCGTGCGTGCAACGCTCCCCAACATCAGCATCGCCGACCAGATCGAAGCGGGCGTCTTCGGCATGGCCCGCTCCATCGCTCGATAGGACCTGTTCATTTGATTCTCAAGCGAATCATCAAGGCACAGGCCTCACTCAAGCTCACGGTGCTGCTGCTTTCGCTCGCGATGATCCTGATCTTCGTGGGCACGCTCGCACAGACCCGGCTCGGGGTGTGGCAGGCGGTCGATACCTACTTCCGATCGTGGGTGGCGTTCATCGATTTCGGCTTGATCGCTGGCGGTGAGCCGCGCGGGGCGGGCATCCCTTTCCCGGGGGGGCTCTCGATCGCGGGCGTGATGATCGTCAATCTCGTGGCGGCCCACATCGTCCGTTTCAAGGCGACCCGCAAGCGGATCGGCATCCTCGTGCTGCACGCGGGGCTGATCATGCTGCTGCTCGGCGAGTTCGTGACGGGGTACTTCGCGAATGAGGGGCTCATGACCATCGACGAGGGGCAGAGCAGCTCGTACCTTGAGGACATCCGCGAAGTGGAGATCGCGATCATCGATCCGAGCCATCAAGACCATGATCGGGTTGTCTCGATCCCGATGCGCATGATCGTCGCCGCTTCCCGAACGCAGCAACCGATCCATGATGAGCTCATGCCGTTCTCGATCCGGATTGATGAATGGATGCCCAACGCGCAGCTCTTCCGCATCGACTCGCCCCATCTGGCAACCAACGGCATCGGCCTTGAGGCGCGGGCCCAGGCAGCCCCTCAGGTCTCGGGCGTTGAGGGCGGCAAGACCGATGCGCCCGCCAGCTATGTCACCCTTTTCGATGGCAATGAACCCATCGGGACCTGGCTGCTCTCGTCGCAGCTCACCGATCTCCAGCGGGTTGATCGCGACGACAAGGCGTACGGGATCGCCATGCGGTACACCCGCACCTATCTGCCTTATGAACTGAGCCTGATTGATTTCAGCCACGACACTTTCACCGGCACCTCGATCGCCAAGAACTTCTCCAGTGATGTCCGCATTACCGACCCGGCGCGGGGCACCGATCGGGAGGTGCGCATCTGGATGAATAATCCTCTGCGATACGGCGGGCGGACCTTCTATCAGGCGTCCTACAAGCCCGACGGGAGCGGCACGGTCCTGCAGGTCGTCCGAAATCCCGGCTGGCTCATGCCGTACCTCTCTTGCATCCTTGTGACGCTGGGCATGACCTGGCACTTTCTCCAGTCGATCACGGCGTTCCTGCGCCGGCGAATGCGTGAGGGTCCTGTTGCATTCGGTGCCGCGCCGGCGCCGAGGTCGCGCGTTGATTGTGCGCTGCCCATCGCCGCGGGATGCCTCGGCGTGCTCATCGCGTTCAGCGGATTGCTCCGCCCGATCCCCGCGAGCGACCTCGACACGAGCGGGTTTGCTCGCCTGCCGGTCTCCTCGGGCGGTCGCATCAAACCCATGGACACGGCCGCGCGTTCGATGCTGATGGTTGCCGGGGGGAAACAGAGCGTGGCGTCCGAGGAAGGCGAGGTGAGCGCCGTCCGGTTCCTGATCGATCTGATCGCCAAACCCGAGAACATCACGGGCATCCCGCTAGTGCGCGTGGATCATCCCGATGTGCTGGCGCTGCTCGGGAAGGACCCAACCCAGAGCGGGCGCGTTCCGCTGGGCGACCTTGAGCCGCATTGGGAGCAGATCACGCTGCAGGCCAGACACGCGTTGACGCAGGAACCGAAGCAACGCGACGGATTCCAACGTGCGATCATTCAGCTTCACGACCGGGTGAATCGGGTGCTCGAGCACGCGCAGATGCGTCAGCCCTACTCGATCCCCCCGCTCTCCGCAGATGGGCAATGGCAGCCGTTCCACGACGCCTTCCTCGATGACCAGGTCGCTGACACCCCGCATCCCAGCGTCGCGTACCTGACCACGATCATGAACGCGGCCAGCCGGGCTGACTCCGAGGGGTTCGCACAAGGGGTCGATTCGTATACCCGCCTGCTCGAAGACTCCATGCCCGGTGTCATGCGCGAGATGCACATCGAGGTATGGTTCAACCGTGCCTCGCTCTTCACAGGCACCACCGCGGTCTATCTCGCGGCCTTCATCAGCGTGTGCGCCTCGTTCATCGCCCGTGCGGGCTCGGGTGGCTCTGCGCTGGCGGAACGGCTCCGCTCGGTCTCATGGGTGCTGCTTGTCGTCGCTGTGCTGGTTCACACGCTGGCGATCGGGCTGCGGATCTACCTGCAGGATCGCCCACCGGTGACGAACCTGTACTCTTCGGCGATCTTCGTCGGCTGGGCCGCGGCGCTGGCCGGGATCTTCATCGAGCGTCTATTCCGTCTGGGCATCGCGGTGCTCGGCTCCGCGACGATCGGCGCGGCGACGCTGATCATCGCGCACAACCTCGGAAACGACGGCGACACGATGCAGATGATGCAGGCGGTGCTCGACAGTAACTTCTGGCTGGCGACGCATGTCATCGCCATCACCCTCGGCTATTCCGCGACATTCCTCGCGGGCGCCATCGCCATGATCTACCTCCTCGCCCGGGCGATCACGCGGAAAATGACACCCGAGCGGGAGCGCTCGATGATCCGCATGGTCTACGGCGTGGCGTGCTTCGCGCTGCTGCTGAGCTTTGTGGGCACCGTTTTAGGGGGCATCTGGGCGGATCAGTCGTGGGGCCGGTTCTGGGGGTGGGATCCCAAGGAGAACGGCGCGGCGCTGGTGGTGCTGATCAACGCGATCATCCTGCATGCGCGATGGGGCGGGATGATCCGAGCAAAGGGTATCGCGATCCTGGCCGTCGCCGGGAACATTGTCACGGTTTGGAGCTGGTTCGGCACCAACATGCTCGGCGTGGGGCTTCATGCCTACGGCTTCATGGACTCCGCCTCGATGTGGCTGGCGATCTTTGTGGGCACGCAGCTGCTCGTGATGTCCACAGGTTTCATTCCCAAGCAACGGACGGGCTTATCCAGATCAATCGAGTCTTTGCAATAGATCATGCAACCTGATAGTGTGAAAAGAGCGATGCCAGATATACAGCGTGAACACATCGAGCAAACGCAAGACAAGCCAAATCGTCGTGGAATGATCTCTGCGCTCGCGTTGCTCTGCGCCATCGCCTTCGGGATTCTCGGCGGGCTCGGCGCATTCACATTCGGCTACGGTGAGGGCACGGCGTATCTGAAGAACGACCCCGCATCGTGCGCTAACTGCCATGTGATGCAGACGCATTACGATACATGGACCAAATCCAGCCACCACGGAGTCGCGACCTGCAACGACTGCCACCTCCCTCACGACTTCGCGGGCAAGTGGCTGACCAAGGGCGACAACGGGTTCTTCCATTCCCTCGCGTTCACGACGGGCAACTTCCACGACCCAATCCAGATCAAAGACCGTAATCGAGAGGTCACCCAGCACGCGTGCCTCTACTGCCACGGGGACTTCGTCGATCACATGCTCCCGGCCGAGCCCAACGGTGAGATGCAGTACTGCGTCCACTGCCACGGCGATGTCGGCCACGCCGGGCGAGAGTCCGGCTATGGAGAGCGAGACTGAACATGCCAACTATCCCGAGAGAGGATTCACTGATGTCAACCCGCAATCAGACCACGAAGCTGGCCAACCGGCTCCCGAAAACACGATCCGGTCGCGCGATGCTGCTGGTCTTGGTTTTCATCGTCGCGGTGGTCGCGACGCTGGTTGTGACTTGGGTGCTCGTGACCATGTTCGGGCACAAGCAGGAGGCACGCACGCCGTTCGTCCGTGTGACCGAGGTCACGGAGATCAGCACCGACCCTGAGCCGTGGGGTCAGAACTGGCCCCGTCAGTTCGAGGGGTGGAAGGCCACCGCGGGCGATAAGTTTTACGGCGGCTCCAGCGCCCTGACGCAGAGCAAGCTGGAAACCTATCCATGGCTCAAACGTCTCTACGCCGGCTACGCGTTCAGCATCGACTACCGCGAGGCGCGAGGGCATGCGTACATGCTCTACGACCAGGGCGTGACTGAGCGGGTCACAAAGAAGTCACAGGCGGGCGCGTGCATCCACTGCCACGCATCCAATACGGTGATGTACCGGCGTATCGGCATGGAGGCGATGGGTCAGGAGGTCACCGAGGAGTCTCTCGCTGCCGACTTCAACATGCCCGCGGTGATCCGTGGCTTTGAGGAAGTCAGCCGGATGCCGTACGATGAGGTCCTCGCGCTGGTCATGCAATCGCCCGATGGTACGCCGGGAGAGAATGTCCCTGCTGTACCCCAGGCACCGATCGGTGGATTCACCGGCGAGTTCAAGGGCCAGCCCGTTCCCGAGGATCACCCCGCAAAGACGGGCGGTGAGGCCCACCCGGTCTCATGCATCGATTGTCACAACCCGGACACCATGTCGATCCGGGTCACACGCCCCGGCTTCGTGCTCGGCATGGCCGCGCTCGCGGAGAGCGACGAGCCGACCCCGCACCTCCCCAGTGTCGAGAAGTGGCGCCGCGGCGATCGAGCCGAGCCCTACGATCCCAATAAGGACGGAACACGCCAGGAGATGCGTTCGTTCGTCTGCGGGCAGTGCCATGTCGAGTACTACTGCGCCAACAAGGACACGCTCGAGTTCCCCTGGGGCAAGGGGCTTAAGATGGAGCAGCTTGAGGCCCACTGGGATGCGAAGAAGTTCCCCGACGGCTCGGAGTTTTACGACTACACCCACGGCGAGACCGGGGCCAAGGTGCTCAAAGTCCAGCACCCTGAGTTCGAGCTCTGGAGCCAAGGCATCCACGCCCGCAGCGGTGTGAGCTGTGCCGACTGCCATATGCCCTATCAGCGCGAGGGCGCGATGAAAGTCTCGAGCCACAATGTCCAGAGCCCGCTCGCGAACATCAACAACGCCTGCCAACAGTGCCACAACGACGACGAGATCACACTCAGAGAGAAGGTGGAGACGATCCAGGGCCGCACAATGGCGCACATGGACCGGGCCGCGATCGCGATGACGGATATGCTCGACGCGATCCTCGAGGCCAAGGCCGCAGGAGCGAGCGAAGAGCAGCTCAAGCCGATCTATGACCTGCAGCGCAAGGCGATGTGGCGTTTGGACTACATCAGCAGCGAGAACTCCCGCGGGTTCCATGCCGATCAGGAAGCCATGCGCATCCTCGGCGAATCGATCGACTACAGCCGCCAAGCCCAGGCCCTCGCGGTGAGGCTGCGTGCACCGCAGGCACCCAGCACAGACAGCATTCCGACCGAACCTGTCCAGGGCGTCACACCGACGGAGAAGGCCCCTATCGACGGCTGACCCATACACCTGAACTCATCGATCTTTGTCCGATACTCACATGCTCCGAAACGCGTTCAACGCCCTGTGACCCCTTCTGTGCAGCTTTTCGTGAGTTCAATCATCCATAATCTGTGAAGTGCCCATATACTCATCTGCACCATGCGTCTGTTCATCACCAACCTGCTTATTGCGACCATGCTCGTGATGCCGATGCATGCGTGGGCTTCACACATGCGGTGCAGGTGTGATGATCAGCTGGTTTCGCAGCCTGAGGCAGATGCCACAGAATGCTGCTGCCCACCTGCGGCTGATCAGGGAGACCGATCCGATGAGCCCGAGCCACGCCCAATGCCGTGCGATCAGCAGGACTGCCCCTCGAGCTGCTGCAGCATGACCCTCGTCAGCGCCTTCGTGCTCCCCATGGGTACCTCGCTCGTCACGATCGCATCCGAGCACCGGGCACAGGCGCAGATCGAAGAGTCGCCGTGCGCCTCCCCGCACCTGCTGCGTCTGAAGCGCCCTCCCAAGTCGGCATGATCTGTCCGTGTGCGTCCCTGCGCACTCACCCGGCACATCATCGCTGATTCGGAGTCTTCAATGAATCCCCAACCGAACACCGGCGGCTCGCGGGCGTTGCCCCGCCGGTCTCCCTTCACGATCATCATCCCGATCGCGGTGGTCGCGTGCATGATCGTCATCGTTGCGTGGAGCGCCTGGCCGCTGCTGCGCCCCGCACGCATCATCGAGATCGAGCAGGCCATCATCGCACCCACGAGCGACACCACCGAACCGGAACCATCGGCACCCACTACCGAACCCGCCCGGAGCACCCGCATGGTCCAGGCCGCAGGGTGGCTCGAAGCCGAGCCCTACTTCGTTGCCGCCACCGCCCTCGCCGACGGGGTCATCGGGGAGATGCTCGTGCTCGAGGGCGACCGTGTCGAGCTTGGCCAACCCTTGGCACGCATGGTCGACGAGGACGCGTCCCTCCGTCTTGCGCGGGCCAAAGCGGGCGAGCAGGCAGCGCAGGCCGCTGCCGCGATCGCGCAGGCCCGGCTCGCAGCCGCCGAGCAGAACTGGCAGGAACCCTACGAGCTTGAGCGTGCCGTCGCCGGCAATCAGGCAAGGCTTGAAGAACTCCGCGCCCGCCTCGCCCAGCTCCCATCGCTGATCCGAACCGAGCAGGCGCTGCTCGTCAAGGTGCAGGAAGAGCTCAAGAGCATCGAGGCCGCGTACGCCAACGATGCGGCCTCCGAGATCGAGTTCATCGCCGCACGCGAAGCCGTCAACGCCCAGTCCGCTCGCCTCGACGCAACGCGGGCCCAGGAGGGCATCATCAACGCATCCATCGACCAGACCAGTGCCGATCTCCGCGCCGCGCAGCGGGCGCTGGAACTCCGCATCGACGACCGGGAACGCCTCGACAGCGCCCGGGCGCAGGTCCAACTCGCTCAAGCCGAGCTCGCTCACCGCAGCGCCGTGCGCGACGAGGCGAACCTGGAACTCGACCGGATGACCATCCGCGCCCCGATCGCGGGCTTCGTGCAGCGCCGCCTCAAGGCACCGGGCGACAAGGTCCTCCGGGGCATGGACGACCCGTACTCCGCGCACATCGCGCACATCTACGACCCGTCCAAGCTGCAGGTCCGCGTCGATGTCCCGCTCGCGGACGCGTCGCAGGTCTTCAAGGGGCAGCGATGCGAGGTCGTCGTCGAGGTGCTGCCGGACCGTGTGTTTCAGGGCGAGGTGCTGATCGTCACGCACGAAGCGGACCTGCAGAAGAACACGCTGCAGATCAAGGTGCGGGTGATCGACCCCGACCCCGAGCTCCGCCCGGAGATGCTCACTCGCGTCAAGTTCCTCCCGGAGCAAGCAACGACCGAGTCACAGGCGAGCACGAGCCAATCGGTCCGGGTGCCGAGCACCGTCCTAGACAGCAGCACCGGCAACGAGCGGGTGTGGATCGTCACCGAGCGTGCGAACGGACGCGGCGTGCTCCAACCGATCTCGGTCGAGCGCGTCGAAGAACAGAACGGGTGGGTCACACTGAGCGGAGATGTCCAACCCGGCGCGATCATGGCTGCGGATCCGAGGGCGTGCAGGGCCGGCGAGCGGGTGCGCTTCGTCGCGAAGAATGGAGGCGCGTCATGAGTCTCATCGTGTGCCAACGCCTGACCCGCGCGTACCGCAAGGGCGAGAACATCATCCGCCCGCTCGACGAGCTCACGCTCGAAGTGCCACGGGGCGACTTCCTCGCGCTCATGGGCCCGAGCGGGAGCGGGAAGACCACACTCCTCAATCTCATCGCCGGCATCGACTCACCAACCACCGGCTCGCTCATCATCGACGGGACCGACATCGGCACCCTGTCCCGCAACCGCCTGGCCGCGTGGCGATCCGCGCATGTCGGGTATGTGTTCCAGCTCTACAACCTCGTCCCTGTGCTCACCGCCTACGAGAATGTCGAGCTCCCATTGCTGTTGCACGGTCTGAGCCGGAAAGAGCGCCACGAGCGTGTCATGACGGCGCTGGAGCGCGTGGGGATCGCGGACCGCAGCGATCACTACCCACGCCAGATGTCCGGCGGGCAGGAGCAACGCGTCGCCATCGCGCGTGCCATCGTCACCGACCCCGAGATCCTCGTAGCCGACGAGCCGACGGGCGATCTCGACAAATCGTCCGCACACGCCGTGATGCAGCTCCTGCAGTCGCTCAACCGCGAGCTCGACAAGACGATCATCATGGTCACGCACGACCCGAAGACCACCGACTACGCGAAGCGGACGCTGCACCTCGATAAGGGGCAGCTCGTCGAGCAGGGCGCAGCAGAGGAGGCTTTGGCATGACCATCATCCAGTGCATCCCCTATGTCCTCCGGCAGATCACCCGCAACCGCGTGCGTTCGCTCCTGACGATCATGGGCATCGCGATCGCGATGTTCCTGTTCACTTCGGTGCAAGCCATGAACCACGGCGTGACCGTCGCCACGAGCGAGACCGCCAACGACACAACGCTGGTCGTCTACCGCGAAGACCGGTTCTGCCCCGCGACGAGCCAGCTCCCGCAGGACTACCAGAGCCGCATCGAACGCATCGAAGGCGTGCGCACCGTCACCCCAATGAAGATCGTGGTCACCAACTGCCGCACAAGCCTCGATGTGGTCACATTCCGAGGCGTGCCCAAGCAAGAGTTCATCGAAGGCCCCGGAGCAAAGTTTGACATCGTCTCCGGGTCGCTCGACGACTGGCTCTCCCGCACCGACGCAGCAATCCTCGGCGAGACCCTCGCCCAGCGCCGCGGGCTTAAGCCCGGCATGCGCTTCGATGCCGCGGGCATCACCGCGTATGTCGCCGCGGTGGTCCGGTCTCCAGACGCGCAGGATCAGAATGTCGCCTACACCGCACTGGAGTTTGTCCAGCTCGCTGGCAGGGACCAGCTGGGAATCGTCACCCAGTTCAATGTCAAGGTCGAGGACGCGTCGATGCTCGATCGCGTCGCCGACGACATCGACGAGTTGTTCCGCACCGCGCAAGAGCCGACCGCTACCTTTAGCGAGAAGGCGTTCATCGGGCGCGTGGCCGACGACATCATCGAGCTCGTCGGTTTCGCCCGCTGGCTGGGCATCGGGTGCCTCGCGGCCGTGCTCGCGCTGGTCGCCAACTCCATCGTGCTGGGCGTGCAGAGCCGGGTCTCAGAGCATGCCGTGCTCCAAACGCTCGGGTTCTCCGCACGACTCGTCGCGCTGCTCATCATCGCTGAGGGCGTGCTCCTGTCATTGATCGGCGGCGCACTGGGCGCGCTGGGTGCCCTGATCGTTGCGCGTGTCGGAAGCTTCGCCCTCTCCGTGGAGGGCACGAGCATCCCGATCACCGCCGGGCCCACGCTGCTGATCTCGGGCATCGCGATCTGTGGGATCATCGGGACGCTCGCGGGATTGCTGCCCGCGTGGCAGGCCTCACGCAAGGAGATCGCCGCGTGTTTCCGCGCCGCCTGAGAACACCATGAGACAGCTCCCATTCCAGTACGCCCTCCGCAACCTCGGCCGCTCGCGCGTGCGCCTGATCGCATCGCTGCTGGGCTCGACGCTGGTCGTTCTGCTCATCCTCGCCTCGGGCGGGTTCGTGCGCGGGATGCAGCGCACGCTGACGCAGGACCAATCGCTGAGCGAGAACATCATGATCCTCGGCACCGGCAGCGAGGAGGGTGTCGAACGCTCGCAGATCGACGCGTCCGTCGCCGGTATCGCCGGCGCAAGCATCGCAGGGATCAAGCAGCGCGCCGGCGTGCTCTTCGTCTCGCCAGAGATCCACGCAGCGCTGCCCGTTCAGGAATCAGGCAACTCCGACGACGACCACCCCGCCGTCATGCGAGGCGTGCGCGATGTCGCCCTGCTCGTCCACCCCGAAGTCGAGATCATCGATGGACGCTTCCCGCGTCAGGGGCACGAAGAACTCATGGTGGGCGCACTGGCCGCGACCCGGCTCGGCTTACCCGAGGACCGATTGCATGTCGGGCAGACGCTGCACTTCGACGATCGAGACTGGACGATCGTGGGGCGCTTCAATGCGCCCAACTCCGTCATGAACGCGGAGGTCTGGATCCCGCTCACAGACCTGCAGATCGCGACCAATCGAGAGTCATCGCTCTCGTGCGTCGTGGTGACGCTCGAGGGTGGCACATTCGCCGACGCTGACCTGTTCGCCAAAAGCCGATTGGATCTCGAGATCACCGCCATCCGCGAGCGCGAGTACTACGCATCCATCGCCGCCTTCTACGCCCCGATCCGAGTGATGATCCTCGTGACCGCGACGCTGATCGCAACGGGCGGGATCCTGGGCGGGCTCAACACGATGTACGCCGCCTTCGCCGCGCGTGTCCGCGAGGTGGGCATGCTCCAGGCGCTGGGATACACCCGGGCCGCGATCGTGCTGAGTCTCACGGAGGAGTCCGTGTTCGCTGCCGCGTGCGGAGCGCTCATCGGGGCGGTGCTCGGGCTGGCGCTGCTCGACGGGCTGGCCGTGCGTTTCTCGATGGGTGCCTTCGCGCTCTCGATCGACCCGCCGGTGCTGCTCACGGGTCTGCTGGGTGGGCTGATCGTCGGGTGCATCGGCGCGATCCCGCCCGCGATCCGATGCCTCCGCCTCCCTATCACCGAAGCACTCAAATCACACTGACTGACCGTATCATCAACACAAGGAGTTTCACATGCTGAAAACAATCACCATCGCGATGACAACTTCCACGCTCCTCATGCTGAGCGGGTGCAGCGAATCATCCAGCTCGCCTCAGGCGCAGGCCCCATCAAACGAAAACACAACTGAAACCACGCCGTACGCTTGGGTGCTGACCAGCGCCCCCGCGGGCGATGTGTCCATCACCGAGGCCAAGGCCAACGCGAAGGAAGGCGACCAGATCGTCATCCGCGGACGCATCGGCGGACGTCACGAGCCGATCAGTGCTGATAGCCCGGTCTTCACCATCGTCGACCTCGGGCTCGAGTACTGTGGGCAAACCACCGATGACCAGTGCGGCACGCCGTGGGATTACTGCTGCGAGACCCCGAGCACGATCGCCTCGAACTCCGCGACAGTACAGGTCCAAGGCGACGAGATCGACCTCACCGGTGCCGGGCTCAAGCCGCTCGACGAGGTGGTCCTGATCGGAACCGTCGGCCCACGCCCCGACGAGCAGGTGCTCACGATCCGCGCAACGGGGGTCTACCCGGTCGGCGGGTAACGCGTCATCCCGAGGGCCTTGGAGCGGATGAACGGGACATGGCGTGGCAGAATCGGTGACCGGAACTCTAAGTGCTGATCTCGCCGGTACGATGACCCTGCCCAGTATCGTCATGCGATTCGTTGTGTTCACTTGGTTGTTGAGCAGATCGTGTTAGGATCGCGTTCCCGATGGCACAATCCTCCATTCGCACGATGCGGCGCGCCAACTCGGCGAGGAGCTGGGCCGTGTCGGCATATCGGAGTGCCGTCGTCTGGTCTGGGCACGGGTGCCCGGTCAGGATCTGATTGGCGTCGAGCTTGAACTCGATGCAAACCTGACGGATGAAGTCCGCGCTCGCCCTCGAATCGGCGTTGAAATACCGGCGAACGGTCTCGGGATGAAACCCGGTCTGCGTGGCCACCTCGCGGAATGTCTTCCCCTCCAGGAAGGAGTTAAGCTGTGAGGCGATGAATCTAGTGGATGGGTCTGTGGCTGCATCAAATGACATTCGAAAGTTCCTCATGGATAGCTGAGATCGTCTGAATCAGTTCGGGGATCATGCCGGGTGTGATATCAAGCTCGACCCCGGGGTCGCTCAGCAGGTTCAGTGCGTCCTCGGTCACCTCAAGCCCGTCGAGAACTTCTTGACTGCTTAGCGTTGTGCGCAGCCCGATGATCGCGAAACTGGTCTTGAGTACCACCGCATCACTATCGAGCGTCTGGGACAGCTCGAAGGCACGCGTCTGCCCGGGATTGATGAGATCCATCATCGATTGGATCAGCATCTTGAGGACGAGTGATTCATTGATCTGGGCGGCGCTGAGATCGATTGGATGAGCAGAATTACCTATACTCACCCCGGCACCCGCTGGGCGAGCCAAGGTCATCATCATGAGTAAAATGAGGATCAGGCCAGTTGCTCTGGCATGATTCCGGGGTGACCGTTCTCGCGAAGACCAGAATCTGGTAAAGTCTGTCCCTGAAGTAGTCTGTGAGCCCATGCTTCGCTCCTGAATGCGGGGCATTCCGCGCATCCAGGTGGCCGCCGGCAGATGTCTTGTGACGGGATTCTCAAGTTTTCAGGAAGTTGGATGTGACGAACGAACAGGGTGATCCACCAGCATGGACGCAGCAGCGGGAGCCAGATGCCGATCGAGCAAGACTCCGCGAACGGGCCGCGGAGCTGATTGAGCGCCAGCGTCCGGACATCTACCGTCGCATCCACAAGCTCATGCTCAATCAGGCACGGCGGATTACCGACACCGAAGAGATCCTCTCCACGGCGCTGCGTCGGGTAGACCACCTGATTGCCGATGGCTCGTTCGAGGGCACCGAGGACGCGCAGATCTACTCGGCCGTGCATCGGGTGATCGAACGCACCATCAAGGAGAAGGCCCGCAACGCCCGGCGTCTGCAGGCCCGCGAGCTGGCGGCCGCCCAGCTCGCAGACCCGGCCCATCTGGACCTCGTGCTACCCAGCCGATATCTCTGTGAGCAGCTCGGCTCACTCACGCAAGACCCGATCGATCGGGAGATCGCGCTCCTGCGCGGCAGGGGCATGAAGTTTCACGAGATCGCCGAAGCGATCGGGATGCAACCGTCTGGCGTTCGCAAGCGGTGGAGCCGTATGAAGGAAAAGGCCCGCGAGATCATGGGCCAGGAGCAGGATCATGCAGATTGTTAACCGGTTCATCCAGAAAGCAGACCAGATGACCGAGCCAAAGGTCGATCTGAGCAAGGTCTTTTTTGATGCGACCGAGCACGAAATCGATCATGTGCTCCAGGCACTCTACGTCATCGCGAACAGGCGGGTGGATGCCGGGCACCCCGTCCAACTCGAAGAGATCGCCAGCGCGATCCCCGAGTTGATGGACGATGACTGCGTGCTCGAGGCGGCCGTTGAGATCAGCATCGACGGGATGATCGCCACCGGGCAGAAGCCCCCGAGGCGAACTGAGGAACTCTCTGCGCAGCTGCGTGAGATCGCCGAGGCGAAGCTGATGCAGACCCCGCAGCCCCGCCGAGCCGAGTCAGGGCTGACCGGGACGGCTCTGCCAAGATACTTCGGTCCGCTCGGACTGGACGGCAAGCCGCGATACGAGCTACGCCGCGTGCTGGGAAGCGGGAACCAGGGCATTGTCTATGAGGCCGTGGACCATGTCTTCACCGACGCGAATGAGCCCGTCTTCGTAGCAATCAAGGTTTTCTACGAGAACGCATCGAACAGTATGGGTTCGAGTGAGGGCAAGGTCGCACGAAAGATCCGCCATCGCCACATTGCGAGCGTGACCGACCAGGGCGTAACCGATTCGGGTGAGTGCTATGTCGCATACGATCTCGTGCTGGGGTTACCACTCGATGATTGGATGCGGAAGAACAACAGCAGTTGCTCGCTGAGCGACCGCCTTCGGATCGCGATCAAGATCGCTCAGGGTGTCCAGGCCGCCCACGCGGCGGGCGTGGTTCACCGTGATCTCAAGCCATCGAACATCCTGATCGATGCAGAGGGCGAGCCGGTCGTGACCGACTTTGGAATCGCCTCGACAAAGCACAGCGATCCGACCATGATCGGCAGGTACGGCACGCGTGGCTCGCTCGCGTTCATGGCCCCGGAGCAGTATCAGGGCGAGGCGGCACGAGCCGCGCCTCTGGTGGATGTCTATGCGATCGGCGGGATCCTGTACTGGATGCTCTCCAGTCGATTCCCAAACGGCGACAAGGTTGCTGATGCGGTGGATTGGCTCGAACACCATGATCAGGGCGGCCCGCAACGGATCGGAGGCCACTTTGAGGATAAAAAGATCCGAGCGGTGCTTATGCGTTGCCTTGCGCTGGACCCCGCCGAGCGTTACCAGAGCGCCGAGGCGATCGCAATCAACCTTAGCAACATCCTCGACAGGGTCCCGATCGCCGGGGTAGACGACGATGCCTGGTCGCGAGCACGGCTCTTCGCGCGACGCAACAAGCTGCTCACGACGATGTACGCGGTGCTGCTTCTCTTCATCACCGGCTTTGTCGCGCTGATCATCCACAACCAGTACAAGCAGCGGTTCATTGTGAAATCTATGAACTTCGCCGCCGAGATCGAGGCCCTCAACAGCCAAGTCGAAGTCGAGCAGGCCAGATTGGCGGCGTATATGGAGCGTATGGACCTTGCTCGCACCATGCTCGGTTCGTGGATGAAAACCCTCGACGCGGAGGCCAGCGAGACCGCCGTCCTCTTCAACCTGCTCTTCCTCCACTCGCAGGCCACCGACAACCCGCTGGTCGACACGCAGGAGTTCCGCGTTGAGCTCATGGACAGGCGACTGGAAGTTGCGATCGCTCACGCAGAGTCTCTGGACCCAGCAACCACCTCGCCGATCGAGCGGGCGCTGTGGTTCGAGATGATCGCCGGCTGGCTTCGCCCATCCAACCCCGAGCGAGCGGATTCCTATCAGCAGCGAGCGCACGCCATCGTGGAACAGTTCGCGCCCGAAGATTCCCTCTGGCTGTCGGAACTCAGCGGCACGGCGTCAGCACGCTCTGAGTGACTCAGCGCGGCACCATCCGCACGGATCACTCTCCGGGAGCGAACTCGTGTTTCCCACCACCCCCACTTGAGCACCACAATCCAGACGACAGATGAACTAAAAAACCCGGCAGAATGCCGGGCTTGAGTTGAAACTAAATCGATTCGGTCAGGGGCAGCCGTTGCTGTAGGCGCTGAGGAACAGCGATACATCGAAGAAGTTGAAGCTGCCATCTCCGTTGAGATCCGCCGCGGAGTCCGCTGCGTTGTACAGGCTCAGGAACGCGCTGACATCGAAGAAGTTCAGCTCGCCCAAGGGCTCGGCATAGTCCGCTGCATTGCACATCACCGGGCCAACGAGCCCGGCGAGCACCATACGATCCGCGGCGCTGGGCGAGTCACTGCCATCGGACGGATCAAGCGAGCGTGCCGAGAGGTAGGCATTCGCCAGCCGGTTCTGGAAGACATACGACTGGAAGTTCATGCCCGGATTATTCGGGTCAGCGATGGGCATGCCCGAATCCGGGTCGATGTAATCCTCGGTCGCGTCGAAGTCCGCTTCAAGCAGCTGGGCATCGAAGAGTGCCAAGTCGTCGGCATCGGCGTCGCCGTCGAAGTCCAGATCGCCGGGCACGAAGCGGAACTGCGTGATGCCGGTCGGAGCATGATCGTTGAAATCACCCGGGGTGATCTTGAACACATCGCCGGCGCTCTCGATCGAGATATCCATAAACCCGTCGCCGCCCTGATCGGTCGGCGCGCCCACGAGGGTGGGGTCGTAGGTAAAGTCGATCGAGGCCCCCATGACCTCGCCGTAGATCCATGACTCATCGGCCACACGCGTCGGAACGGTCTCACCATCGCTGTTGATCCGCAGCCCGAGCATCGGATTCGCGCCGAAGTAACGAAGTCGGGACGCTGCGTCGGGGTTGAAGCCCTCGGTCGAGGAGATCTCGTGCTGCGAGGTGCGGACATACTCCTTGCCGCCGGCATTCGACCAAGCGATCTCGTCGATGATCTGCATCGGGTCCATCTGCGCTGGTGGTGGCGCGGCCGGGATACCCAGGTCGCGATTCAGCGGGATCTCGATGCCGAAGTCCAGCTTGCCGTCGAAATCAACATCCGGGTTCTCGTCTTTCCAGATCGCGTAGCCCGGTTCGTAGACGCTCACACCATCGACGATGCTGTGATGCGGACGCCGACGCATGAGCAGGTAAGTCGATGAGTAGTCGTTCTGAAGGTTGCCGTTGATGTCGTTGGGATTCTGAATGTGGGCATCGAAAAACGACACGCCGGTTGTCTGACCCGGGATGAACAGCGGGATCAGCGACTGGGAATCGGTCCCGTTGTACAGCACGAGGAAACCGTTGGACCCAAGTGAAAGACCATCGAGTGTAAAGGCTTCGTCGAGTTCCGCGTACACATCGGGGATGTCGTTTGGCGGATTGAACTCGCCGTCGCTGCCGCCCTTGAACACGCCGATGGCGTAGCCCGTCAGGTCCATGCCCGGCTCGCCGTAGAGCTCGATGAACTCGAGCACATTGTCGTTGCCCTGGGCGTCGCCGGGGGGATTCTCGTAGACCTCATTGATGACAACCTGCGCCTGGCTCGCGCCGGCGTACAGCCCCAGCCCAGCAAGGGCGATCAGCGTGTTCTTGATGCTCATATCTGCTCTCTCCAATGCGTATCACGGCGAACACTCAGCGGTACCGACCGCTCAGAAGTTCACCCGTAAATACCTCGTTGTTGTTGAAATCAGGGAACAGCGGCAGCCCGTTGTCCCGAAGGGTCGGGCTGGGCGAGTCTTCCTCGTAGCTGAAGAACTTGTCGCCGTTGGTGTCTGTCAGCGTCGAGACATGCCCGTCGGCGAAGAGCATGTTGCCCTCGGTGCGGTCGTGTCCACGATTGAAAAACGAGCGGCTCCCGCCGTGCGCCGGGCCGAAGTCGGCGAAGCTGTGCGAGGTCAGCCGGAAGCCAACACGCCACGAGGGCCCGTCGGTGAGTGCCTTGGTCGCCGGGAGGAACTCTCCATCGATGGTGATGGTGTCGTTGATATCGTTTGAGTCGCCGTCGATCCGCGCGTCGGCGAGCAAAGGCACGATGGATGACGAGACGACCTGCGTCGCCTGCTCTCGCAGGGGCCCGTGCACGCCATTCGCCTTGTCCGCCGGCTGCCCGGTGCGCCCCACTCGCGGATCCTTCCACTGCGTGTAGGCCATGTACCAGGACTGGGTGTAGTTGGTGTTGTACCCGCGATCGATCAGCTGGTCCCGCGTCTCGTAGGTGAACGGATCGCCGTAGCCGCCGTCGTTCATCCGGAGCACATTGAGGTTCTGGTTATACTGCGCGGGCGCTGTCGGGCACAGAAAATCACTCGCTCGAACATCCGCAATCTCAACCAGGTCCCTCAACCATCCGATCCGCTCAACGGTGCTTCGCCGATCGCTCGGGTTCCGTGCCCACTCCGCTTCCAAGGCATACCCGTTCGCGTGCTTGCGGACACGGTTGTCGAACGGGCCGGAGCTGAGATAACCCTTATTCCCGGCCGAGTAGGTGCTGAACGAGATACCCATCTGGCGCAGGTTGGACATGCACTGCACTTTCTTGGCGGTATCGCGTGCTTTACCCAGCGAGGGCAGCAGGATGCCGATCAGCAACGCGATGATCGCGATCACGACGAGCAGCTCGATGAGCGTGAACCCGCGCGGGGGCACCGTGGAAGAACCTGTGGTCATGTTCCGCATGCGCGGACTGTATCGCAGCGCCATCTGAACAATCAGTCCGTGGTATATAAACATTGCGCAAAGGAACTCCTTAGCGCAACACTCATGCATTCATAACAAAACGGCAAAGCTTGCGCACTACCCCCCCACCTACTCTTCTCCCGATTCAGCACGCCCGTGCGCGTGCGAGAGAAAACGCACCACACGAGAAAGAGAGAGCAACCATGAACAAGGCACTCGCCATCGTGGCCATCGCAGGCCTCAGCACCATCGCCAATGCCGGCACCGCCAGCATCGCCATCACCGAGGCCTTCGTCGGGCTTTCCGGCGAAGACGGAACCCAGGACTGGTTCGAGATCACCAACATCGGCAACAGCGCGATCGACACCGGGCTCTACATCTACGACGACGACAGCGCCGACCCCGCATCGGGCGGTCAGCTCGATTCATTCATCCTCGGCGCCGGACAGTCGATGGTCTTCCTGATCTCCGACGACAACGCTGCGGTTGACGATGTCACCTATGGCAGCGCAATCGCCGAGTTCCAGTCCATCTGGAACTACAACGGGCTCATCGGGCTCACCAACGGCGGCGGCGCACTCGGTCAGAGCGGCGACATCATCAACCTCTTCCTCGCCAGCGACAGCAGCTTTGTGACCCTCGCAGAAACCCCCGGCGCCCTCTCGGGTGGGCTCTCCACCATTGACTATGTCAACGGCACCGCCCTCTCGATGCTCGGCGTCAACGGCGCCTACGAGTCCAACGCCTTCTTCAACGACAACCTCGGGCTTCCCAACGACTCCGCGACCCTCATCGGTTCGCCGGGTACCGTGCCCGCCCCCGGCGCACTGGCCCTGCTGGGCCTCGGTGGCCTCATGGGCGCCCGTCGCCGCCGCTGATCAGAGTGAAACCACAACACGCGAAACCCGCTCGTCTGAGCGGGTTTTTTCGTGTCTCAGCCCAGTTGTATTACTCGGAAACAACCTCGTAGATGCTCAGGCACCCACCCAGCTCGGCCGCGACACAAAGGTATAACCGATCATCGTGCTGATAGAAGCACATGCCCTCGGGGCCGAGGCAGCCGGACTCGATCACAATGACATCCAGTAGCTCGGGCGCCATCGGGTTGGCGATG
The DNA here is from genome assembly GCA_020427395.1 of Phycisphaerales bacterium. Lineage (GTDB taxonomy): Bacteria > Planctomycetota > Phycisphaerae > Phycisphaerales > UBA1924 > UBA1924. The sequence continues at coordinate 21,676 of JAGQON010000013.1, forward strand.
TCGTAGAGCATCACACCATTGGTGCGCTCAAGCCCCACCGCGAGCAGGATCCGCTCACCATCCTGATACAACGCGAGACCCTCGGGCTCTGGGCCCGCCCGGTCGCTCCGGGAATCACCGGAGTTGTACTGCTCAGGAAAAAGCATCGCCGTCATCAGCTCAATCTGCGGCCCGGAGTTCCACACCGTCACACCTGTCTCGGTATCCACAATCGAAACACTCCGCCCCCCCTGCGGGCAGAGCACATCGAGATCACCATCGCCGTCGATATCCCCGTCAATCGTGCTGATGTAGAGCCGATCCAGTCCGCTCTGGTGAAGATCACCGTATGTGGCTGTGAGTCGTTCGATCGCCGCGGCATCGATCAAGCCACGCTCGATCGCCTCTCCCAAACGCAGCTCATGGATCGCGGACTTCTCGCCTTCGTTCGCCAGGATCAGGTAGCCGTGGTCAGCGATCTCGACATACTCGATCGTATCGGGCATGGGCAGCAGCCCGAAGCCCTCACCCGATCGAACGCGCGGCCCGTCGGTCTCCGAGCCATCGAAGGGAAAACTCAGAGGCACAAGTGGCAGCACACGCGTCCAAGTCCGCGATCCGAGATCAAAGTAGCCCAGCCCGTTGTTTTCCTGCAGCGACACCCACGCACCGGTCATCGTCGGTGCGATGTACTCAGGCTCGATGTTTACGCCGGGTGTGTCGATCAACTCGGAAACGATCCGCAGGGTGGTCAGATCGATGCCCTCCGCGAGATACTCGTCGGTCAGGGTGTAGGTGTTCGCGTCATTGAATCCCAGCCTCGCAAAGTCACTGGGCATCTCGATCGCCGAGAGATCGAGGACGGTGATGCCTCCCGGGCGATCGATCGTGCCGGGCTCACACTCATTCGCGGCGTACAGGTACTGCCCATCATCGCTGAACATCAGGCAATCAGGGTGATACCCAATACCAAGCTGCCACACCGGGTCACCCGTGCGCAGGTCAATGACCTGGGCCATGCCGGGCATGGAATCCGGCGGCGAAGGGATCCACGACACGACCGCGAAGCCGCGCCCCGCGGGGTCGATGGCCAGCGAGGTCGCGTCCCACTGCTGCGTGCCCGAGAAGGTCTGTGTACGCAGCAAGGCCGCGCTGCCGGAGTCATCGAGCCCGAAGATCATCCGTCCGCTCGCGCCGATCGCGTGCAGGCGGCGCGTGGACTGATCGTACTGCACGATCTCCACGCCACCCTCGATCTGGATGTTCTGTAATAGACGCAGCGATCGCCCCGGCTGCGAAGCCGCGAAGCCGACCTGCGCCACTGACGCAACCAGACCGAGTTGGATCATAATCAATCGAGGGCTCACCGATGCCTCCAGCCCCACTGATCGGCGAAAACTCACCGACGATCGAGCGGCAGGGGCAATCTTACCAGCACACCGGAGGAATCCAAACCCGCTGTGAAACTCGAAAGAAGCCCACCGGCGGTCAGATTGCCCAGTTTTACTCTTCGACGGCGAGATCAGGGATTGCGTCTTCGGCGGGCATCTCAAGCTTCTGGGCGATGTCGTTGATGATCACCGCGAAATCGACCCCCGGATCGATGTACTCACGGTCCTCACCGATCACATCGCGGATCGCAAAGCCCTCGAGCACATTCGGATCGATGAACAGCTGATAGAACCCAGTGAAGTCGTGGCCTTCGATATCTGACAAGGTGGCGAGCTGAAAATCGTGGCGAGCACCATCGCTGAATCCCTCGACGACCCAGGGCTCCACGATCCCGTCGCCCAACCCGATATCGAGCAGGCGTCGCTTCGGACCGCCAAGCGTGGTCCACCAGTCGTCTTCCACACGCTGGATCACCTCTGATTCAACCTCTTCATCGACCGCGCCCAGTTCATCCAGCGCGCGATCAAGACCAAGGGTCATTTCCTGGTCGTAATCACCACCCGATCGCAGCGCCGCCGCCGCCAGCTGCACGCCAAGCGCATGGCTTGGAACATCGTCGTAGGTAAACGCCGAGTTCTTCTCCGGGATCACCAGCGTGCTCTTGTAGCCGTACCAGGTCAGGATCTCGTGCCAGGTCATGACATCGAACGCGATCCGCTCGGCGAGTCGGATCGCGAGCTCCTTGCCAACGCGTTCCCGTGAGTCCGGGTCCATGCGCTCCCATTCGTCAGGGTAGCAAAGCAGCACTCGGTAGGTGCTCGGCTCCTTGCCCTTGAACGCGAACTCATCCCACTCCATCGAGATCGCCAGCTTGGCTCGCGCGTACACATACGCCGTCATATCTGCGCTGTTGCGGATGTGGGCGATATCGAGGAATCCGGCCCTTTGCGTGTACACGATCCCGCGCTCCCGCTCGTTGTCGATGCCCAGCACCATATCTGATTGATAGGTATGCGTCCCGAGCTCACCCACACGGGCGTGTTCATACAGCGTGAACGGTCCAAAGAACGGCAACGCCCCCAGACGTGGGCGGGGGAGCTGATCGAACGGCTCAAGCCGATCGTCATACGAATGCACATCACCGGGGCGTGGCGCGACGGTGCCAGCACATCCGCCGAGCATCGCCAATGTGAGCACCAGTGGAACAGGTCGCAGAATTTTGGTCATCATGATTCGCCTCCATGGTCCATCTTCGACCCGCGATGCTCCAACCCCATGAACCGGGAATGAATCTTTCTTGATCTGCGGTGCCATGCCCACGAGCGATTCCCAAAGCATCGAACCGCCGCAGTAATCATATTTTCATGCGCGATTCACGAGTACTCCAGACTGATCCCTCATCATGCTCACTGGATCACATCAATCAAGACAGGAGGTAGCCCATGTCTGTGTATAGAGAAAACGAGCATAACCCTATCAAGACCTGCGACTTCGACGGCTGCGGCTGCACGAGTGATCAGTATGGTGGGGTCGACAAAGGCGATAGCTGGTTCTGTTCGCAGGGCTGCGCCGAGGGCAGCGGTTGCGATCACGCGGATTGCCACTGCAGCCGGATCAGCAACCACAACCCTGACCAGCGAAAGATCTCCCCGGCCATCCCCGGCTCGACGACCAAACCGGTCCCCGGCGATAACCCTGGGCATTTCACCGATCACAACCCAGCTCAAGGCTCCCCGGCCACCCGCCGCCAGCCCTGAGCCACCATCAATGGAGGCACATCATGCCAGGAAAATCCATGCCGCACATCAAGAACGAAGAGCAGTACGAAGCACTCCGCGACAAGGGCTACAACAAGGAGACGGCCGCCCGCATCGCCAACAGCGATTCAAGTGGGCAGCCGACCGACCGGCCAAACGCATATGAGGACTGGACCAAGGAGCAGTTGCTTGAGCGCGCGAAGGAACTCGATCTCGAGGGCCGATCCGACATGGACAAGCAGGCCCTCATCGCCGCACTTCGCGGGAGCCGCTACGGCGATCAGGAATAATCACGGCTTACGCTTCGGTCTCATCCGAAGGCCTTGCCTTGGCCTGCCTCGCGAGTTCTGTCATCGCGGGGTCTTCCTCGCTGGGCATATCGCCCGGCGCCAGCACGCCTGCGGTAATTACGAACCGCAGGGCCTCCTCGATCGTCATCGAGATCTCCTGCACCTTGCTCCTGGGCATGTTGATCGTGAACCCGGTGAACGGCGTCGGGCTTGTGGGAATGAAGACCGACACCACCCGATCGCCCGCGAACTCATCGATCTGACGCAGCGAGTTGCCGGTCAGAAAGCCCACTGTCCAGATCCCGTTCTTGGGATACTCAACTACGACGACCTTTGAGAATGCCATCTTCTTCTCGCCGATCACCATGTCAACGACTTGCTTGACATGGGGATAGACCTGCTTGAAGCCAGGGATCCGGGTGATCAGCCGCTCAACACGCGAGTAGAGCGACTTGCCCACGATGTTCCCCAGCAGCACGCCCGCGAGGTAGATCAGCATGATCGCGATGAACAGGCCTGTCAGGTTGAGGTACGGGTGCTCTCGCCAGAACTTCTGCAGGTACTCGCGCCGCAGTGTGAGACGGACGGCCGCGTCCGAGACATTCTCCCGTATCTCCGGTCGATTCGCCCGCGCCTCGGCAATCTCGGCCTGAGTCACCTGGAACCACTCGGGCAGCGATTCCTCGTCCATGACCTTGGGAACAACCCAGATTACGGTGATCCGGGTGGCCTTGTTGATCGGCTGGGCCACGGTGTTATAGACAAACCCGAACGCCTGCCACAGCAGCCACAACGTCACCGCCGTGGGCAGCAAGATCGCTAAACCGCGTGAGAAGAAGCGTTTAAAATCGGATGAAAAGGAATCTGCCATTGCGTGTCGCGTCCGTGTCTACGCCCAGAGCACCATTGTACGGAATCAAAGCGAGCCGCGTTCAGTCAGATCGGCAACGATCCGAACTCTCCCAAGCCCCGCCTCGTAAAATCGGCCCAAAGACGGGCTCTTCGCCGATCAATAACGACGCGGACCTGATCAGAGTTCAGAAGACATCCCGAAAGGGGCACCATGCGCATTCTCGTGACCGGCGGTGCCGGCTACATCGGATCCCACGCCTGCCAACGCCTGCTGCGTGACGGTCACCATGTCGTCGCTCTCGATAACCTCTTCCGGGGGCACGTCACCCCGATGAACCTGCTCGCCTCCCAGTATCCATCCAGCTTTGCCTTTGTCCACTCCGATCTGGGTGACACCGCCGCTGTCCTTCAAGCCATCAACGAGCACCAGCTCGACACCGTCATGCACTTTGGTGCCCTGGCCTATGTCGGCGAGTCGGTCGAGAACCCGCTCTGGTACTACCGCAACAACATCGCCAGCGGCATCGGACTGCTCGATGCGTGTGATGCCGCCCACGACGGACGGGGTATCTCCCGCTTTATCTTCTCATCGTCCTGCGCCACCTACGGCGACCCGCCCGAGGGCATGATCCCCGTCCCTGAGCACTGCCCCCAGTCCCCCACCTCGCCCTACGGCTCTACCAAGCTCCACTTCGAGCACATCCTCAAGGAGTACGCCACCAAGCGCCAGCGTGAGGACAACCCCATTGCCCTGACCATGCTCCGCTACTTCAATGTCGCCGGCTCGGACCGCACAGGGCTGCTGGGAGAAGATCACGACCCCGAGACTCACTTGATCCCGGTGGCGCTCAACACGGCACTAGGCAAGCGCGATTCCATGTCGATCTTCGGCACTGACTATCCCACGCCCGACGGCACCAACATCCGCGACTATGTCCATGTCGAGGACCTTGTCGATGCCCATGTCCGCGCGATGGACCGTATCGAGATCGGACAGACCGAGGCCTTCAATGTCGGCATCGGCAGGGGCTACTCGGTGCGTGAGATCCTCGATTCAGTGCGACGCGTCTCGGGTGTCGACTTCCCGGTGCACGAAGCCGAGCGCCGCGCGGGCGACGCGATTGCGCTGTACAACGATCCCACCCGCATCAAGTCGAAGCTCGGGTGGGACGCGCAAATCACAGATATCGATGAGGTCGTCGGTACCGCGTGGGACTGGTTCAAGGCCAACCCCAGGGGGTATCGCGATAAGCAGGGCTGATCAGTCGTCCGTCCGCGGCGAGGCGCTTGCGACCAGCCGGATCGTCGGTGCCTCGAGTTTCGAGCCCACCGCCAGGTCCTGCATGTCGTCGGGCTGGATGATCAGGTCCACCGTGGCACGTTTGAGGCGCGGGCCCACATCGAACTCCATCGTGAAAACAACATCGTTGAGCCCGACCAGCAGCGGGGCCTCATCCTCGCCCTGAAACTCGCCGTTCACATAGGTCGAGAGCGTGTACCACAGCTCGAATGGCCCTGTTTCTGCATCGCCATCACGCTTCTCGAGACGGGTGATCCGCTCGGTGCCCGTGCTGGGTTCGCGGAAGGAAACAAACTCGATGTAGTCCGATGTCAGCTCGGGGGTCAGGATCGGGTTGACCGGGTAGGGCCCGAAAGAGTCGCCCGTGCGGATCATGGCCGTGAGGCGTTGCATGACGATGCGGGCCACCACATTGGTCGAGGCGCCCTCGCTCGTGACCTGATAGCTCTTGAACGAGGTGTTCAGGGCCGCCATGGTCGCGGTCAGCAGCGTCGCGGTGATCGTGAGCGAGATCAGCACTTCGATCATGCTGAACCCGCGTCGGGTTGTCTTGCGTGCGCGTCGCATCAATAGCGGCCCTCCTGGTAGGAACCCGATACGGGCGGCATCGAGAGCGGGAGCATCAGCCCCGAGGGCAGACGCATGTTGGGGTTGTGACGCACGCGGATCTTGCCGAACCCGTTGAAGGGGACGGGGACCGATCCGGGCGGCTGAGGCTCGTTGTATGGCGCGTCCGCGAGCCCGTCGCCGTTGGTGTCGTAGCCGATGATCCGCACGCCGCCCACGACGGGCAGGTCGTTCGGATCGATCGACTCGTAATCGCCATCGGCGCTGCCGAAGTAGCCAAGCGAGGCGTTGAAGCCCGCGGGGTTACCGATCGGATTGCCCATGACATCCAGCAGCGGGCCCTCGCCGTGCTCTGGGTCGAAGGTGAGCAGCAGCGCACCGTCGATGGTCGTGTTGCCACGCGCATCGAGCACGCCCGCGATGATTGCGCCCTGCAGCGCGATGTTCTGCTCGGGCGGCGAGTTGAACGACCCGAGATCCACCGAGTAGTTCGGCAGCATCATCGAGCTCGTCAGGATGGTGTCCATGTCGTTCTCGTCGGGATTCAGATTCGGGTTCTCGGGCTCATCTGGGTGGACCGTCGTAAAACGGGTCGCGCCGGTGAACTGGAGCTTGTTGCGTACCTGGGTGTACTCCGTGGGCGTGTCGGACACGATCGAGCCGACGAAGAGGCAGTCGTGGAACCGTAGGTTGTTCGAGAGTTCCTTGGTGTCCACGAACCGCTTGCCTTCGATCACGATCGGCTCGGGGAGCAGGTTATAGCTCTCGCCGAAGGTCGCGATCTCGCTCTGGGGCACATCGCCCGTATCCAGCGGAGAGATCGACAGCTCGGTCATCAGGATCATCTGATCCGGCGGCACGGCCGTACTCGGCAGCATCGGTGGCGCGTTGCTCGCGTCCTCGCCGGCGTCGTCGCCGTACACGAAACGCGGGAACTTGGGCTCAGGGTAATCGTCCGAACCCATGACATTCACACCATACTCCGACCAGAGCGGGTGCGTGTTCTGGGCGTAGGTGCGAACATGCGTGGAGCCCACGAAGGTGCAGTTGACGAACAGCGCGTTGAGCCCCATCGGAACCTTTACATTCCGGAAGACCATGTTCTCAAACACGGGGCGCCAGTAGATATCCGAGAAGCTCGGTGAGTTGTACGGCGCGTTCTCGTAGTACGCCCAGGTGTAGTTATCGGGGCGGCCGTCGTAGTCCGCGTCGTCCCACACCGGGAACAGGTGCGGCTCATCATCGGCGCTGGGGTTCATGTCCAGCGTCCAGGTGCTCAGGGTGCTCACGCTCGTGCCGAGCTGGTCCGCCACCTGCTGCCAGAACTCGTCGCCGTCCGCGGCGGCGATCAGCGCGTTCTCCGTATCGGCAAAGCTGCTCGCGTTGATATCCGGGAGCGTGAGATCATCGGCACCGAACTCCAGCGCCGACTCGTCGTCGTCCGGATCGATCGGGCCCTGCAGACGCTCATAGATCGGGCCCTGCCCGTTCTCCCAGTCACTGGCGCTCACCTTGAACACCAGACGCCCGCTTACCTTCGCGTACCTGTCCATCGCATCGATATAGCCGTCGCGCCAGCCCAGCTCCGTGTCGGGGTAAGAGCTGTGGAACGCGTCGTAGTCGATCGGATCCTCGTCGAGGGGCTGGTAGATCCGGTCGTTGTTGACATCGAGGAACCCGAAGACACCGTTCTCGTTCCGGTCCGGGCGTCCGCCGTCGATCAGGAGCGCCAGATCCTCGTCGATCGCCTCACCACCCGAGCCAACAAACTCGGGTGCACTGCCATCGAGCCCGGCGCGGGTGCCGGCGATCAGATCCGCAGAGAGTGTCACGCGGTTATCGCCGTTGGTGTCGTAGTGGCGGATGAAGATATCGATCTCGTCGATGTACCCATCCTGCGTCGCGTCATTGAACGCGCCGTCCATGTCACCGTCGCCGTCGAAGTCGTCGTCAGAGGGGATGCCCGCACCCTCGATGGGGTGCCCGACACGCAGGCGGTTATCGCCGTCGATGTCGCTGGTGCTCAGACTCGTGAAGAAATCCTGGATCTTGGCGTCCAGCACGGGGTCCAGGCCCAGGAAGTCCGAGCGCATGACGATCGGATCGCCCGCGTCGAAATCGACCTCATCGAAGCGCGCACCAAGCTCGCCCTCGATCTGCACATTCTTGCCGATCAGGATCTTGGAATGCGAGATGATCGCCTGATCCACCGTCTTGATGATCTGGTAGTCGCGTGTGATGATGCGACGGATCGGGCGATTGTTGCGTTGGAAGTCGTAGACGATGCCCTCCACGATCACGCGGATCGTGTGCCCGCCGGCCAGCGGGGCGTACCGGATCTGGTATGCGGGGGGCGGGTTGCTGTTGTCCGGGTCGTCCCATTCGGTCAGCAGGACTGCTGGCGTGTTCACCCAGTAGCTGCTCTCGTAGATCGAGCCGGTGACATCGGTCGGTGCTGTGGAGATCTCGGGCGTCTCGATGTAATCGAATCCCGCCAGGATGTTCTCATCCGCGGCGTGCGCGTTGACCAGCGCCTCGGCGATGCCCGCCGGGTCGGCACCCTCGGGGTAGCCATCCTGGGACGGCGCGACCTGGTACACGCCGATCAGCGACGAATCGCCTTTCCACAGCGCCCAGGTGATATCCGCATCAAGATCGCTCTCGGCGACAATGAAACGCGACGAGGCCTCATTGAGCCGATGCTCGGCCACCGCCAGCCCGGTCTCTGCAGCGCTCATCGCCCTCATCACATGCAGGTGCATGTTGGCCGTGCGGATATTGCCCGTCGAGGCGACGGCCATGGCCGCCACCAGCGAGCCGAAGATGATCAGGAACATCATCGCGAGCACCGAAGCGACACCACGACGCGAGAGGCGCAGCCCCTTGCGACGGCGGTCCTGCCTGGATTTGTTACGATTCATCGCCATGACGCCAACCTCCCTCAGGGCACGATCCAGGTGACCGTGGTCACCAGGGTCGCCTCGATGTCGTTGACCCCCTGGTAATACACCTCAACACTCACGCGGAGCGGGTACTCGTCGATCTCTCGTCCGGGGAACGACCCGTTGGGCAGTTCCGAGTACGAGTCCTCGTGCACGACCGAGGTATTGAACGGGTCGACTTTTTCGACGACGACGGTCTGGAACCACCCCTGCATCGCCTGCCCGCTGAAGCCGTTCTCATCGGTATCACCCAGCTCGTTGCCGACGAGGTCGATCTCGGGGATGACCTCACCAAACGAGTTGATCGGTCCGGGCAGATCGAAATCGTCAAGGCCCGCGGTCCCGATGTATGAGAAGGTAATGCCGTCAAAGTCGTCGATATCGTCGAAATCGCCCACGACGACCTCACCCGCGTTGACGCCCCAGCCGTTCACGATCATGTTGCCGCTGCCGTCATCAACCATCGCGATGCCGGTCACGGGGTCGTGCTTGGGGAGGTTGCGGGTCAGCTCGCGAATCTCATTGGCCAGGAATGTGGCGCTGGCCGCGTGCGAGGACCACTGGTTCGAGACGATGAACGACGACTGCGCGTCGACCATCGCCAGCACCCCGATGCCCACGATCAGCGTCGCGAGTGAGGTCTCGATCAGGGTGAAGCCCTGCGCTGAGGTGCGCGATGGGCGTCGTACGCCTCGGGATTTTTTGGTGGGACCGGTCATCAACCCATACCTTCCATTACGAGACGATCTGACTCATCTTGAAGATGGGAAGGATGATCGCCATGGCGATAAAACCGACGATTGAACCCATTATGATGATCATGATGGGCTCGATCATTCCGGTAACCGCCTTGATGTGATCCTTGAGTTGCTTGGCATAGAAGACCGAGATCTCGTCGAGCACCTCGCCGAGCTTACCGGACTCCTCGCCCGCGGCGATCATCTGCACCACCGCCTTGGGCAGGATCGAGTTGCCCTGCAGCGGCTCGGCGATCTTGCGGCCCTGCTTCACCGAGCCGTGCACCTTGCGCCACAGGCCCTCGAAGATCTTGTTACCCGAGATCTCACCCGTGATCGTCAGCGTGTCGAGCATTGGCACGCCTGCGTTGATCAGCTGACCCATGGTCTGCAGCGAGCGGGTGATGTAAAGCGAGCGGAACATGGACTTGACGATCGGGATCGTCAGCTTCATCTTGTCGATCCAGAACGCGCCGACATCGGTCTTGGCGAACGCGAAGAACGCACCGCCGACCACCGCGATACCGCCGAGGATGAACGGCCACTGCTTCATCAGGGTCTGCGAGAGCATCATCAGGAAGTTCGTGGCCCAGGGGAGCACATCCTCCTTGCCCTCGAAGATGGTGTAGAACTTGGGCAGCACGAAGGTCAGCAGGAAGATCGTCACCGTCACAGCCATCAGCCCGATGATCGCGGGGTAGATCGACGCACCGACGACCATCTTCTTGGTCTCGATCTGCTGGGCGATATACCCACTGATCCGATCGAGCATCTGCGAGAACGATCCCGACATTTCCGATGCGCGGACCATGTTGATGTACAGCGGCCCGAACAGCTTGGGGTGTCGCGCCAGTGCCTCGGAGAACTGCTTACCGCTCTCCACATCGGCCTTGAGATCGTTGATCACCTTCTTGAACGCCCGGTGCTCGGTCTGATCCGCGATGCCGTCGAGCGCCGCGCGGAGGTTGATGCCCGCGCGGATCATGACGGAGAGCTGGGTCGTAAAATCCAGCACCTGCTTCTGCGTGGGCTTCTTGTTGTTGAGCGCAGACAGGGCATCGAGCACGCTCGATCCCTCCGCCTTGCGTTTGTCCTGATCGACCGCGATGACGTGCACGCCCTGATTGCGCAGGATGGCCGCGGCAGCGGTCGCGCTGTCCGCAGCGATCGTTCCCGACTGGACCTTCCCGTCCTGCGCACGAACCTGAAAACGGTAGTTGGGCATGTCAGCTCCTCATCTCGATCGAACACACGGACACAATCATCAGGCCACGAGCTGACGCTCGAGCTTGTCGGGGAAGACCGCCTTGGCGATCGCGTCCTCCTTGGAGATCGTGCCGTTGAAGTACAGCTCCGCGATCGAAGCGTCGAGCGAGCACATACCGATCGCTCGGCTGGTCTCGATCACGTTGGGGATTTCGAAGATCTTGTTCTCGCGGATCAGGTTTCGAACCGCCGGCGTGCACAGCAGCGTTTCGACCGCGGGAACCATGCCCGGACGATCACTGCGGGTGAACAGTGTCTGCGAGACGACCGCCTGCAGCGTCGTCGAGAGCATCGAGCGGATCTGGTTCTGCTGCCCGCCCGGGTACATATCGATGATACGAGAGACAGTCTGCGAAGCGTTGACGGTGTGCAGCGTCGAGAGCACCAGGTGACCCGTTTCCGCTGCGCTGATCGCCAGCGAGGTGGTCTCCAGGTCACGCATTTCGCCCACCAGGATGATGTCCGGGTCCTGACGCAACGCGTGCTTGAGGCCCGAGGAGAAACTGATCATGTCACGCCCGAGCTCACGCTGCTCGATCAGACACTGGTCCGACTCGAACATGTACTCGACCGGGTCCTCAAGCGTGATGATGTGCTTGCGGTAACGCTGGTTCATCGCCTGGATCATGGCCGCCAGCGTGGTCGACTTACCCGAGCCGGTATCACCCGTGACCAGCACGAGCCCGCGGGGCAGGTAGGTCAGGCGTGCGATGACCTCTGGCAGCGCCAGGGCGCTCAGGGGCGGAACCTTGGTCTTGATCGCACGAAGCGCCAGGCCGACCACGCCCTTCTGCCGGTGAGCATTCACACGGTAACGGGCCAGACCGGGGACCTCGTACGAGAAGTCCGCGTCCTTCTCGCGGGCGAAGATCTCCTGCGTCTCCTTCGACGACATCTTCTCGAACATGCTTGCAACGAGCTCGGGCGACATGGGCTCCTCGCTCATCGGGGTCATCACCTGATGGACACGAAGCGACGCGGGCTCACCCGCGACGATGTGAATATCAGAGGCGTCTGATTCATGAGCGTGACGAAGAATGGCATCAAGATCCACGGCTGTCTCCCGGGTGCGAACCAAGGGCGACGCGGGCAACCGGCTGCCCACATCCTCCCAGTTCATCGACGCTTCCGGGCAATGGATTGACGCCCGAGCCGTGTGAGTGTGCGAAATGCGTGCGGGTCGTGCGGGCTGCGCCCCGGCATCAAATCAACGCACCGACGACACCGCCCGCACAACCGGTACAGGCAGCGCACCCGGGTCCGATACGACTGATTCAGCGTTTGGCGTAGCGATCGCGCTCGATCACCGCCAGCTCATCCACCCGCTCGTTCTCGGGATGACCGGCGTGGCCCTTGACCCAGTGAAAATGGATCTGGTGCTCATCCTTGAGGGTGTCGAGCTGCTTCCACAGGTCGACATTCTTCACCGGCTGCTTGCTGGCCGTCCGCCAGCCCTTCTTTTTCCACCCCGGCATCCACTCGTTGAGCCCCTTGAGCACATACTGTGAGTCCGAATACAGCTCGACAACGCTGTGGCGTGTCAGGGCCGTCAGTCCTTCTATAACCGCCGTCAGTTCCATGCGGTTGTTCGTCGTCTCGTGCTCGCCCCCACTCCGCTCAACGGCCTTGCCCGAGCTGGGGTGCCGCAGCAGGAACGCCCAGCCCCCAGGCCCGGGGTTGCCCGAGCAGGCGCCATCGGTGAACAGCTCGACGATGGGAGCTTTGGAGTCCTGAGAATTCGCGTCCTTGCGGGTCATCATCGGGCATCATACCCCGCGCAGCGCGACCCCATGCGCCGCTGGGTCTACGATCTCCCCATGAGCACGCCCGCTACCGCCGCCGACGCCGCCCGCTCCATTTCCAGCACCCAAAGCCCGCGCGTCCACCGCGTCGAGATCCACCCGACGGCCCACGCCGGCGACCCCCGCGCCGACACACTGCTCAGCCGCGCCGCGTCGCTCGGCTTCGGGCTCGAAGGCGCTCATTCCAGCCGCATCTATCTCATTGAGGCGGACCTCAGCGACGCCCAGCTCGACCTGATCGTCTCCCAGTTGCTCTGCAACCCTGTTGTCGAGCACGCCGAGATCGGTGCCAGCGAACCACGGGGCTCGATCGTTGAGATCCACCCGCTCCCGGGCGTCATGGACCCGCCCGCCCAGTCCGTCGCCGACGCCATCCAGTCGCTCACTGGCGTGCGGGCCGTGGTCTCCACCGGCTACCGCTACGACCTCATCGGTGTCAGCGATGCCCAGGCCCAGAACATGGCCGCCCGCCTGCTGGCCAACCCCGTCGTTGCGGGAGTCCACGCACTCCCCTTTCACCCCGAGCAACTCCCCAAGGGCCACAGCCACGAGTTCAAGCTCACCCATGTGAACATCCGCGACCTCGACGACGCCGGGCTCGAGAAGCTCTCGCGTGAGGGACACCTCTTCCTCTCGCTCGAAGAGATGCAGGCTATTCAGAACGAGTATCGGACCCTCAACCGCGAGCCAACCGACATCGAGCTCGAAACCCTCGCCCAGACCTGGTCCGAGCACTGCGTCCACAAAACCCTCAAGGCCACCATCAACTACACCGGCCCGGCTATAGAAGGTATCGACTTCGCCTCACGCCCCCACCACGAGGTCAACGCCGACGGTAGCGTGACCATCAACAACCTGCTCAAGGCCACCGTCGCCGCCGCCACCTTCGAGCTGATCGACGAGGGCATCGACTGGACACAGTCCGTGTTCGTCGACAACGCCGGCATCATCAAGTTTGATGACAAGCACTCCGTCTGCATCAAGGTCGAGACCCACAACCACCCCTCCGCCCTCGAGCCCTACGGCGGTGCCGCCACCGGAATCGGCGGCTGCATCCGCGACATCATCGGCACCGGGCTCGCCGCCAAGCCCATCGCCTCCACCGATGTCTTCTGCGTCGCCCACCCGGATACCAGAGACCGAGTGTTCGTACCCGAAACGGGAGATCTGAAACCCTCAGGCGATTGTGTCTTGAGTATTGTCGATCTACTTCATGGCGATAAGGTGTACACAGCACGATACGGCGAGCGTGCCTCAAACGGCTGGCGTGAGCTCCTTGTGTACCGCGGCCTCCGCGCTGAAGATGGTCACAAAGAGTTCGAGGAGAATCCGCTTCCAGCCGAGGAGTGGTATCCCAAGCACCTCCAGCGTGTGAAAGAACGCGAACGTACACAGCCTGATGGCGGTTGGGGATTTGAGCACCGATACGAAAAAGGAATCCCCGCCGGCTGCCTCCCACCACGCCAGATTCTGACCCAGGTCGTCGCCGGCGTGCGCGACTACGGCAACCGCATGGGCATCCCCACTATCAACGGGGCCGTCTCATTCGACCAGCGCTACATCGGCAACCCGCTCGTCTACTGCGGCTGCATTGGCATCATGCCCAGCAACCTGATCTCCGGCTCCGCCAAGCCAGGCGACCGAATCATTGCCCTTGGCGGACGCACCGGGCGAGATGGCATCCACGGCGCGACCTTCAGCTCCGCCGAGCTCACCGACACCCACGCCGACGAGTTCTCCCACGCCGTGCAGATCGGCAACGCGATTGAAGAAAAACGAACCCTCGACGCCATCCTGCGTGCTCGCGACGCTGTGGGCGGCCCGCTCTTCAGCGCCATTACCGACTGCGGCGCCGGTGGCTTCAGTTCCGCCGTAGGCGAGATGGGCGAAAAGATCGGCGCCTTCGTCGAGCTCGACAAGGCCCCGCTCAAGTACGCCGGGCTCAGCTACACCGAGATCTGGATCTCCGAGGCCCAGGAACGCATCGTCATCGCCGTCCCCGAGAAGAACCTCCCTGCGCTGCAGCAGATCTGCGACGAGGAGCATGTCGAACTCGCCAACCTCGGCTACTTCGGCACCGACGGCGCCCAGCTCATCCTCAACTACAACAACCACGAAGTCGGACGCCTGCCGATGCACTTCATGCACGACGGCATCCCCATGTCGACCCGCACAGCCGTCTGGCAGCCCAAGGCCACTCAACCCACGACACCCACAGGCACAGCAACATCCGCCAACGAACAGGTCCTCGCGCTGCTGGCCCACCCCAACATCGCCTCCAAGCATTGGATCGTCCGCCAGTACGACCATCAGGTGCAGGGCAACACGGTCATCAAGCCGCTCAACGGCCCACGCGGTATCGGCCCCTCCGACGCCTCCGTCATCGAACCAGTCCCGGGCACGGGCCAGGGCCTCGCGGTCGCCTGCGGCTTGGCCACCGGGCTCAGCGACGATCCATACGCCATGACCTTGGCGGCGATCGACGAGTGCGTCCGTAACCTTGTCTGCACCGGCACCGACCCCGACCGCATCGCCATCCTCGACAACTTCTGCTGGCCCAGCTGCAAGAAGCCGGAGAACCTCGGCTCGCTCGTCCGGGCCGCCCACGCCTGCTACGACGGCGCCAAGGCCTACAGGACCCCCTTCGTCTCCGGCAAGGACTCGCTCAACAACCAGTTCACCACCGAGTCGGGCGAGACGATCGAGATCCCCCCCACCCTGCTCATCACCGGCATGGGCATCGTCCACGACCTCGACACCTGCATCACCTCCGATGCAAAGTCACCGGGCAACACGCTCGTCCTTGTTGGGCAGCCTCAGAGCAAGCTCTCGGGCTCGCACGCCCACCAGCTCGGCTTCGTCCAGAGCAACGGCATGCCCAGCGTCGACCTTCACGCTGGACCCGCGATCGCCCGCGCTGTGTATGGGCTCATCCAGCAGGGCCTCGTCCGCAGCGCCCACGATGTTTCCGACGGCGGCGTCGCCTGTGCCATCGCAGAGATGCTTATCGCCGCCTCAACCGCGGACGCGCCCATCGGATTCAGCGCCGACCCCTCACTCGACTGGTCGATCGCCTTTGATGAATCACCATCGTGCTATGTGCTTGAAGTCGAAGAGATCGACGCCATCCGCGCTGCGCTCGGCGACATGCCGCTGCGCACCCTGGGCACGCTCAACGACACCGGACGCATGCACTGGGACCAGCTGCACGCGGGCGTGGACGAGCTCACCGACGCGTGGCGTTCGCCGCTCGACTGGTAAGCAAAGTTGGAATCAGAGATCGCGGATCAGGCCGCGCAGCTGCTGTTGCCGATGACCTCGTTGAGCCAGCGGTTGATGTCCGAGCAGAACTGATCCTTGTGGATGAACTGCGACGCGCCGCGCCGGAAGGACTCATCCTTCATGTGCGAATCGTTCGTGCCTGTGAGCATGAAGAAAGGCACCTCGCGTGTGTCCTCGCTGCACTTGGCGACACGAAGCACCTCGTGCCCGTTGCATCCCGGCAGGTTGAAATCACACAGGATCAGGCACGGATGCCGATCGCCCTTGAGCTCGCCCGCTTCGATAATCGAGCAGGCGCGAGTGCCTGTCTTCACCCACTCGACCTCGACTTTGCCGCGTCGCTTGAGCAGCGAGATCACAAGCGTCGCCGCGAGCGCGTCGTCCTCGACAAGCAGGATGCGGGGGCCCTTGGTCCCAACCGTCCCGGTGCCTTTATTAACCTGAACAGACTTCACATCGCCCTGATTGAGCGTGAGCTGACTGAACCGTCCGAAGACTTTGACATTGTTGCGGCCGTCCGATTTGGCTGCGTACACACACTCGTCGGCCTCGTGCACTACCTGCTCGCCGCTCGACAGCCGCGAATCGCTCGCTGCATCTGTGCTGGACACGCCGATGCTCGCCGTCACATGCAGCGAATCCGGTGCGCCATCGACCCCGCTGAGATCAAAGTCCTTGCTATCGAAAGAAGCGCGGATGCGTTCTGCGATCTCGCCGCAGGCACTCAGGTCAAGGCCCTCGACAATGACCGCGAACTCCTCGCCGCCATAGCGGAAAACGACGCCCCGGTCACCCACCGCATCACTGGCTCGCTTGGCGATCTCGATGAGCACCGCATCGCCCGCGGCGTGCCCGTAGGTATCGTTTACACCCTTGAAGCGGTCCGCGTCGAAGAAGATGATCCCGAACGGGACCTTGTCACTCACATATGAGCCGTACACCCGCTTGAGCTCGGCGTTGAACCGCTTGCGATTCGCGATCTGCGTCAGACCATCAACCATCGCCTCACGCGCCAGCTCATCGGCCTCGCGCTGCATGCTCAGCTGGTGCTCGAGCCCCTTCTCCTGCGCCTTGGCCATCAGCTCGTCGGTGCCGGGCATCTCGCCGATATCCTGTGAGAAGAACTTGGCGAGCATCTTGGCCGTATCGCGTACCTCGTCGAGGAGCGGGCAGACCTTGTCGTTGCTGAGCCTGAACCACTGGTTCGCAAGCCGTTCCAGTGTCCTGATCGCCGAGCTAGGCGCCTCAGGATCGAGGCAGTCACAGATGCGTGAGCCTATCGCGACAAGGCGGACCAGCTGCTTGTTCTCTGTATTGCACTCTTCCGGTATATGGTGATACTCGATGGATTCGCGGATCTCGGGTGGCAGCTTCCACATCCGGGCCAGCTCAGTGCCAACCGTCGCGTGATCGAAGCCGAACACATCGCGTTCCTGCTTGCACAGACTCCGGTGCGGCACGCCGGCAATCGCCCCGCCATAATCGCTCTTGAGCGACATAAACATCGCGAGCATGCCAAGGTCTTGGAACAGCGACGCGGTAAACGCTTCCTCGGGATCAAAGCCGCCCATCGTCTTGGCCACGAGGCGAGCACCCGTCGCGCCGATCAGAGCACGCCGCCAGTGCTGCTCGAGATCAAACCCATCAGAGATCTGCGAGGTCGTATCCACAAGGCAGAAGCCGAGAACCAGAGACTTGACCGTGTTCAGACCCAGGTAGCCCATGGCGCGATCGATCGAGCTGCACGGGCTCGACAACCCATAAAAACTCGAGTTAACCGTTTTGAGTACCTTGGCCGCCAGCGCCTGGTCCTGCTGCACCTCACGCGCGATATCGCTCATGGAGACATCAGGGTCGCTCGTGAGCTCAAGGATCCGCACTGCGATGGCTGGTAGCGACGGTAGATTTGGGCAGTTGAGTATCTTTTCAAGACTCGCCTGTGACATATAGCTCTCCCGGCTGCGTAGGCGCAACCTCAGGATCCCCCCTCGAGAATCCAGTACCTTGATCTCCTGATTCGAGATCGGGTACATCGCCACACACGTCCAGTTCAGGGGGCATCTTCCCCCCAATTTTGTGCAGGTTCTGCCAGCAAGCACAGCACAACTTCAGCGCCGAGTCAGTATCAAAACTCCCAGAGACCGATAACGCCTCACGCTCAGCGGAGCCCGTACTCTTTGAGCTTGCGATAGAGCGTCCGCTCGCCGATCCCCAGCAGTTTGGCCGTCTGCTCTCGGTTGCCCCCGGTGAGCTTGAGCGTCTCACGGATCGCCTGCTTCTCCAGCTGCTCCAGGCTTGTGCCCGCCAGCGTACCCGCTTGCGTCGTCGACGCCTCCGATTGCCCGTCCGCATCGCCGCTGATGATCTCCGCGGGGATGTGCTCCGTGCCGATCCGCACCGCACCGGAGCCGTCTTCGTGATCGCCGATCGCCATCACGACCATGTTCTCGACCACATTGATGAGCTGGCGCACATTGCCCGGCCACGCGTACCCCGTCAGACGCATCAACGCCGCATCGCTGATCTCCGGAGAGGGCTGCCCAGCCAGCAGCTCGCCCCCGAACTTGGCGATCGCATGACGCACAATCCGCGGGATATCCTCGCGCCGCTCGCGAAGTGGCGGCAGGTGGACATGGGCACCGTTGATCCGGAAAAACAGGTCCTGACGGAAGGAGCCGTCCGCGGTCATGCTGCCAAAGTCCCGGTTGGTCGCGCTGACGAAGCGCACATCGACATGCTTGGTCTCGTTGGCACCCAGTCGCACCACCTCGCCGCTCTCGAGCACGCGTAGCAGCTTGGCTTGCATCGCCAGCGGCATGTCGCCGATCTCATCGAGGAATACCGTCCCACCGTCCGCGTATTCGAACACGCCATCACGGTCTTTCTCGGCCCCGGTGAACGCGCCCTTCACATGCCCGAACAGCTGGTCCTCGAGCAGACTCTCCGCCTGACCGGCGCAGTTCATCGTCACAAATCGCTTAGCACTCCTCGGCGAGTTGTTATGCACGGCCTGCGCGATCAGCTCCTTGCCAGTCCCGCTCTCGCCCGTGATCAGCACCGGGATCTTCGAGTTCGCGACCGTCTTCACCGTTTTGAGGATCCTGCGCATCGCCTCGCTGCCCGCGACGATCCCCTCGAACCCGTCGTGCTGCACCAGATCACGCAGCTCGCCCGACTCGCTCCGCAGCACCGCCTGGTCCGCGGCCCGGTTGACGGCCGAGCGGAACACCACAAGATCGAGCGGTTTCTCCACAAAGTCGAACGCCCCGTGCTTGAACGCATCGCGAGCAGTCGGCACATCGCCGTGCGCCGTGACCATGATCGTCTCGGCATCGGGCTGCAGTTCTCCCGCCAAGGCAAGCACCCGCATCCCAGCGTTACTCCCATCGGCGTTGACGCCCTCCCTGCCAGCGCTCTCGGGCATCCGCAGGTCCGTCACGATGACATCGAACGACCCATGCCGCAGTTCGTTCGCCGCGTCCTCGATCCCATGCACGATCGTGCAGATATGCCCCGGGCGACGCAAGGCCTCAGCCATCACATCCGCGTGCTCGGGCTCGTCCTCGACAATCAGGACCTGGGCGACGACCTGTTCCGATGCCTTCGTATCGCTCATCAATCGATTCTATGCCCGCTTTGCAGGGTGCCACTACTCGCGGCTTGCCGCGCAGTAGTGTCTTCTGAATCACCCAAGAGCACTACTGCGCCCAAGACGGCGAGTAGTGGCACCCGGAACCCAACTCACCGCGTCATGGACTCAACCCGAAACCGCCGCAGCGCGCATGCCGCGATCGCCAAGGCATCCGCGAGATCCGCCGGTTGAGGCAGCTCAGGCAGATTGAACATCTCCTGCACGCTCAGCTGCATCTGCTCCTTGGTCGCCCGCCCCGAGCCCGTGGCCGCCTTCTTCACCTCTGCGGGCTTGAGCTCGCATACCTCGACCCCGGCCCGGCGCGCCACCAGCAGGATCACCCCGCGAGCGTGCGCCATCTTCACGACCGTCCCCGGGTGGTCCTTGTGCGCGAACATCCCCTCGATCGCGATCAGATCGGGCTTGACCCGCTCAACCAACTGTTGCACATCCGACTCCAGCTCGACAAGACGATCCCCGATCGACTCCACCGGTTCGCCCCGCTTCGTGAGACGGAAGACCCCCGCCTCGATAATCCCCGGACGAATGATGTCGCCCGCCACACAGCCGTAGCCGGTGATCGAGAGACCGGGATCGAAGCCGAGGACTCGCATGGGTTCAGTGTACCGGGTCAGAGGAACCGACGCCGAAATCGCTGGGCGCTTGGGTGTCGCATTAGAATGGGAAAGAAGACATACCTCCCCAGCAGCACCCATGCCGATGCGATAAAGATCAGCCAAGTCCAAATCGTCGCCTGGCCATCAATAATCATGAACAACGAGATGGGAGCCGCGAAAATGCTTGCGACGATAATCAATGCTCCGACGATCTCCAGCAGTTCAATCAAAATGAACAGAGGCATCAATGGGAGCATGAGCACCCAAATCACCATGATCAGGATCGGGAACCCAACCGTCGCATCTTTGACCGTTACTCGATGAATATGTTCCGGCTCTGTATCGAACCCCTTGGCGAACTGCCGCACGAGCCACCGGATCATTTCACGATCCCCATCCGCGATATCGTGTGCACGATCGTCTTCACCAGCACATCGCACTCGATATTCACCCGATCCCCCACCGCCCGTTCTCGCAGGTTCGTCCGCTCCAGCGTCTCGGGGATCAGCGCCACCTCGATCCAGCCCGCTCCCGCGTCCATCGCCGCGATCGTCAGCGAGACGCCATCGAGGCACACCGAGCCCTTGGGAACCATGTACCGCATCAACTCCTCGCCCAAGCCGACACGCACGCGCCAGCCATCATCGGTGAATACGCCAAGCACGCTGCCCGTGCCGTCCACATGCCCCTGCACCTGATGCCCATCGAGCGTGTCACCCATCCGCAGCGCCCGCTCGAGATTGACCCGCTCACCCTGTTTCCACGACCCCAGCGTCGTCTTCGCCAGCGTCTCAGGGATCGCATCGAAGCTCAGCATTCCGCCTTGGCGATCCACCGGATCCACCAGCGTGAGGCAACACCCGTTGTTGGCGATCGACTCGCCTGGGCGTGGCGTGTGCTCCCAGCCGCGCGGATCAACCACGATCCGAACACCGCTCGGGGTTCGCTCGATCGACTCCACACGCCCAACTTGCTGAATAATGCCCGTGAACATGCCCGAACCCTACGCGATCGGGTGCGAACAGTCGCCCGCGAGCCCGTCCCAGCCCAGAAATCGCCCGTCCGGGCAACATCGTTCCGGCCCGGCTCGCTATCATCCCTGACCCACCCGCCCCGCGTTCAGGGGGCGCTGTCCCAGCACACCGGAGATCGCTCGATGTTCGAGAAGTCGGCCCTGTCCAAGCACACCGCCCTCACGCTCACCCTCGCGCTCGCGATGGGCTCGCTCAGCGCCTGCTCGAGCACGCAGAGCACCAACGACGACGCCCAGAGCGAATCCCAACCCGTCGCCAGGTCCGAGTGGAAAATTGACCACGCCGGATGGAGCGAACTGGGCTACCAGTGGGAATGGACCGGCTACCCGCCGATGCAGCCCGGCGCCTACATCGAGCACGCCACAGCCTACGAGGACCTGCTGACCTTCGTCGGCTCGGGCTCCACGCTCTCCGTCCTCGACAGCGGCACCGGCAAGGTCCGCTGGTCACGCCAGCTCGACCGGGCCACCACACGATTTGTCGAGCCCGTCCGGCGCGACAACACCCTGTTCGCCGCATCGGACACCGAGCTCTGGGAGCTCAACCTCAGCAACGGCAACACCATCGACCGCGACTCGCTGGGCACACTTGTCAACACCTCCCCGCTGATTGTCGACAACCTCGCCATCTTCGGCACCCTGGCCGGCGAGCTCTTCGCCTTCCAGATGGACAACGATTTCAAGCTCTGGTCCTACAAGCTCGACGGCCCGATCCACCAGCCCGCCATTCAGGTCAGCGACGGCTTTATCGCCGCCCTCTCTCAGAACGGCGAGCTCCGCACCCTCGAGACCATCAACGCCCACTCCGGCATGCACACCCGCATCGCCGGCGGCACCGACGCCACACTCCTGACCGACGGTGTCGGCGTCTATGTCGCGTCGCTCGACCAGTCGATCTATGCCTTCGACATCAACGACGGCTACCGCTTCTGGCGCGTCCGCTCCAGCGCCCCCGTTACCGTCCAGCACACCCTGCATGAGGGCGTCGTCTACGCCTCCACACAGGACCTCGGGCTGGCGGCCATCGACAGCGCCACCGGGAGCGTCGTCTGGAACAACCGCGAGATCAGCGGCTGGGTCCTCACCGACATCGACTCCCGCGAGCTGATCGTCTTCACCGGGCTTGAGATGCTCGCTGTCGACAAGGAACGCGGCGATATCATCGCCCGCATGCCGCTGCGGAACATCGCAGGCGTGCGGACCGACTCGATCAACGACGGCAACATCTATGTCATCACGCTCGACGGCGGCGTCGCCAAGTTCGGGCTCCGCTAAACACCCCCACAACGCACATCGCGAGCACATCATGAACTCCACAGCAGACGCTGCGGCCAGCGCCCCCACCGCCTCGACGAGCACCCTCGTCAAGGTCACACGGGCGCTGATCTCCGTTTCAGACAAGACCGGGATCATCGATCTCGCCCGCAAGCTCCATGAGCTGGGCGCTGAGATCGTCTCCACCGGCGGCACCGCCAAGGCCATCCTCGACGCAGGCATCCCCGTCGTCTCGATCGATGAGCTCACCGGCTTCCCTGAGATGATGGACGGGCGCGTCAAGACCCTGCACCCCAAAGTCCATGGCGGGCTGCTCGCCCGGCGCGACCTGCAGACGCACCTCGACTCGATGAACGAGCACGGCATCAAGCCCATCGACCTCGTCGTCGTCAACCTCTACCCCTTCGAGGCCACCATCGCCAAGCCCGGCGTCACCGAACCCGAGGCTATCGAGCAGATCGACATCGGCGGCCCTTCCATGGTCCGCTCGGCCGCCAAGAACCACGCCAGCGTCGCCATCGTCACCGACCCCGCCCAGTATGACGAACTGCTGAGCGAACTCGAAACCAACAACGGCGCAACCACCCTCGCCCTCCGCAAGAAGCTGGCCGCCCAGGCCTTTACCCAGACCGGGGCCTACGACGCCATGATCTCGCAGTGGCTGCTGCGAAACGAGACAGAAGCTCCCGCACTCATGCCCATCGCCTTCCGCAGGCACGACGAGCTTCGCTACGGCGAGAACCCCCACCAGCCCGCCAGCGTCTACAAGCAGATCGGCGCCCCCGCGGGCACGCTGCTCGACGCCGAGCAACTGCACGGCAAGCCGCTGAGCTACAACAACATCAACGACGCCTCCGCGGCCCTCGAGCTCGTGCGTGCCATGGCCCGCACCGCCCCCGACGCGTTCAACACCTGCGTCGTCAAGCACACCAACCCCTGCGGGGCAGCCAGCGCGAGCACCTGCGCCCACGCGATCGACCGCGCCATCGCCGGCGACCCCATGGCCGCCTTCGGCGGCATCCTCGCCACCACCAGCCCCATCGACAAGGCCGGTGCCGAACGCATCACCGCCGACGGTACCTTCTTCGAGATTGTCATCGCACCAGCGTACGACGACGACGCGCTCGCGATGCTGCGTGAGCGCTGGCAGAACCTGCGAATCCTCAAGGTCGCCAAGGAAACGCCGGACATCACCCGCGAGCTCAAGTTCCTTCCGGGCGGCGCGCTCATGCAGGAGCGAGACCTCATCGTGCCCAACCCCATCGACTGGGTCCACGCCGCCGGCCCGCAAGCGACATCGCAGCGCATCGCCGCAGCCGCCATGCTCGAGAATATCTGCCGAGCACTGAGCTCCAACGCCGTGCTCATCGGCGGCATCGATCCCGAATCCGAAACCGGTGCTGTCAGACTCATCGGAGCCGGCGCTGGTCAGATGGACCGCGTCGCCTCGTGCCGGGGAGCTGTGCACAAAGCCGGCGAGCTCGCCAAGGGCGCGATCGCGTTCTCCGACGCGTTCTTCCCCTTCAGCGACGGCCCGCAGGTGCTCATTGATGCCGGCGTCACCATGATCGTGCACCCGGGCGGCTCGAAGCGCGATCAGGACACATTCGACCTGTGCAACCAGCATGGCGTGACCTGCATGACCACCGGCATCCGCCACTTCCGGCACTGATCAACGCATCGGCAAACCAAACACGAACGAACACGCCCGATGGCCTCGCTATCGGGCGTTTGTGCATTTCCGGCACGCCCAGCACGATCTTTGCTGATCCTTTATGCCCATATGGGCGTATGCAGTTGAAGAATCACCCAAAAACTGGTAGATATAGACGGGGCGTTGACACAAACGCAAAGCCATGTCCAAGAAGAACCGCTCATCCCGGACCCGCTCATCGGCGCGATCGCTGCGCTCAGGCACCAGAGGGATCGAGCAGCTCAGCGTGGACGAGGGCGTCGATCACATACCCGGCGTCGGTGCCGACACCGATGCCTGCACCGACGCCAACACCCTCAGCATCGACTTCAGTGACGGGCTCGGGGCCAAGGTGCTCGTGCTCAACCGACACTACCTCGCCACCCGCGTCATCAGCGCCAAGCGGGCGTTTATCCTGCTGGCGCGCGAGGCCGCCGAGGTCATCCACGCCGACGACGGCTCGTATGCCAACTACGACTTCGCGACCTGGGCCGAGCTCAGCGAGCTCCGCAAGCAGTTCGAGCCCGACCAGTACGACTGGGTCAAGACCGTCCGGTTCGATATCGCCGTGCCCCGGATCATCCGCCTGGTCTCGTGCGACAAACTGCCCGCCCAGCGCGTCAAGCTCAACCGGCGCAACCTCTTCGCCCGCGATCACAACCAGTGCCAGTACTGCGGCAACCGCTTCCCCACCAGCGAACTATCGATCGACCATGTGCTCCCCCGCTCGCAGAACGGGCCGGACACCTGGGAGAACCTCGTCTGCGCCTGCGTGAAGTGCAACAGCCGCAAGGGCGGGCGCACGCCCGACCAGGCGCACATGAAGCTGATCCGCAAGCCGGTGCAGCCGCGCCGCAACCCGCTGATCTCCATCCGCCTCAACAGCGACAAGTACGCGTCATGGAAGGCATTCTTGGACGACGCCTACTGGTCGGTTGAGCTGCGCTGATCACCGGGAAGGCTCAAACCCGAAGACCAGTGTCTCGGATCCATCCTCATTCGTACGAGTCTCGATCAAACGGTACCCGCACCGCTTAAGCACTCGCGCTGAGGCCGTGTTTTCAGGATGCACCGTGGCGATGATGCGATCCATCCCAAGGTGTGTGATCCCGTGCGAAGTGAGACCGGCAACCAGTTCGCTCGCATAACCCCGCCCCCACCATTGTGGGCGCAGCGCGTACTTGATCTCGGGAACTTCCTGCCCACCGGGGTGCACCAGTCCGATGAACCCAATCAGCTCGTGGGACTCTCGGCATCGCACGATGCACATGCCGTAGCCTCGAGTTCGAACATTCGCTTCCGTGACCTCGACCCATCGCACACAGCCCGCCCGATCCAGCGGTTCGCCATTGTCGACAAACCGAACGACGAGTGGATCGCCGTACACCAGATGCATGTCCTCGACATCACGGGGGCCGATCTGCTCGATCCGGGCCCGATGGGTTTCACAGACCAGTGATGTCATATCTCATTGCTCAGCCGACCATGCTGTCCGTCGCGTCCGCCAGATCAAAGTCCTTCTGCGTGATTCCGCCCGCGTCGTGCGTCGAGACGCTCAGGGTCACCTTGTTATAGCGGACAAGGATGTCGGGATGGTGCTGCTCGCGCTCGGCGTACTCCGCAACCTGATTCACAAACTTCATGGCCTTGATGAAGTCCTCGAACTCGAAGGTCCGCTGGATCTCGCCGTTGAGCTCGACCCACGCCGGGTGGGACTCAAGCCCCTCGGCAATCTGGGCCTCGCTGCACTTCTCCACGGCTTGCTCGGTCATGGCTCCTCCTGATCCGCCCGGCACACACCCCCGTTGCGAGCACACTTTTCGCACCGCTCTGGGTTGCCGAACGATTGCAGTGTACCCACAATCCCGCGTGCGTGAACCCCCTATCTCCCCAATCCCGCTGACCCGGCTCGCCCCATCCCCTACCGGGGCCCTGCACCTGGGCAACGCGTTCAGCTTTCTGATCAACTGGGCCATTGCACGCAAACTCAGCTGGAATATCATTTTACGAATCGAAGATCTTGACGTTTCCCGTGTCCACGAGGGCATGATCGAGGACTGCCTGAACACCCTCAAATGGCTCGGGATTGATTGGGACGGGCAACCCATTCTGCAAAGCAGCGACATGAACCGGTTCCACACGGGCATGCAGGCCCTGGCAAAGGCCCGCCGCGTCTACCCCTGCGATCTGAGCCACAAGCAGATCCAGGAGGCCCTCAACGCCCCCCAACTGGGCGACCAACCCGATGCTGCGGGCTACGAGGCCATCCGCCCCGACCCGATCCCCGATCGCTTCGACAACCCCGAGACCAGCTGGCGATTCATCCCCGACGACAATCCCATCCGCTTTCACGACCACAACATGGGCCCGCAGGCGTTTTCGAAGACCGATCTGGGCGAGGACTTCATTGTCTGGACCAAACGCCAGGCCCCCAGCTACCAGCTCGCCGTCGTCATCGACGACCACGCCTCAGGCATCAATCGGGTTGTGCGAGGGAGAGACCTGATCGATTCCACGCCCCGCCAGCTCATGCTCTACCGAGCGCTGGGTTTCACCCCCGAGCCAGAGTACACCCATCTGCCTCTCATCCTCAGCCCGGACGGCCGCCGCCTTGCCAAACGCGATCTGGACACCCACATCGGCAGCTACAGCGCCCTGGGCGGCCCGGAAAGGGTCATCGGGCTCATCGCACATTGGGTGGGGATCACCCCTGAACCGACCCCGATGTCAACTTCCGAGTTTCTCGACACGTTCGATCCCCATACACTCCCTAAGAACGACATCGTGTTCCGCGAAGAGGATGCCCAATGGCTCAGATCCTGAACAACCCCGCCCGCTCGCTTCTGCTGCTGCTGACGATGCTTGTCAGCGTCTTGGTCTGCACGGGCTGCAGCAACCCCCAGCCGCTCGTCGATGGAAAACTCCCCGTCGAGATCTCGGGCAAGACCTTTCAGCTCGAGATCGTCGCCGACGACGCGACCCGCACCAAAGGCCTGGGCGACCGACGCGAGCTGGCACCGGGCGAGGGTATGCTTTTTTCCTTCCCCGACTCACGCATCCGCACCTTTGTCATGCGGGACTGCTACATCGACATCGACATCATCTTCTTGGATAGCTACGGCAACATCGTGGCGATGCACCAGATGAAAGTCGAGGAGCCCAAACGCCCCGATGAAACGCAGTCGCAGTACGAGGACCGCCTCAAGAAATACCCGTCCCGCTTTAACGCCCAGTACGCGATCGAGCTGGCCGGGGGTACCCTGAATCAGCTCGATCTGGCCGTGGACGACCGCATCGACCTAAACACAGGCTACCTCGAATCCGTGACGAAGTAGCCCGGCAGGTCCGATCAGTCGCGCCCGCGTGGCGCGGCTAGGCGCTCTATCTGGCGTGTGCGCCACAACGCATCGCCCATAACCCGGATGCGTCCAATCCCCCAAGCTCCGACTGCAGCCGCCCGCAAAACCGCCCGAATCTGCCCCTGTTCACACCGAACGGGAGACGACGCCGATGGCACTTCGCATCGCATCCACGACGCACCAGGGGCCCTGCGTGCTCGTCGCCACCACCAGCGACGAGACTAGCGACCGCACCGAATCGCTCGTCGCCCGTATCACTCAGCAACTGCAACCACGCGGCCTGGGCGTGCAACGCATCGACCTGACCACCCTGCTGGGCGCCACGCCCAAGCACCGTGCATCGCAAGCACCCATCCTCATCATCGCCGGCGAGCAGGACAGCGACTCCGCCCTCAACCGCCTCGGCGATGCCCTCAGCGCGAACCTTTGCCCAGCCCTGATCCTCGTCCCCGATGGCAACTCGCACGCGAGCATGATGCTCCAGAGTGCCGGCATCATGTGCGAAGCCGACACCATCGACCCCGCGCAGGCCGCCATCATCCTCTGGACCCTTGCCCAGCGTCAGCCTGCCATCCAGCAGCTGGCCAATGAGCTGCGCATCACCGAGATGTCGATCAGCTCCGTCAACAACGAGATGCTCAAGCTCCACGAGGAGCTCGCCAGCGCCGCCTCGATCCAGCGTGAGTACATGCCCAAGGCGCTCCCCCAGATCGACGCGCTGGACATGGGCATCGTCTACCGCCCGGCCTCGTATGTCTCGGGCGATATCTACGACATCGTCGAGCTCGACGAGCACCACACCGGCTTCTTCCTCGCAGACGCAGTTGGGCACGGCGTCCCGGCCGCGCTCATGACCATGGTCATCACGCAGGGGCTTCACAAGACCGAGGGCAAGGGCAAGAACCTGCGCATCGTCGAGCCCGCCGAGGCGCTGCGCAAGCTCAATGTCACCATGACCAAGAACGCGGGCGAGCAGGCCCGCTTCGCCACGGCCGTCTACGCGATTCACGATAAGCGCGACAACACCATCACCGTTGCCGGCGCGGGGCACCCGCCTGTCCTGCTCGTGCGGGCCGAGACCGGCGAGGTCGAGCAGATCGAGTCGCAGGGGCCCTTGCTCGGCGTCTTTGCGGATCTGGAGTTCGCCCAGAGCACCCACCAGCTCAACCCGGGAGATGTGCTCATTATCTACTCCGACGGATTCGAGGTCGCCTTCCCCAAGGCCGGTGCACAGGGAGACGAGTGCAAACGCCCCACGCTCACCTACCTCAAGGAGCTCGCCGACGCGGGCTCGGGCGTTGGCACGCTGGAGCAAGCGATCGCCACGCTCGAATCGCACCTCGACGCCCAGACCGGCTCGCTGCATCAGCCCGACGATGTCACGGCCCTTTTCGTGTCGTGTGCAGGCTCGCTGGAAACCTCGGCAGCCGCCTGAATCTCTCAGATCGCCGGCTTGTCGTCCCGTCCTGCCTCCAGCACGAGCGGGATCAACTCTTCAAGCCCATACACCGTCAGCAGGTCGCCCGCGCGGAGCTCGGTCGTTGGGTGCGGCGTGCCGATGATCTCGCCGTCGGCTCGCTTGATGTTGAGAATCAGTACACCCCGGCTGCCCAGGGCCGCCCCGGCGAGGGTTGAGCCGATCAGCTCGTTGCCCGCCTCGATCTCGACCTGCATCACCGAGAACCCGGCACCCGAACGCAGAACCGTCTCGTAATCGATCGCCCGCACGCCCTGAAACCGCTGGAGCGTGTACTCGATGATCATGTCCAGCAGCGTCTTGATGAACGGCAGCCTAAAGAACGCGCTGATGATCAAGATCCCCGCGAGGATCACGCCGAGCTTGATGAAGAACCCGCCCGAGCCGTGGATCGGGATGAACTCATCGATCCAGTCCGGCTCGTTCTGCACGAAGGCCACGATCAGCGTGCTCAGTGCGCCGGTGAGCCCGATGTTGCCCGCGATGATCAGGTGCGAGGCGATTTTGCGTCGCGCGGGGTGCCCCACGATCATCTCGGACTCGCTGGTCGTGAAGCCCACGCCGAAGAAGCACGACATGGCCTGAAACTCGGCCACATCCCTTGAGAGCCCGGTCATCATCAGCGCCTTGGCACCGATACGCACGATCACCAGCGCGATCACGATGATGATCAGCAACGCCAGCAGCGGCATATGGCCCCTCCCTAATGTGTAAGAGGATCAGTCCTCGTCGTCGCCCGGATCGGCGATCTGGATCGAGGCGATCGCCGTGAGCATGTCCGGCGTGAATGTGAACACCTTGTTGAGACCCGTGACCACCAGCACGCTCATCACCTCGTCGCTTACGCCAGCGAGGATGAGCTGACGGTTGCGCGCGTCGAGGTTCTTGCGGAGACGCAGCAGCTGCGCGATGTTCGACGAGTTGACATAGCTCACCTCGTGAAAATCGAGCACTGCGTGCGGGATCGGGTCCCGCTCGCCGGCGGTCTCGACACGCTCACAGATCATCGAGAGTTCGTCGCTGAGCGCGGGCTCGTCGGCGAGATTCGCGATCACGATGTTGTCCGACCAGTCGATGGCCATAACACGTCCTTACTCAATCGCCTCGCCCGAGACGTTGCTGCCTGCCTCGGCGTTGTGATCTTCTTCATCAGACTCTTCGATCCGAGCCGCCGACACCACCGCGTCGCCGTCCTTGAGCCCCACGACGCGCACGCCCTGAGTCCCTCGACCATAACTCGAAATCGACGACGCCGCCATACGCACCAGCTGCCCCTTGCGAGAAATCACCACAAGGTCCTCATCCTCGCAGACGCCGATCGCGGCCACGGACTTGCCGTTGCGGGCGGTGGATTTGATATCCGTGCGCCCCTTGCCGCCGCGTGACTGGCTCCGCATCGGCCCCGATTCGGGGTTCACGCGGTAGTCATCCACAGGCGTCCGCTTGCCGTAGCCATGCTCGGTGATCGTCAGGAGGCACAGGTTGCGCCCAAGGAACTCGGGGTCCGTGTGGGTCACCTCGGGGTCGTTCTCATCCTGAACCATCGGGATCCGCATGATCCCGATGACCTCGGCATCCTCGCGCAGCTCGATGCCCTTGACGCCCGCAGCCGAGCGTCCCATCTCGCGCACATCCTGCTCGAAGAACCGGATCGCCATGCCACCGCTGGTGACCAGCATCAGGTCGTCGCTGCCCGTCGTCATCCGCACATCCAGCAACGCGTCGTCGTCCTTGAGCCCCACCGCGATCAGGCCCGAGCGGTTGACATTCGCGTAGGCCTTGAGCGCCGTCCGCTTCACGATGCCGCCCTTGGACACGAAGGTCAGGTAGTTGCTGCCCGCCTCGAAGTCCTTGATCGCAAGATAGGCACAGGTCCGCTCGCCCTCCTTGAGGTCGATGTAGTTGATGATCGGGCGTCCCTTGCTTGTGCGGCTCATCTCGGGCAGCTCGTAGACCTTGATCTTGAACACGCGACCGGTGTCGGTGAAGCACAGCAGGTCGTCGTGCGTCGAGGCCGCGAACAGGTGTTCGATAAAGTCGTCGTCCTTGGAATCACTTGCCTTGATGCCCTTGCCGCCGCGCCCCTGCGACTGGTAGGTCTCCAGCGCGACACGCTTGACATAGCCCTGGTGCGAGATGGTGACCGCCATCTCCTGTTCCTGGATCAGGGCGGCCAGGTCGATGTCGCCCGCGGCCTCCTCGATCGAGGTCAGGCGGTCGCGCCCGTAGCGGGCCTTCATCTCCTCGCAGTCCTCGACGATGATGTCGAGCACCATGCGGTGATTGGCGAGGATCGCCTCGTAGCCCTCGATCTCTTCGATGATCGCGGTGTAATCTTTGACCAGACGCTCGATCTCCAGCCCGACGAGCTGGATCAGTCGCATGCCGCCGATTGTCTCGGCCTGCACGCGGGTAAGCAGCACGCCGCCGTCCGAGTCCGCATCGCGCATGGCACGCATCAGGCGAGCCGGGATGTCCTTGGCCGCCGGGTGATCGCTTGGGATGGTGTAGCGGCGCTCCATGAGCTTCTGGATCGCCTCCTCGCGTGTCTGCGAGCTCTTGATGAGCTGGATGATCTCGTCGATGTCGATCACCGCGTAGATCATGCCCTCGAGCACATGGGCCTTCTTCTTGGCCTCACGCAGCAGGTGCATCGTCCGTCGCTTGATCACTTCGATGCGATGCTCAACATAGCACTCGATGAGCTGCTTGAGCCCCATCGTCCGTGGCTGGCGGTTCACCAGAGCGATGTTGATGATGCTGAATGTCTGCTGCAGCGGCGTGCACTGATAGAGCTGGTTCTCCACCACGCCCGGATCAGCGCCCTTCTTGAGCTCGATCACAATGCGCGACTGGGCGTTGCGACCCGACTCGTTGCGCACATCGCTGATGTCCTTGATCCGCTCGTCCTTGACCGCCTCGACGATCTTCTCCACCAGCGTATTCTGCACGAGCGCGTATGGGATCTGATCGATGACGATCTGGTGGCGGTCCTTCTTGAACTCCTCGACATGCACATTGCCGCGCACCGTCACACGACCACGCCCGGTCGTGTACGCGTCGAGGATGCCCTTTCGGCCCAGTATGCGACCGCCCGTTGGGAAGTCCGGCCCCTGCACGCCGCGGCGGACGACACTGCCATCCTCGTCGAGCTCGTCCTTCATCAGGTCGATGAGCTCGATCTCCGGGTTGTTCACAACGCGCACAATCGCGTCGAAGATCTCTGTCGGGTTATGAGGCGGCAGGCTCGTCGCCATGCCCACCGCGATGCCCATGCCGCCGTTGATCAGCAGGTAGGGGAACTTGCCGGGTAGCACGGTCGGCTCGAGCAGTCGATCGTCGTAGTTGGGTGCAAAGTCGACCGTGTCGGACTTGATGTCCTGCATCATGTCGACCGCAGCCGCGGTCATGCGGGCTTCGGTGTATCGCATGGCCGCGGGCGGGTCGCCGTCGATCGAGCCGAAGTTGCCCTGCGGGTCCACGACGGGGGTGTTCATCTTCCACTTCTGGGCCATGCCCACCATGGTCGGGTAGATGACCGATTCGCCGTGCGGGTGGTAGTTGCCCGAGGTATCGCCGCAGATCTTGGCGCACTTGAGGTGCTTGCGGTTGGGGCGGAGGTTGAGATCGTTCATCGCGACGAGGATGCGTCGCTGCGATGGCTTCATCCCGTCGCGTACATCGGGCAGCGCACGATCCATGATCGTGCTCATCGCGTAGGTGAGGTACGAATCCTGCAGTTCACGCTCGATCTGCAGATCGACGGCCTTGAGCTCCACGGGTGTTTCAGAATGCTCGGGCGTCGAGGCACCCTCGTCGGGTGTGCCGTCGGCGTCGAAATGGTCGCTCATGCAGGGTCTCCGGGCGAGTCGTCTCCCCGCGGTGCTCGGCACCGCGCGGCCGCCTTTGGGCCGCGATTCAGGGACGCTTCTATTCTAGGCGCACAGGTAATTTTCCGCCTGATTCGACGCCCGTTTTCAGCACCAATTATCCGCGTTATTGACTCAAAAACCGGGCTTTGAGGCCGCTCAGTGACCGCTGATCGATTGATCGTTCATCGGGCCATGATCTGCTCGAAGCTCGTCTGCGTTTCGCACAGCAGCAGCAGCGCCATCGCGCTGGATTCGATGGGCATCCGCTGGTCCCAGAGGGCCATCCGAACGCCCCAGTCTGCCGACTCCGCGTCCGCGTACATGTGCAGCGTTTCGCCCTCCGCGACCAACTGACGCACGAAACGGATCGAGTCGACGAGGCGACCGATCTGCATCGGGACTTCGCCGGAGCCCATATCGCCCTCGGTCAGTCGCTCGTCGCCGAGCATCGTCGCAATAGCCGCCAGCGGGCGCAGGCACGACCAACTCGGCAGCGGCGCACTGGCACGGGTGAAGACAATGCCGCCCGCGAGGTCGCGATCAATCAGCTCCAGGTCCGCCCGGCGGAGCTGGTGCTCCCATACCAGATCACGCATCTGGCGGAGCACGCTCGCTGAGGCGATATCGCCCGTGCTGCCGATCTGCTCCATCTGCGCCCACGCGAGGAAGGGCATCTGGGACACCAGCAACTCGGTTGGGGTTTCGAGGAAAACCCGCGAGATCGCATCATCGGCCATCGCCGTGCGATCACGCGGGTCCAGCGTGGCGCTGACAACCAGCGCGTGCGCCACCAGCCCGCGTGCCGGCTGAGGGATTGAATCGCTAAACCCTTCGCTCTTGGAATACAGCGTGTCCAGCGTCTCGAGGCTCCGCAGGCGCAGCTCGTTGAGATCGCGATCACCCAGGATGAGCTCCAGCGGGATCTCGCCCAGCGCCACCACGCTCATGCACGCACCCAAGGCATCGTCCCACGGCGCGATCTCGTTGCGTTCCACGGCTCCCAGCTCGCGGAGCACATCGCGCCCCGCCTCGACGGCCTCGCGCTTCAGGGGTGTGTCGGCATCCTCACCGAAGCGGAGCAGCGCGTAGGCACCCATGGCCTGCTCGAACGGTGCCGAGGACGAGGAGGCGTTTTTCCCTGTCACCGGGTCCAGCGCGCCCACGAATCCGTACTTCTCGACGCCGTCCCATCGCCGCTTCATCAGGTTCGATGCGATCCGCTCACTCATGGTGCGGATCGAGCGGACGCTGACCTCATCCTGCTCAATGACCCGTCCGCCACGATCGAGAAACGCGCCGCCAAGGCCGGGAGCGGGCTGAGCGATCGCCATGGGCTGCCAGCGGTAGAACACGAACCCCTGCTCATTGAGGGTCGAAGGAGTCTCGAGGACCAGTGTGCTGTCCTCACTGAGTGTCAGGGCTTCGGCGACGATCGAGCGGGCCGGATCGCCCCGTCGTGTCAGCAGCGATTCGGGCCCCAAGGCCTCGTTCTTGTCGCCCAGACGCACCGCCAGCCCGATCGAGCCGGGGCTGTAGCCAAACCCGGGCAGCACCAGTTCGCTGGGCGAGATCGGGGTCAGCTCACCACCGAGTTCCAGGGTGATCGTGATGCGTTCTGCGAGCTGGCGGATAAACGCCTCCCACATCGCGTCCCGCTCCTGAGTCAGCTTGCTGTTGGCGGCGTTGAAGGCCTCGCTGGCCGCCCGCCAGAGCAGCATGCGATCGGGGTCGGGCGAAGACGCGGCCCCGCGTCCGAAAACATGCCCATCGAGGCGGAGGGTGACCACGGCCGCGCAAAGCGGTTCGCTGAGCGCCTCGGGCGTATCGACGCTGGGGACATCCCAGCCCCGCACCCATCCTTCAAGCTGCTCAAAGACCTTCAGGCCCGTCTCGGGCTCGATCCGCGATTGTGCCCAGCCTCTCGGCGTGAGCACCGCGAGGAGCATCACCAAGGCGAGCGTTATCGGGCGGGCATTGAATCGAAGTGTGTGTGTTTCAGTCATCGGTGTTGACTCCCGCTGTGGTATTCGGGCAACATGTTGCGTGGGATCCACACCGGCAACCCCTTTCAGGGGCACCGGAGGGGGTTCTGGGCCTTCCAGGGCGGTGGCACGCCTCAGAATCTGCGTTTGGCACGCGGGTTGTATCTCTCTCCGTGACAACCAAAGACAGGAGCACCCCAAATGGCCACAATGCAGCAGATCTTCGTGATGACCGCCGTCCGCCGTCGCATCCTCGTGCTCACCATGCTGAGCTTCGTCGCGATGTGCTGAACGGGACCATCACCCCCAGAGCATAGCGCTCGTTTACAACTCAACGGTTTGGGCACTGGTGTGTGTGTTGTGGGTGCCCAGCCCCGCCCCGGCGACGAAGCGTGACGCTCCGCCGCGAACTTGCGTTCGCAGCGTCCCCCTTCTCAGAGTATCGTCCGCACTTGCCGGGACAACAAAAGACGCCCCGACCTGGTCCTCGGTCGGGGCGTCTGCGGTTTTGCGTTGAATCAATGGGCGATCAGATCAGAGTTCGATCTTGTCGGTACCCATCGAGCCGTGGTCGTCCATGCCGCCTCGGCTGGGCAGGTCCATGCCGCCGCCGAAGTTGCCCGAGCTGCCGCTCGACGAGCCGCCGGTGTCGCCGCCACCCGATGCGTCGCCCCACTGGGCACGCTTGAGCGAGAGCCCGATCTTGCGGTCGTCGATATCGACACGCAGGATCTTGACATCGACCTCTTCGTCCACGGACACGACATCCTGCGGGTTCTCGACCTTGTGGTCGGCGAGCTCGGAGATGTGCAGCAGGCCCTCGAGATCGTCTTCAAGCTCGACGAAGACGCCGAAGTTGGTGATCTTGGTGACCTTGCCACGCACGACCATGCCGGGCTGGTAGGCGCCGGGGATGGCGTCGACCCAGGGGTCCTCGGTGAGCTGCTTGACGCCAAGCGAGATGCGCTGCTTGTCGCGATCGACATCGAGCACCACGCACTGGACCTCGTCGCCCTTTTTGTAGAGCTCGTTGGGGTGCGTGACCTTCTTGGTCCACGACATGTCGCTGATGTGCAGCAGCCCGTCGATGCCCGGCTCGATCTCCACGAACGCGCCGTAGTTGGCGAGGTTGCGGATGGTGCCGGTGATGATCGTCCCGTTGGGGTACTTCTCGCTGACGAGCTCCCAGGGGTTGACCTCGGTCTGCTTCATGCCCAGCGAGATCTCCTGCTTGTTCTTGTCGATCTCGAGGACAACCACTTCGATCTCGTCGCCGGGGTTGACGATCTCGCTGGGGTGGTTGACGCGCCGGGTCCACGACATCTCGGAGATGTGGACCAGACCTTCGATGCCGTCTTCCAGGCGGATGAACGCGCCGTAGGACATGATGTTGACGACCTCGCCCTTGACGCGAGCGCCGACGGGGTACTTCGCCTCGATCTCTTCCCAGGGCGATGACTCGGTCTGCTTGAGACCCAGCGCGATCTTCTCCTTGTCGCGGTCGATGTTGAGGACCTTGACCTCGACCTTGTCGTCGATGCGGAGAAGCTCGCTCGGGTGGTTGATGCGGCCCCACGACATGTCGGTGATGTGAAGCAGGCCGTCGATGCCGCCCAGGTCGACAAACGCGCCGAAGTCGGCGATGTTCTTGACCGTGCCGGTGACGACCTGGCCTTCGCTGAGGTTGGCCATGAGGTGCTGCTTGGCCGCCGAGCGCTCACGCTCGACGAGCTTGCGACGCGAGATCACGATGTTGCGGCGGTCCGTGTCGATCTTGAGGATCTCTGCGCGGACCTTGCGGCCGATGAACTCGTCGAGGTTGTGCGGGCGACGGATGTCGACCTGCGACGCGGGCAGGAACACCGGGACGCCGATGTCGACCAGAAGACCACCCTTGATCTTCCGCATGACGGTGCCCTCGACGATGTCCTCTTCCTTGGTTGTATCAACGATGCGCTGCCAGGCGATCTGACGATCAGCCTTACGCTTGGAGAGCTCGATGAGCCCGTCGTCGCCCTCGATCGATTCGAGCAGCACATCGACCTCGTCACCGATCTTCAGGTCGCTCATCGCGGCGAACTCTTCACGCGGGATCAGGCCTTCGCTCTTGAGCCCCACTTCGACGACGACATCGTCGCCCGCGAAGCCGATGACCTTGCCCTTGATGAGCTTGCCGGGCTTGAGGTCCGCGGCCTGGTCCGACAGGATCGAATCCATGCGCGTTTCTTCGGCGGCGTTGCCGAAGGCCTCGTCCAGGAGCTGCATCGTCTCGTCGTCAGCGATACCCAGCGACGCGATCAGGTTCTCGTCGATCATGCGTTGTTCTTCCTTCCATACGCTCTCGCGTATTCCAAGGGCGCTCCCGCGCTCGGGCTCGGCCATGCCCGTCGCGTGTGCCCTCGAACCGGTGCCCGAAGATCGGGCGTAGCGGCTGCGCCCGGGTGGGCGCGGTTGAGGTTCATCGATCGCCGCGGTCTGGACCATCCAGACCAGGCGGCTCGGCCGATCCCGCACATCAGCACGGGAAAAGAAGCGTAGTACGGAACCCTGCTTCAGAAAAGCAGGAAACCAAAGGATTTACCCTTCCCTGACGATTGTTGCCCCCCGATCTCGCCCCGAGGGAAAAAATATGCCGATAGGGAAGCATGGCAATTACTTTCCGTTTCTATCCAAGTTGGGCTTGAACCGACCTGCTGGATACGATTCACCCCTGCACTCGGCTTTATTGGGAAGCCGAGCGCCCGCCCCTGTGCAGCAGAGCGGGCGACCCCCGGGGCCCCTGCGGGTCCCAGAATGGGTTGTATGTGCTGCAATCTCACAGGCGGGATCCCCCGCCCATGAAACGGGTGCAACGCATGAGTGCAACAGCCACCGCGACCGAACTCCCCCGCGGAGCGGTCACCGAAGAACTCGGATTCCCGAACGATCCGAACAACCTGTACCTGCAGACCGTCAACACCATGCTTGACGCCGCGGAGCTGATCAACCTCAAGCACCGCACCCGCATCATCCTTGCCCAGCCCAAGAACGAATACATGGTCCACTTCCCCGTGAAGATGGACGACGGGCACCACAAGCTCTTCAAGGGCTACCGCATCCAGCACAACAACGCGGCGGGCCCCTACAAGGGCGGCTTCCGCTTCCACCACGATGTCCACCTCGACGATGTCAAGTCGCTCGCCTTCCTTATGACCATGAAGTGTGCGGTCGTCCGCATCCCCTTCGGCGGCGGCAAGGGCGGCGTCAAGGTCAACCCGCGTGAGCTCTCCGAGGGCGAGCTGCAACGCGTGACCCGTCGCTACTGCAGCGCCATCATGGACATGATCGGCCCGGATGTCGATATCCCCGCACCCGATGTCGGCACCAACGCCCAGATCATGGCCTGGTTCGCCGATACCTACATGATGTCCTCCAAGCACGAGCACCACGACGCCCTCCGCGTCGTCACCGGCAAGCCCGTCGAGTACGGCGGGTCGGCCGGGCGTGAGAAGGCCACCGGGCAGGGCGTCGCCGACACCATGGCCGAGATGCTCCCCGGCATCGGCATCCCGCTGCAGGGCATGAAGATCTCGCTGCTGGGCTTCGGCAACGTGAACGGCTGGGGCGGACAGATCCTGCAGGACATGGGCGCCAAGATCGTCGCCGTCGGTGACCACACCGGCTTCATCCGCAACGACAACGGCATCGACTGTAAGGACCTCTACGCCTACAACATGAAGACCGGCGGCATCGGCGGCTACAGCAAGGCCGATGTCATCAACGAGGAAGAGTTCTACCGCACCCCGGTCGATGTCTTCATCCCCGGTGCGCTCGAGCAGATGATCAAGGAGAAGCAGGCCGACTGGCTGGACTGCAAGGTCATGGTCGAGGCTGCCAACGCCCCGTGTGACCCCTCCGGCGACCGTCGCGCCACCGAGAAGGGCATCGAGGTCATCCCCGCCATCCTCGCCAACGCGGGCGGCGTGACCGTGTCCTACTTCGAGTGGGTCCAGAACAAGAACGCCGTCACCTGGTCGGCCGAGCAGGTCGACCGCGAGCTCAACCGCCACATGGTCGTGGCCGCTCAGCGCGTCATGGAGCGTCGCAACGAGCTCAAGTGCTCGCTGCGTGAGGCCGCCTTCGCCTCGGCCCTCGACCACATCGGCAGCATCTACCGCGTCCGCGGCATCTTCCCGTAAAGCTCGACTCAAACTCGACTCAAAAATGCAACTATACAAACAAGAACACCACAATTTTGTGGATGTTCTTTTTTGCCCGTTGTTCGGCAATCATCGATTGACAGGGGGGGGATGGCGGTATTGTGTATTCATGAATAAATACGCATGTTTATTGACAATAACTGTCTTGGTCTGCAAATCCGCATTTGGACAAACTCCAATTAACCGTCCAGTGCATTTATTTGCCCACTGCTGGCCAGAGCACATGAGCCAGCTTCCTTCGCTTGATGATGCAAGTTGCGTGCACTTAGGCACAGCAGCGAATGTGCTCATCATGACGCCGATCACAACAAGTACTACTGAGAGTCAGTTCGAAACGGATATCGAAGGCGAATGCGGCACATGGGCCTGTGGCCAAGCACCCCCAGTAACCATAGGACTTTGTGGACATGGACACACTTCACAATTTTGCTGGAGTGTCAATGGATCTCTGGAAATTGAAGCCAAGTGGGCCCTATTGGCCCGCTTAGGTGCTGTAGTCGACTTCGGCGGAGAACTTTCCAACTGTACCGACACAACATACAATGCCGGCTCCCAACAAACCATCGATCATTGTATGGAAAAGACTTGCATCGTTGAAGAAACGACCACTATAAGAAGAATCACAGGCACTCAGTATGCAGAGGTCGCTGAGTTCGACTGCACATTCAATAACGGAATGGTCCTCACTGTGGGTACTACCTGCGGGGAATACGCATCAGGGACCGCCGAAACAAGTCGCGAGGTGCGAGGGCGAGTCCGCTATTCTCTTCCACGCCCCATCGAAAACTGTCACCCATGCGGCGAAGAGTGCTGATGCGCTTTGATAACTGAGGAGATACCCATGAATATTGCCGTAATCGTAACTTCCCTTTTGACAATGCTCCCCGCGATGAATCACTCACAGCCTGATGACGTTGTCTCTATCGACAATGATCAAGTTGAAACCACTGATAATGTCTCAAGCACCCTACTGACAAAGGCTCGGCACCTAAAGACCACAATCAAACCTGGCTATGGCGAGTTCTATCGAAGA
The DNA here is from genome assembly GCA_020427395.1 of Phycisphaerales bacterium. Lineage (GTDB taxonomy): Bacteria > Planctomycetota > Phycisphaerae > Phycisphaerales > UBA1924 > UBA1924. The sequence goes on from JAGQON010000013.1 coordinate 62,013, forward strand.
TCGGCCTGGGCATCATTAGACGAAAACCAACCTGCAACCGCACTAAGCACTCTCGAAGAACTCTCCCAAAGCTACGAGACGCTCTTCGATCAATGGGACTCATACCGAATAGCTGGGCGTATTTACTCCTCGATGGAGAACCATGAGCAAGCGGCCGCAAAGCTCTCCCTCGCAGAGGATATTGCGACAGCGACACCCAGTCTCGTTTCGTCACACCCACGAGTGTTTACAGAAATTATGCAGCAACAATCCGCAGCATTTGCCATGGTTGGATCGCATGCAAGCGCAGCTGAATGCGCGGAGAGGCTGAGAGACCACTCGAACTCCCGAATCGCATCAGACCACAAGCTCTTAGCCGCCCAAACGGCTTGTATATACTGGCTCGCCGAAGCCAACAAAGACAAGTACATCGATGCATGGGATAGACAAATCGAACTTTTCCCTTCTTCAGTTGCTGGCAATCAAGGAATCTGGATACAACTTGAACACGCCAGCAACTTGGCCTCTTTGGGCGAGAGTCTCACTGAGACCTTAGAGAGCCTATTCGCGAACTCCAATCTTGAAGAACACAGCAACTACATCGAGATAGGCAAGTCACTCACGGACGCCTGGCTCTCGAGCACTGAGGATCCCCAAATTGCTTCGGATCACGCTTTTAGTGTGATGACGCAAACATGGAATACCGTCTTAGCAAAGCACGATGATTGGCTGAGCTTGGTGAATGATGATGCCCCAAAACAAGCGGCGATAAATAGACAAGTCAAAACTTTTCTCCAGTGGTACGCAGCCATGTCTTATGAACGAGGAGACCTGACAACATTGGAGTCGCTTGGCGCAAGTTACGGCGAAAAGTTTGGATACGAAGATGGTGAGGCTGAAAACATGCTGCGACTAAGCGCAAACCCGTAATGTTTCTCTTGGATTCTGAACCCTAACCGCTTGCTATCTGCAGGCGGTTTTTCATCAACCAGCACTCATCCCTCGCGCCCGCTCGGGTCCTTGTATCGCCGCAGCAACTCGACGATGCGGGGCTGCTCGCGATTGATCCGCAGCGACTGGCGCATCGCCTCGGCCGCGTTCTCACGCGCCGCCCCGTCGGTCTTGGACGACCAGAGGTACTGGTTGAGCTCGCACACCGCGATGCCGTTGTAGGCCGGGTAGTGCTCCGGATCGAGCTTGGCGGACTCACTGAACGCGACCAGCGATTCGTCGTAGCGTTTGAGACGGAACAGGCCCGAGCCGAGGCGCTCATACGCGATCGCGCTGGGCTCGATGCGGACTAGTTGATCCAGGGCCCCCACCATCTCCGCGTAGCGCTGGAGCTGGTTGAGCGACTCGGCCATGTTGAGCAGCAGCCCGGGCGTGGGCGCTTCCATCATCTCGGCCGCCTGCTGATACTCAACCACCGCTTCTTCGTGGCGATCGAGGGCGGCATAGAGCGTGCCCAGGTGCATCCGGGCACGACCGCTGGGCGGCTCGCTCCGCACCGCGCGCTGACCATAGGGCAGGGCCTGCTCGGCACGCCCCAGCTCCAGCAGCACGATCGAGATGCCGAGGTTCGCATCGAACGAGCTCGGGCGGATCGACAACGCACGCAGGTACGCGCGATTCGATTCCTCCAGCGAGCCAAGCTTGTGAAGCACCTGGGCGTGGCGGTACTGGGCGAGGTAGTTGCGCGGCTCGTTGCGGACGGCGTTGGCGTACTCGCGCTCCGCACGCTCGTACTGGGCCAGCTCCATATAAATGTCGCCCGACTCGAGGTACGCCAGCGTGAACTGCGGGTTGAACGCGATCGCCCGCTCCAGCTCACGCAGGGCCGCCTGCAGGTCGCCCGACGCGTGCAGCTGCACGGCCTGGGCGTAGCTCGCCTCCTCGCGCGACTTGGGCTTGGCGATCGGGGTGCTCACATCCTCGACCCGGATCTCGGGCTCGGGGGCATCGACCGGGTTGGCCCGCTCGTCGACCACGCGCATGCCCGAGTCGGTCTCGGTGACCCGCTGGGTTTCCTGCTGCGGGGCCTGCCCGCCCGAGTTGGCGATGGGCTGGCGGGCCATCCATTCCTGTTGGGAGGCGCTGACCTGCTGGTTCTCATTGGGCAGCTCGCGCTGGGCCTCACGCTCGGCCGCCCGACGCTCGCGACGCTCCTTGATCGCCTTGCAGCCGCCTGCGCTGCCCATCAGCAGCGCGGGGCTCACGAACAGCGATGCGGCGAGCGCCGCCCGGGCGAGTTGATTCGTCTTGGTGGTCCTGTGCATGAGCACTCCTACGGGTCTGCGATCGCCCCGGTTCATCGCATCGCCCACATGGGCGAACTCGGGTCTCAACGATCTTATCGGCAATCTCCGCGGCATACACTCAGGAAACCCAAGGAGCCACACGATGCACCAGAATCAGTCACTCCAAGGTCGGGTCGCCCTCGTCACCGGGGCCAGCGCGGGGATCGGGATGGCCATCGCCGTCGAGCTCGCGTCCCGAGGGGCCGGGCTTGTGCTCAACGCACGGCGCGAATCCCGCCTCGACGAGCTCGCCCAGCGCATCAGCGACCAGCACGGCATGATTAACGGCAAGCCCCGGGCCGTTTGCGTGCCCGGCGACGCCAGCGACGATGACACCATCAACGCGATGCTCGAGGCCGCCCAGGAGCACTTCGGCAAGCCCGCGGACCTGATCGTCGCCAACGCCGGGCGTGGGCTCAACGGCTCGGTCATGACCTCCGACACCGCGCAGTGGGAAGAGATGCTCCGCACCAACCTGCTGGGCGTCGCCAAGCTGATGCGCCGCAGCGGCGAGCAGCTGCTCAAGCTCAATGAGGGACGCGATTGGACCAAGCACCCCAGCGACATGGTCGTGCTGGGCTCGACCGTAGGTCGTCACATCTCGCCGTTCTCATCGATGTACGGGGCGACCAAGTTCGGCGTCAACTCGCTGGCCGAGGCCGCCCGGCGCGAGCTGGGCCCCAAGGGCATCCGCGTGACGCTGATCGAGCCGGGCATCGTCAAGAGCGAGTTCCAGGGCGTGGCCGGCTACGACCCCGAATCGTTCGGGCAGCTGATGGAGAAGTTCGCACCCGTGCTGATGCCCGAGGATGTCGCGCGCACGATCGGCTTCATCGTCGCCCAGCCGGCAGGTGTACATGTGTGCGATGTGGTGATTCGCCCGACGCGGCAGGATTATCCGTAATGAACGCCTGTTCTCGACAGTTGTTTCACGGACACCCGGAAGCGAACTCCTGCAGGAATGCGGAGACATCAAAGTAGTCGAGGCTCCCGTCGCCATTGAAATCTGCAGCGCTGTCTTGCGAGAGATATGCCACCAAGAACGCAGACACATCGAAGAAGTTCGTCGACCCGTCGTCGTTGAGGTCCGCTGGACAAGGTGGGCAGTCGCTGATGTCAAGGCTGATCAGCCCTGCATTCAAAGAGGCGAGATACGCAACAGATCCTTCAACACTGACTCCATATTCCGTACCCGGCGCATCGTAATGCCCAAGACCAATCGGAGCCGATGGATCACTCACATCGACCACAATCAGTCCAGCGCCTTGATCTGTTATGTAAGCCCTGTGATCAAGAACTTCGACATCGAAAGCCGAACTGGGTGTGTCAAACTCGCCGATCAGGTAACTTTGACTCGGATTACTCACATCGATGATCTGGAGCCCCAGATGCTCATCGACGACATATGCAATGCCATCAGCAACCGCTAGGCCGCGTGCTCGTTCCAAAGAATATGACCCAAGAAGAACCGGGCTTAGCGGCTGACTCAGGTCATAGACCTCCAATCCGACACCCCGCTTCGTGGTATAAGCCAAGACTCCGTCAGCCTCAAGATCAAACAAGTTCTGGGAGAGTATTCCACCTGAGAACACCGGCGAAGCAGGATTTGTCACATCCACGATGTAGCAACCGAGTGTTTCAATCGCGAAGACCTTTGTCCCATCAACCTGCACTCGTTCAAAGTGATGGCCGGGAAAATCCTGACTGCCCATCAGTATTGGCTGTCCTGGTTGACTGACATCGAATAGATAGACGCCCGAGGATCCATCAACAACATACGCGACATGCCCATCGACTTGGACATCGAAAGCTGCAAAGTCCGGCGTGTCGTATGAGCCGATCCGGATCGGATTCGCAGGGTCTCGAACATCGATGATCTTCAGACCTTCCGCAGAGGCCGCGACATACGCGAACCCTTCGACCGTTTGAACTCCCCGCAACGAGCGAGCTTCGGTCCAGCTTCCCAGCATCGCGGGCTGCCCTAGCGAGTTCGTATTGATGAACTTGAGCCCATCGAATGCGCCGTTTGCGACGAATGCGATATCGTTGACGACATCGAGCGATGTCACGCTCCCAATCAGATCATTCGCTCCAATCAGTGTCGGATTCTGGGAATCCTGCACATTGATCAGATGGACACCGTTGTCAGAGGCGAAGTACGCAACGGAATCGAACACGCGAACATCGAAGTTCCGAAATGGAGAAGAATATGAGCCAACCATTTGGGGCGAGCTTGGATCGCTCACATCCACAATCAGCAGGCCGGTGTAATCGACTGCGAGATACGCAAAATCGCCAACTACATCAACACCATTCGACCAACCTTCCGTTGCAAGCGACCCAAGAAGGGCGGGAGAATGGAGATCGCTAACATCGATGATGTCCAACTCGCTGGAGTTTCCACCGGTCGCAAGATACACGCTCGATCCGACCACACGCACAGCCTTCGCGGAATCAGAGGTAACGATTGAACCGAGAATGCTTGGTGTAGATGGGTCATTCACATCGACGACCTGAAGACCACCACGATCATCCGCGAGGTACACAATCCCAGCCGCGGCATCAAGATCCAATACTGAACCAGATGTCTCCAAGGCACCCGAGAATACAGGCAATGTGGGATTGCTGATATCGACGATCTGAAGCCCACTCTCACCACACGCGAGGTAGGCATGTGATCCTTCCAAAACCAGCTTCGTACAGACGCCAGGCAGGTCGAGCGATCCAAGCTGAACAGGATTGCTCAGGTCTTGCACATCATACACCCGCAAGCCACGCACACGATCGGCGACATACGCGACCGAATCGCGCACGACAACATCCTCAGTGCGAGTCGGCGTGTCATACGAGCCGACGATATCAGCTCTGGGGCACAGCACGCCATCAGCGACTGCTAGTGTACTGATGGATCCAGCGGCCAGCGTGCCCAGCATCGTTGCGTAGAACTTCGAGTTACCCATCATCCGGACCTCTCATTGTATATCGATATGAAACAATCGCCCCAAACACCATACGGACTGCAGATGAGGCAGATGCGTGGATATGGAATATAAAAGACAACACCACGGCAGAATCGCCGGGAACAAAGTGGACCTATGTCCAATATTTTGATGATCTACACGCGGTAGGTTACTTACCGCCCCAGGAAGTGTCCCGGCACATCGCCGAAGTCCGCCCGGATCACCGAGCGAATCCCGCCGCGGCCCTTCCAGTTGGTCTCGATCTGCAGCCATACCGGGTCGGTCGCCTTCACCAGGTCATCGCGGATGGTGTTGGTAACCGCCTCGAAGTAGATGCCCTCGTTGCGGAAGGAGTGGTAGTAAAGCTTGAGCGATTTGAGCTCGATGCAGACGCCGCCGTCCTTACTGGGGCGGGGCATGTATCGGAGCGTGATCACGCCGAAGTCCGGGTGCCCGGTGACGGGGCACACGCTGGTGAACTCCTCGGCGATGTGCTCGATCACGAAGGGCGCATCGGAGGGGGTCGGGAAGACTTCGAAGAGCGATGGGTCTGGCATGAAACCAGCATAGGCGCAGGGCGTTGAGTCTTGTATTCATGCACGAAAAAGGGCGCCCCGCGTGGGACGCCCTTGTGGGTTACGGATCATGTGTGATCAGCTCTCGGTTGTCTCGGCGGCTTCGGGCGAACCCTCGCCAACCATGACATCCTTGATCTCGACCTGCGGCGAGCCGTAGGTGTCGTCGCCGTAGTCCACCTCGTCGTCCATCGCGTCGTCGTAGAAATCGTCGTCGGCCATGGCCTCCTCGAGTTCCTCGGGCGACACGAGTGTCTTGACGCGGATGTCCTGGTACTTGCGGAAGCCGGTACCGGCGGGGATGAGGTGACCCAGGAGCACATTCTCCTTGAGGCCGACCAGCTCGTCCTCGGCACCACGCAGCGACGCCTCGGTGAGCACCTTGGTCGACTCCTGGAACGATGCGCCCGAGAGGAACGAATCGCTCGAGAGCGCGGCCTTGGTGATGCCAAGCAGCAGGGTGCGGCCCGCGGCGGGGCGTGCACGCTTGGTCTTGGCGATCTCGCCGCCCTCGGCCTCGGCCTTGGCATTGGCTTCCTTCACCTCGTCCTTGTCATAGAGCGTACCGACTCGCAGCGGCGTGCTGCCCGCGTCGGTCACGCGGACCTTGGATGCGATCGCGTTGTTGGTTGTGCGGAAGGTGAACTTGTCCACGATCTCGTGCGGCAGCAGGTCGGTGTCGCCCGGGTTCTCGACGCGCACCTTGCGGAGCATGGCCGCGAGGACCATCTCGATGTGCTTGTCGTTGATGGGCACGCCCTGTGCGCGGTACACATTCTGGACCTCGTCGAGCATGTACTGCCAGAGGGCCTCTTCGCCACGGATCTTGAGGATGTCGTGGGGAACCAGCGGGCCTTCGGTCAGCGGGTCGCCCGCCTGCACGAAGTCGCCGGCGTGGACCAGCAGCGCCTTGTCGTTGGGCACATGGTGATCCTTCTCGATGCCCGAGTCGGACACCACGCGGATCGTCATCTTGCCCTTGCGCTTGTCGCTGAGGATCTCCACGATGCCCGAGATCTCCGCCATGAAGGCGGGGTCCTTGGGCTTGCGGGCCTCGAAGATTTCGGTCACTCGGGGCAGACCACCGACGATGTCCGCCGAGCCGGCCGCCGAACGCGGCTGACGGGCGATCATGTGGCCGGCGTCGATCTCCTGGCCGTCCGCGACTTCCAGGCGTGCCTTGGCGGGCAGATAGTGGAAGTCGAGGATGTTGCCGTCGGCATCGACGATGTTGATCTGCGGGTGCAGGTCGCCCTTGTGCTCGATGACCACGAGGGCCTTCTGACCACGGCCCGCATCCTCTTCACGCACGGTCTCACCGATCTCGATGTCGACGAACTCGACACGGCCGGTCTTCTCCGCGAGGATCGGGGTACGGTGCGGGTCCCACTTCACGAGCACCGAGCCGCGCTTCACGCTCTCGCCGCTCACGCAGTAGATGAACCCGCCGTAGGGGATCTTGGTCTTCTCGAGTTCCTTACCGTCGGCATCGAGAATGGCAAGCTCGCCGTTGCGCTTGAGCGACACGCGGCAGTCATTGCCGTCCTCGTCCTTGACGGCGACCTCGTTGCAGCCGCGGATCTCCACGGTGCCGTTGTTGAGGGCGCGGTACTCGGTATCGACGACCGCACGTGTACCGATACCACCGGAGTGGAATGTACGCATGGTCAGCTGGGTGCCCGGCTCACCGATCGACTGGGCCGCGATGATGCCCACCGCCATGCCCTCTTCAACGAGCTTGCCGGTTGACATATCCATGCCGTAGTCGAGCACCGAGCAGCCCGTGGGCGACTCGCTGGTCAGCGGCGAGCGGACGAGCACCGAGTCGAACCCGAGCTCCTCGATCCGCTTGGCGGCCTCGTCGCTGATCATCTCGTTGGCCTCGACGATCTTCTCGCCGGTCTTGGGATCAGTGATCGCGTTGACCGCGACACGCCCGAAGACCTGATCGCTCAGGGGCACATCGATCTGCTCGCCCTTGTAGATGGCACGCTTGAGGATGCCGCGACGTGAGCCGCAGTCGTGCTCGCTGACGATGATCGACTGGGCGACATCGCACAGCTTGCGGGTCAGGTAGCCCGAGTCGGCCGTCTTGAGCGCGGTATCCGCCAGACCCTTGCGTGCACCGTGCGTCGAGCTGAAGTACTCGAGGATGTGCAGGCCCTCGCGGAAGTTCGCGCGGATGGGGGTCTCGATGATCTCGCCGCTGGGCTTGGCCATCAGGCCTCGCATACCGGCGAGCTGCTGCATCTGGCTGACATTACCACGGGCGCCCGAGTCGCTCATGAGGTACACCGGGTTGAGGAAGGGCTTGCCCTCCTTGGCGGTGATGCTCGCGTACGAGCCGTCCTCGTGACGGCGGTCATTGCGGAGCGTCTCGATCATCACCTTGGTCAGCTCTTCGCGGCAGTGCGACCAGATGTCGAGAAGCTGGTTGTAGCGTTCACGCTCGGTAATGATGCCGCGATCGAAGTTCTTCTCGACGCGGTTTACCTTCTTCTGAGCTTCCTCGAGCAGCGGCGCCTTCTCCTCCGGGATGCGGAGGTCGGTGATGCCGAACGAGAGGCCCGCGAGCGTCGCGTTCTTGAACCCGATGCTCTTGAGGTCGTCGAGCAGGTTGATGGTCGCGGCGCGATCGCAGTACTCGTAGGTATCGTCGATCACGCGGGCGCAGCCCTTCTTGCCGATCGCGCAGTTGTAGAACGGCATGCCGGGCCCGAGGATCTCGGAGAAGATGATGCGACCGACCGTGGTGATCAGCCGACCGTTCTCGGGCATCGCCTCGATCGGGCCCCGCTCCTTGGTCACGAGCTTGTCGAACGCGGTGAGCCGGACCGAGATCAGATCGTGGATACCGATCTTCTTGCTGTCGAACGCCAGGATCGCCTCGTGGCGGTCCTTGAAGCGAGGGATGTCCTTCTCGTCCACGGCCTTGGGATCAAGGAGCGTGGTCGTGATGAAGTACACGCCCATGACGATGTCCTGCGACGCGTTGATGATCGGCGAGCCGTTGGCCGGCGAGAACACGTTGTTCGTCGACAGCATCAGGACATGCGCTTCCGCCTGGGCCTCGATCGAGAGCGGCAGGTGGACCGCCATCTGGTCGCCGTCGAAGTCCGCGTTGAAGCCGCCACAGACCAGCGGGTGCAGCTTGATCGCGTTGCCTTCCACGAGTACCGGCTCGAACGCCTGGATACCCATGCGGTGGAGCGTCGGTGCGCGGTTGAGCAGCACGGGGTGCTGGTAGATCACCTCTTCGAGGATGTCCCAGACCTCCGCGTCGCGACGCTCGAGCATCCGCTTGGCGCTCTTGATTGTGTCCGCCAGCCCGTGCTCCTTGAGCTTGCGGATGATGAACGGCTGATAGAGCTCCAGCGCGATCTTCTTGGGAAGGCCACACTGGTTGAGCTTGAGCTCGGGGCCGACCACGATGACCGAGCGGCCCGAGTAGTCGACGCGCTTGCCCAGCAGGTTCTCGCGGAAGCGGCCCTGCTTGCCCTTGATCATGTCGGTCAGCGACTTGAGGGCACGCGAGGACGATCCGAGCACTGGGCGGCGGCAGCGGTTGTTGTCGAACAGCGCGTCGACCGCCTGCTGAAGCATGCGCTTCTCGTTGCGGATGATGACCTCGGGTGCGTTGAGGTCCATCAGCTTCTTGAGGCGGTTGTTGCGGTTGATGATGCGCCGGTACAGGTCGTTGAGGTCGCTGGTGGCAAAGTTGCCGCTCTCCAGCAGGACCAGCGGGCGCAGATCCGGCGGGATGACCGGGATGACATCCATGACCAGCCACGCCGGGTCGTTCTCGCTCATGCGCACCTGCTCTACGAGCTTGAGGCGCTTGGCGAGGTCCTTGGTCTTCTGCTTGCTGCGGGTCGCGGCAAGGCCGGCACGGATCTCGTCGGCGATCGCGTCCATGTCGAGCTGGTCAATGAGCTCGCGGATCGCCTCCGCGCCCATCATGGCCGTGAACTCGTTGCCGTACTGCTCGAGGGCCGAGCGGTGCTCGTCCTCGGTGAGGACCTGCTTGTAGGTCAGCTCGGTGTCGCCCGGGCGGGTGACGACATAGTCCTGGTAGTAGATGATCTTCTCGAGATCGCTCGTCTTCATCGCCAGAAGCGTGCCCAGACGGCTCGGCAGCGACTTGAAGAACCAGATGTGCACCGCCGGGGCCGCGAGATTGATGTGCCCCATGCGCTTGCGACGCACGCGCGAATGGGTCACCTTCACGCCACAGCGATCGCAGATGTAGCCCTTGTACTTGGTCCCGCGGTACTTGCCGCACGAGCACTCGTAGTCACGCTCCGGACCGAAGATCCGCTCACAGAACAGGCCGTCCTTCTCAGGACGGTAGGTCCGGTAGTTGATCGTCTCGGGTTTCTTGACCTCGCCGTAGGACCAGGCCCGGATGTCGTTGGGCGACGCCAGGGTGATCTTCACCGACGAGTAGTCATTGACGCGATCGTATACGCTCTCAGCCATATTTCAGTCTCCCGTACAGGAGTGATTCGTATCAGTTCGTTCGACAGTCGAGGAGAACTAGCCGCCCCGCATTATCGCGGGACGACGCCTTCACGCGGCGTGCTTCACAGCAGGCTGCCGCCCTCGAGCTGCTTCTTCTCGAGTGTCAGGTTCATGCCAAGGCCCTTGAGCTCGTTGCAGAGCACATCGAACGCGACGGGCATGCCTGCCTCGAGCTTGTTCGTGCCCTTCACCATCGACTCGTAGATCTTGGTGCGGCCTTCCACATCGTCCGACTTCACCGTCAGCAGCTCCTGCAGGATGTACGCGGCCCCGTACGCTTCAAGCGCCCAGACCTCCATCTCACCGAAGCGCTGACCGCCCGTGCGTGCCTTACCACCCAGCGGCTGCTGGGTGATGAGCGAGTACGGGCCCGTCGCACGGGCGTGGATCTTGTCGTCAACCAGGTGGTGCAGCTTCAGCATGTACATGAAGCCCACGGTGGTCTTCTGGTTGAACGCCTCGCCGGTGCGTCCATCGTAGAGCTGGATCTTGCCGCCCGCGGGCATCTCCGCAAGGAGCTCACGCGGGTGCGGCCAGGTACCGTTCTCCTCGCACTCGGCCCAGCGCTGACGAACATGCTCGTTCGCCTCACGCACGGCCGCGTGGATCTCGTCTTCCTTCGCACCGTCGAAGACAGGTGTCACGGCCTGGAAGCCCAGGACCTGCGCCGCCCAACCGAGGTGCGTCTCAAGGATCTGACCCACGTTCATTCGCGAGGGCACGCCCAGCGGGTTGAGCAGGACATCGACGGGGGTGCCGTCGTCCATGAACGGCATGTCGGCCTCGGGGACAACGCGGGCAATAACACCCTTGTTGCCGTGACGACCGGCCATCTTGTCACCAGCCGACAGGGTCCGCTTGGTCGCGATGTAGACCTTGACCATCTCGAGCACACCGTTGGGCAGCTCGTCGCCACGCTTCATGTGCGCGACCTTACGCTGCTTCTCGGCCTCGACGGCCTCGATACGCGGCCAGTACTGACGGTACACCGTCTCGGCCTCTTCCTTGATGTCCTTGTTGCCCTTGATCCACTTGGTGTTGAAGGTCTTGATCTGCTCGATGATGACCTCGGGGATGTCCGACGCACCGACCTTCTGACGGGTCATGGGGTCGACCATCTCGGTCCCGACGACCTCGTTGATCGCGACGGTCATCTCCTTGAAGAGCTTGATCGCCTGCGCGTCCTGCTCGGCCTCGTACTCGGCGATCTCCGCCTTCAGCGCCTTCTTCTGCGACTCGCTCATATGAACGCGACGCGAGAACTTCTTGGTGCCGATGACGATGCCGCTGGTGCCGGCGCTGACCTCGAGCGAGTCGTTCTTCACATCCTCGCCCGCGCGACCGAAGATCGCGTGCAGCAGCTTCTCTTCCGGTGTCAGCTCGGTCTTGCTCTTGGGAGAGACCTTGCCGACGAGGATATCGCCGGGGCCCACGCGGGCGCCGACTCGGATGATCCCGCTCTCGTCGAGGTTGCGGAGCATCCGCTCGCTGACATTGGGGATATCGCGGGTGAACTCTTCACGCCCGAGCTTGGTCTCGCGGACCTCGACATCGAACGCGTCGATGTGGATGCTCGTGAACGCGTCGTCCTTCACCAGACGCTCGCTGATGACGATCGCGTCCTCGAAGTTGTACCCGTCGAAGGTGTTGAACGCGATGAGCGCGTTGCGACCGATCGCCAGCTCGCCTTCCATCGTCGACGCACCGTCGGCGATGACCTGACCCGCCTTGACCTTCTGACCCTTCTTGACGATGGGCTTCTGGTTCTGGCAGGTACGCTCATTGAGGCCGACGAACTTGCGGAAGACATACTCGTCCGCGTTGTCGATGATGATGCGCTGCGAGTCGACATAGGTGATGGTGCCGCCGCGCTTGGCGCGGATGAGCATGCCGGAGTACTTACCGACTTCCTTCTCCATGCCCGTGGCGATGCAGGGCGGATCAACCTTGACCAGCGGCACGGCCTGGCGCTGCATGTTGCTGCCCATCAGCGCGCGGTTCGCGTCGTCGTGCTCAAGGAACGGGATGAGCGACGCCGAGATGCCGACGAGCTGCTTGGGCGAAACATCGACATAATCGACCTCGCCGGGCTTCACTTCCGCGATCTCGCCGTCGCTGCGAGCGAGCACCAGGCCCTCACGGAACTGGCCGCTCTCGTCGAGCGCGTCCGCCGGCGCGAGCACCGAGCGGATCTCTTCGTCGGCACGAAGGTTCACGACCTTCTTGGTCACCTCGCCGTCTTCCACCACGCGGTAGGGCGTGCGGAGGAAGCCGAACTCATCGACCGTCGCGTAGATACCCAGCGAACAGATCAGACCGATGTTCGTGCCTTCCGGCGTCTCGATGGGGCACACGCGACCGTAGTGCGAGGTGTGCACATCTCGGACCTCAAAGCCGGCACGCTTGCGGTTCAGACCGCCCGGGCCGAGCGCCGAGAGACGGCGTTCGTGCACCAGCGTCGACAGCGGGTTCGTCTGGTCGACGACCTGCGAGAGCTCTGAGCGACCGAAGAAGAAGTCGATCGCGCTGCTGATGGACTTGCTGTTCACAAGGTCCGCGATCTTGGCGACCTCCTCGGGGTCCTTGACGCTCATACGCTCCTGCACCGTACGACGCAGCTTGAGCAGGCCCTTGCGGATCTCCTCCACCGCCAGCTCGTCGAGCGTGCGGAGGCGGCGGTTGCCGAGGTGGTCGATGTCATCGACAAACGCGACCGGGCGCCCCGTGTCCGGGTCGATGCGGTTGCTGCGCAGATCGAGGATGTACTGGACGACCTTCAGGAAGTCGATGCCCAGCAGGAACAGCTGGTCGTCGGGGATGTCCTGGATATCGAACTTGCGGTTGATGCGGAAACGCCCCACCTTGCCCAGGCGGTAGCGGTTGTCATCGAAGAACTTCTCGTGGAAGAGCTGCTTGGCCTTGTCGACCTGCGGCGGGTTGCCCGGACGCAGACGCGAGTACACCTTGAGCATCGCGCGGTCGTAATCGCTCTCAACGCCCGGAACCTCGTCGAACTGCTCCAGCTTTTCCTCGGCGATCGTGTTGAGGATCAGCGAATCGCTGGGGTTCTGAACGACCTTGATCGTCTTGAGCGCCGATGCCTTGATCGCCTCGGCGGCCTCCTCACCGATCTGGCAGCCGACATGCACCAGCTCCTCGCCGGACTCGGTGTCGATGATCGACGCCGCGGCCCAGTCGTCGGGGTGCACATCCTTGGCCTTGATCTCGGCAACCTCGTAGAAGAGGCTGATGATCGCGTCGGTCGATGCGACCGATTCATCGAGACATCGCAGGAAGGTCGTCGCGGTGAGCTTGGTGCTCTGGTCGATACGCATCGCCAGAACATCCTTCTTGGTCACCTCGAGCTCGATCCACGAGCCACGCTCGGGGATGATGCGGGCCTTGTGCAGCGGGCGGTCGCCCTCGCTGGACTCGATCGAAAAATCGACGCCCGGCGAGCGGTGCAGCTGAGACACAATCACGCGCTCAGCGCCGTTGACGATGTACTCACCACCACCCATCATCACGGGGAACTCACCGAGGTAGATATCCTCCTCGGGAAGGTCGCCGTGGGTCTCTCGCTTCAAGCGGAGACGCAGACGGAAGGGGTAGCCGTAGGTCAGACGAAGCTCGCGGCATTCGTCCGACGTGTACCGCGGCTGCTCTAGCGAGTAGCTCGCGTACTCCAGAGACATCGTCTCGTCGTAGGACTCGATCGGGAAGATCTCACGGAGCAGCGCTTCGAGACCAAGCTCGACATCACGCTCTTCGGGATTCTTCTCGATCTGCAAGAAGCGCTGATAAGCCGCTTCCTGAACCTGCCAGAGATCGGGGATCTTCGTCGTGTCGCCTCGTTTGGCGAAACTCCGAACGCTGCGGGTACGCTCCATGCCGCGCACTTTGGTCGCTGCCATCCAAGCACCTCGTGATGGTTCTGTTCACAACCGATGCGTGCTGCACCGATCGGGATTACCGTTGGTTGTGTGGTTGCCCATGCCGCCCTGGTCTACCGCGCCGTGGAATCAAGACCGGATAAATATCCTAGCCCGCGACGCGCAAGAAAGCCACCCGGCACCCGATTTGCTCCGAACTCAGACCAAATCGCCTTGCCGGGGTGCCCAGTTCATGATCAACCGAAGCGTTCGTGCCTCATCGATCCCTTGCAACCACCAACCAAACAAATACGCTATTGTGTCAATCACCACCGGCCGAACATATCCCGATCGTCAACGGGCGTGAGCGGCCGGACTTTTACGCTCACCTGAATCACCCCGGGCGAGGCACCACACCACAACCCGAGCCAAACGAGCTCCGACGCATTTCTACGCCGGAGCCGTATATTTCATGCCCCAGAAACCCGGGGCAAAGACGATCAGGCGATCTCGACCTCAGCACCAGCTTCTTCGAGCTTGGTCTTGACATCTTCCGCCTCGTCCTTGCTGACGCCTTCCTTGACCTTGGCGCCGGCTTCTTCTGCCAGTGCCTTGGCTTCCTTGAGGCCCAGGCCGGTGATCTCGCGGATGGTCTTGATCACCTGGATCTTGTTGCCACCTGCGCTCTTGATCACGACATCGAACGAAGTCTTCGCGGCAGGACCGCCAGCGTCGCCGTCGGCAGGAGCCGCCGCCATCATCACGCCACCGCCGGCCGCAGCCTCGATGCCGTAGGTTTCCTTCATGTAATCACCCAGATCGACCGCTTCCTTGAGGGTCAGACCGGCGAGCTCGTCACCGAGCTTCGAGATTTTTGCGTCAAAGGTCTTGGTTGCTTCGTCGGACATGGTCCAACTCCTTCATGCTCAATGCAACGCGATCTCAATCGCGTGCCAGACTCGCTCACCCGAGAGGGACCGAACCGCTCGGTTCTTTAACCCACCCCACACACAGCTCGTGGGGCTCAAATAGGGCCAGTCGGGTGACAACGGGTTTTGTGAACGGGCGCCCAGTGAACACCCGAGATTCTCATGCCTTCGCGATCGCCTCGCCCTTTTCGAGCTTCTCTTCGATCGCCTTGATGATGCCGGCGAGGTTCGAGCCGGGGCCCTTGACGGCACCGACAAGCTTGCGACCCGGGCTCAGGATGAGCGTGACATCCTTCGCGATTGCCTCTTCGCGGGTCGGGAACTTGCTCAGCGCCTTGACGCCAGCATCACCCTCGAACAGCATCCCGTCCAGCACCGCGCCCTTGAGCTCGATGTCCGGGAACTTCTTGAGCATCGCGACGATCTCTCGCGCGACATCAACAACTGACTCCGCACCGTACGCCAACGCGCTGCTGCCACGGAGCACGCTGCTGAGCGGCTCGAGGTTCGTGTCGGCGAACGCCTGACCGAACAGCTTGTTGCGCACGATCGTGACGCGGATTTCCTTCTTCGCAAGACCCGAGCGGATCGCGTTCGTGTCGTTCGACTCGATCCCGCGAAGCCCGATGGCGATCGCGTTCTCGTTGTCGCCCAGCAGGTCGCGGTACTCACGGATCATCATTTCCTTGACAGGCTTACTCATGATGCTCCTCCTTATTCCGCCGCTGCCGCGGTCTTGATCTGAACGCCGGGGGTCATCGTGCCACTCACGGTGATACGCTTGACATACTCACCACGAACAGCCGCGGGGCGAGCCTTCTCGATCGTCTGCACGAAGTGGTTGTAGTTCTCCAGCAGGTCGCCCTCGCTGAAGCTCATGCGACCGATCACGGCGTGGACATTGCCGCCCTTGTCCGCACGGTACTCGACCTTGCCGGCCGCGAACTCGCCCACCGCTTCGGCGACCTTGGGGGTCACCGTGCCGTTCTTGGGCGAGGGCATCAGCCCCTTGGGACCGAGCACACGACCGAGCTTGCTGATCACACGCATCATGTCCGGCGAGGCGATCGCGACATCGAAGTCGAACCAGCCGCCGTCCACCTTCTGCATCAGGTCCTCGCCGCCCGCCTCGACCGCACCCGCGGCCTTGCAGTCAGCGACCTGAGCCGCGTCACAGAACGCGATCACTCGCTTGGCCTTGCCGATGCCCTTGGGCAGCGACACCGATCCGCGGACCATCTGGTCCGCGTGCTTCACATCAACACCCAGCAGCATGCAGACCTCGACGGCCTGGTCGAACTTGGTGGGGATGAACTTCTTCAGGGTCGCGAACGCCTCGTTGGCCTCGAGGGCCTCCTTGGGGGCGAGCTTCGCGTTTTCCTTTGCTCGTTTGGTCTTCGCCATGATCAGCCCTCCACCTCGATGCCCATGGAACGCGCCGTGCCCGCGATGATGCGAGCCCCCGCGTCGAGATCGTGCGAGTTGATGTCCGCACCCTTCTCTTCCGCGATCTTGCGGCACTGCTCCCAGGTGATCTTGCCGATCTTCTTGGTGTTGGGCTCGCCAGAGCCCTTCTCCACGCCGGCGGCTTCCTTGATCAGCACGCTCGCGGGCGACGACTTGATCTCGAACTCGAACGAGCGATCGTTGTACACCGTCACCACGCAGCCAACGACCTTGCCGTTGAGCGCGCCGGTCGCGGCGTTGAACTGCTGAATAAACTGACCCGGGTTCACACCCTTGGCACCCAGCACAGGACCCAGAGGCGGCGCAGGCGTCGCCTGCCCACCGGGGGCCATGATCTTGAACTTGGCAGTTACTTCTTTGTCGGCCATGATGTCTCCACCTCCCACACGACGCTTGCTCGCCCCGGGATTACTCCCGAAACTCGCGTTTTCGGCCTGAAAACGCACACCGTGTGGTTCGTACGGCTGATAGAACGCCCCCGACACACGCCGAGAGCAGGGCCCCGACTTTAGGCCCCCCGCCACCACTGGTCGATCAAGACCCAACCCAAATTGTCACAATTCCTGCTCAGCACAGGATTTCCCGGCACCGCCTGTGCCCCGGATCATCAACAGGCTGTTCCCATCCCGCCCAACAATCATAAACCCATGTTTTTTATAGAGCGATTGAGCTCGCGTGTTCAGTGGCTCGACATGAAGCCAAACAGAGTCCGCACTTCGCAACTCTGCTAAAGCAAGATAATCACGAACAATTGCCGAACCCAGTCCTTTTCCACGCACTGTTTTATCCACTGCCATCAAAGCAAGGTGAAACTCACTGCTCGAGTTCACAACCCCGCACCTGTTCACAGATCGAGTATTTGTACTGACTACGCCTTCAGACCCTGCATGCGCCGCTTTGTTTGTCGCGCGAGGGGCTGATCTCACTCGTCTCTTCTTCAAGAACAAGGCGAGTAGGCGAGGATTCCAAAGCAAAATCAGAACCTTTGCCAGCTTAGAGTGCGGACCACGATGAAGCATCCGATCCCAAGCCTCAAAGTCACTTGCCAGAACACTAAACCCAACAACGCGCTCCGGCGATCCGGGCTCGTCAACTTGAATACTCGCAACCCTCACGAAGCAGTCTGAACTCTCGAGAACCCGAACCCACCAGCCGCAGATCACAATGGAAGGAGCAAACCAAGCCACCCAGGCTCTCCAACCATGACGGCAGAGCCGGACTATCGCCCGCACATCTGCAGGTGTGGCATCCCGAACTTGGACATCGCTTTCCATACAACCACGCTCTTGCCAACTCGTGACTACGAATCCGTAGATGAACTAATGGCCTTCCTCTTGGCTCGCGCTCGCTGCTCGTATTTGTCCTTCAACCATTTGATGAGTGGATTCTTTGCTCGCTCCCAATGCGCACAGTTCATTCGCTCTACTGGGCCGAATGTAGATTTGAACCGGCCGGGCTGCCCGCAAGTCGAATGGAAGTCATAGCAAACCATCCCCATTTCTTTGCAACGCCGAATCGCTTCCCAATGCAGAAGGTTGTTCGAAGGAAGTGTTCGCTTTTCTGCGTATGTCGCACCAGCGAAGAACATGCCGGTTCTGTCATCGTGCGGGATGATCAGGGTTGCCACTCGCTCTCCCTCATAAAACGCGCTGGGCACCAGCAACTCGCCCCGGGGTGAGAGCTCATCAAACATACAGCGTAGCAAAGCTTCGCTGTAAGGAGATTTCAGTCCTGATTTCGCATATGTCTCCATTGCCATCTCCAAGAATGAATCGATGTAATCGTCCCCTTCTTCAAAGATGACTTCAATGCCGAGTTTCATGCCCTTTCGAACCCGAGTTCGGCAAGTCCCTTTCAGCCCCGAGAATAACTCGTTCTCGCTGGGATGGAGATCGAGCTCAAAGGCATCAAAGCCTTTAGTTCGCTTAAAACCAATCCCAGACCAGTCCAGATCCACATCCATGCAACGGGTTGTGATGAAAGATGGATTCGACACCGGAGACGACGCCAGCATAGCCTGAATCGAATCTAATTTTTTATCACACACCGAAGTAAACAAAGGTCCCATGTAGCATGTATTCCAGCCCGGCAATGGAGACGCACCGATACGCAGAGGTCCCTTTCTGATGATGCTGATTGGCCATACAGCCAAAAGACCTCTTTCGTCTTTGCACGCTACAAGATGAAACTTCACGCCTTCGCTGCGCTCGATCGCTCGTACCCAGCTCGCGCGGTGGTATATCGTTCGCAAATCACACTGATCGACGAGCGTATCCCATTTCTCCAGTGGGACGATCATCGTCTCAAGCTCGGATGATGTCCTGCTCATTCTGAACTCGCTTCCGCCTTTGGTAACTGAGGACTATTGATCTTTCGTCTCGCACGCGATCGCTGCTCGTACTTTTCACGCATCCACTTCACCAACGGATTACTCGAACGCTCCCAGTGGACACAGCTCACCCGCTCGTCTGGGCCAAAGGTCTTCTTGAACTGACCGGGCTTGCCGCTTGTTGAGATGAAATCGTAACGCGTCATCCCCATCGATTTGCAGGCCAGCATCGTCTCCCAGTGAAGCAGGTTGTTCGGCACCAGCGAGAGCTTGTCCGCGAACGATCCACCGGCGAAGTACATCGCCGTTCGCCCGTCATGCGGGATCACCAGCGTCGCGACCCGATCATCACCGTGAAACGCGCTAGTTACCACCAGCTCGCCCGAGGCATGCAGACGCTCGTGCATCGCACGAATAAACCCCCGGCTGTATGGCGGACGCTGATTCGACTTGATGAATACATCCTCCGCCATCGTGCAGAAGTCCTCGATATACGAATCGTCCTCTTCCACCCGAACGACCAACCCGTTCTTCGAGCCCTTGCGCACGCGGGTCCGGCAGGTACCCTTCATCGCCGAGAACAGCTCTTCCTCGCTCTTCGTGAGATCGATCTCATAGGTAGAGAACGCCCTCGTGCGCTGGAACCCGAGAGTCGAGAGATCGAGATCGACATGCATGCACCGTGTTGCCAGGAATGAAGGATTCGAGATCGGCTTTGCACGCATCATCATGTTGATGACAGCCAAAGGATCTCCGCAGTCAGGGGTAAACACAGGCCCAAGATAAGCCGTATTCCACCCCGGCAACGGTGAGCCACCCACCCTCAGTGGCCCCTTCCGCAACAAGCCAACCGGCCATGCGCACTGCAGCACCCCATCACGCTCGCAGACTACTCGGGAGAACTCCGCATCCCCCACCGCCTCAAGCGCACCGAGCCACGCCCCGCGGTGGTACACCGTCGAAAGTGGACACCGATCCAGCAGCGAATCCCACTCCTGCTCATCCGCTTCTCGAACATGATAACCGCTCATGCCACCACCCCGCCCTCAAGCTCACGCATCGTAACCAGACGCAACCCGCGATCGCGCGCACCATCGATCAGATATCGCGTCAGCGCGAGCATGTACTCGCGACGGTGTGGCTCGTCGTGATGGCAGTGCATCAGCACAACACGCTCGCCGCTGTCAAGCATCCGACCCGCCACGACGGCAGGATCATCGAACGAATCCAGCGTGTCGTTCGCTGGAACGGTCCACCAGTGGACCCGGCGTCCTCGCAGGCGCATGCCCAGCCAGGTCAGCAGCGTGATCTTCCCGAAGGGAGGGCGATAAGCTTCACGCTCACTGACCACGCCCGAAAGCGTCTCGTACCCACGCATCGCATCACGATATTCGAACCAGAACGGTTTCTTCCACGCGTTCTTGTGCGAATGCGTGTGCGTCGCCAGCTGATGCCCGCTCTCCCTGAGCCGACGAAGCATCTCCCCATTGAGCTCGGCACGGAACCCAACGAGATAAAAAGTCGCTGGCACGCTCTTCTCATCCAGCAGATCGAGCAGCTGCCCGGTAGTCACCCCATCAGGACCATCGTCATATGTCAGCGCCAGGACGCCATCAATCGATCCCCAACGCCGTTCCTGCAACGCCCTGATCGCCAAGGGCAAGCCGTACATCATCACAGCCGCGACGATAGCAACGGCTACAACTCCCCCGATCGTGATGATGATGCTCATTCCCATTGTCACTCAGCTATGCCAATCCATTATCTGTATCGACCACGAATGGATCAGGGCACAAGGCTACAGAACTGATTCAAGAAGAAAATGCGCACAATGTCGGTTATGAAAAAAAGAACGGCCTCTCGGCCGTTCCTGCATGGTTCTGATTGTCTTCGGTTCAGTTGCCCAGTCCGTATCCGGCCCGTATCCAGCGGGCGGCCTCGCCGCCGGTGTACCGGGCATCCCAGTTGGCCCGGCTCATGTTGCGGGCCTTTTCAATGAACGCCTCGGCATCATCAAGCCCAAGGTGCTGGGCATAGTCATCGAGGTTCCTACCGAGGATCGTCGACTCGCCCGAGCTGTTGATCGAATCGCCGGTCACGAATCCCTGCCCGATCCAATCCTGGAAATCGATACTGCCGCCGTCGATAAAGAACGCCTCGGTATCGCCCGAGAAGCCCGACATGTCGTTGCCCACGAACTGGAAGCGGTCGCTGTAGCGCAGGTTGATGACGCGCGATGTTCCGGGCATATGCCACTGGTTATTGAGAAACTTCACACTTCCCTGCACCTCGGCACCCGATTTGATCGCGTGCCCGCGGTTCTCAGAATCAACATAGTTGAATGCGATATTTTGTTCAAATACCACATCGCCAGCATACCCATTGATTGAAAATGCCGTAGGAACGCCACCAGTGCCGTAATCAGCAACAACATTCTGTTTCACAACTGTATTATCTGCTCGCTCGACCCAGATGCCGATCCCGGCGCCATCAGCAGTATTGTTTGCCAACTGCCCACCGAGCACAACATTGCCGATGATCGAACCCTGCGCCGACTGCGCCGGCCACTCAAGGGCCGTGTATCCAAAGCGCAATCCCAAACCATTCGAATACATCAGATTATTGATGGCGTGACCACCAGTCCGCATCTGGACCCCTGCCGCCGCTGCTCGAGAAGTCAGGTTGCCCTTGAAGACCACCCCGAATGTATCGGTCTGCAAATATACATTCTGATCAAAGGTGGTCGGCTCCGCACCTGGCACATTTTCATTCCAGCCATTGTGATCAAAGACATTCTCTTCGAGGAGAACTCCATTACAGTTCTTGACAAAGATGCCCTGCGAGTGGCCGTTGTCGGACCATGAATCAACAATCACATTGCGTCGGAGTTCAATATTGTGATACTGCTCACCAACAGCTTGGATGACGATGTTGTCCTTGAAGCCAGAGATGAGACAATCCTCAAGCAGCAGATCTGATCCATTCGAGAGCCATCGGAATCCAATCGAAGAGTTGCCTGGCTCGCGGTCACCCAGTACTGCGATACCAACAATGGCAACATGGCTCACTTCACGATTCATCGGACCTACAAGGAAGCTCGAGTCCTGAAGCACGACTCTGGGCCGCGCATCTCCCTCGCCATACGCAGAAATCAGTACACGCTCATTGTCACTCCGACCTGATAGCGACCAACCGTTAAACCCCTCGTTCCAGGTATCCCCTCGCTTCATCAGCACCCAGTCCGGGTACCCATCCCGAACCAACTCCTCCGCTCGCGCAAGCGTCCGGACCGGCTTGGAGGGGGTCAGCCCTGAGTTATGGTCGTTGCCCTCTGACGAGGAAACAAAGATGATGCGGGTGTCCACACTGGGCTCGAGCACGCTCCATCCCTCAGGGTTGCGATCGATCGCCAGTGCCGGCGAGACGCATGCCCCTGCCGTCACCGCGAGGGCGACCGCAAGGGTCGGGACGCGGACCGGGCGAAGAGACGAAAAGCGAAGCGGAAGATCGTGCTGCATGGTGAATAGACCTCGTGCTCGGGGAAAGCGCCTGTCAGGAGACTCCGTGCTGATATCGTCGAATTTCACGCCGACGAAACCAGCCCTTTCACAACCCGCCACGATTCTCGGACTTCAGCATACCCCCTAAACCCACCGGATTAACACGCAATCCGTAGGATCGAACGCAGATTCTCTCGCCATCACCGCTGAACGAGCGCAGAACGCATCTGGTCCGCAACCGTGATATCAAGACCATGATCCTGGGCCCGATCAACCATCTTCAACGCCGGGCCGTTTCGACCCTCGCACTGCATCAGGATGGCCACAGACAGCCACGCGCTGGCCGAGGGGTTCCGATGGGCCCAGCCCACCGCCCGAACCAGGACCTGACGAACCTCACGCGAATCGCTCCCAAACAGCTCCAAGGGGATCGCGTCATACGCCAGCAGCGGGTCTTGCGAATGGGCATAACCAATCAAAGCGATGCCATCGCCACGCTGCCCGCCACGCAGCAACGCGATCCCAAGCTCACGCAACGTATACCAGTCCTCAGGGTAGTCGTTCAGGTGAGCCCGATACGCCTCGATCGCGACACTCGGATCGCCCATCGACATCTCCAAGCGAGCGACCTCAACCGCCGAAAGTGGTACCGGCGTCGGCTCCACAGCGTGGTCCTCCACCACCATCACGCCCGGCTCGTCCGCCAGCTCCTGATCCACGCCGTACACCACGCCGCGGTAGGTATCCGGGATCGAGTAGGTCCACCAGGTCGTGCGGTACCGCGTGGGATACCACCCATACCAGGGTGAGCAGTCCCAGAACGCCCCGCTCCACCCATACCAGTAGTACGAGTACGAGCCGTTCGTGCAGACATAGTCGGCGTACCCATCGTGATCAAAGTCGCCCCAGTAGTACCACCACCCGGTCGGGCAGTAGGTCGGGTGCGACCAGAAGTTGATGTCGATATCGACATGCCAGTCGTCGTGATGATCATCATGGTGGTCATCGTGATGATCGTTATGGTGATCGTCGTAATGGTCGTCGTGGTGCCCCGATGATTCGTCGGGGTGATCCTCCATCTTCCCGCCCACGCCCGTCTTGCCGCTGCCCAGTCGGCGCGTCAGCGCCTCGCGCGCCTGCTCAACATCAAACCCGTCCGGGCGCCCCATCTTGCGCACACCAGTCCGCCCGGTGCTCGTCGACAGCGCCCGGCGCGCCTGTGCCGGCGCGTTGGTCGTGCTGGGACGGGTCGTGCTCGAATCGGTCGTGCTCGGCGATGGACGATCGGGCTTGGGCTCGGCACTCGGCCGCGTATCCGGCTGCACATCCTGACGGGGACTGGTCGTCGGACGAGTCGAAGGACGTGTGCTTGGGTTGGTGTTCGGACGATCATCAGGACGCGTGCTCGGACGCGGCTGCGTATCCGGTCGGCTCGAAGGCCGAGTCGTCGGCTGCGTCGCAGGTCGAGTCGCCGGGCGCGTCGAGGGACGCGGCTTGGGCTGCGTTTCAGGACGTGAACTCGGACGCGTGCTGGGCTGCGATTTGGGCTGCGAACTCGGACGCGTGCTGGGGCGCGCACTGGGGCGAGGGCTCGGCTGCGACTTGGGTTCCGCTGTCGGCTGGCTCTTGGGCTGGCTGCTCGGGCGAGCCGCGGGCTGCGACTTGGCGGGTGCAGGCCGCGCAGGAGCCGCCTGACGACTCGATGAGCTCCGCCCGCTCGATGGTGATGCAGAAGCCGGGCGTGGCGCAGGCTTGGCTGCCGGTCGCGACGCAGGACGCGATGCCGGCTTGGAAGCGGGCTTCGATGCCGGCTTGGAAGCCGGAGCCGCCTTGCGTGCCGGCGTTGCACGCTTCGAGGTCGTATCACTCGACGAACTCTTCGACTTGCTCCCGGATCGCTCCGGGGCCTGCTCAACCGAGACCTGCGAGAGGTCGAAGCCGCCCAGCGCGGTGCCACTCAATGCCATAAGCACCCCAAGGGTCCCGCTTGCGATCATGCTCTTCATGCGTGCCATGACGTCGTCCTTTCTTCGCGATGATCCGTTCCCAAGCGGGTCGTACTCCCGATCCGCACGAACGCGGCGTACGGTTGCCACCACATTCGCCTTCCGGGGGAACACAAACCCGCCCGATCCCGCTATGCTCGACGCATGACCGCAGCACGATCACACGCCGTCTCTCGCCGCTCACGCGCCACGCTCATCACGCTGATGGGCGCCTCGCTCTCGCTTAGCGCCTGCAACGCCCTTCGGGGCGGTGGCGGCTCCGGCGGCAGCTCCCGCGTGCTCTCCGATACGACCGGATCGGTCTACGAGACCAACCTGCGTACACGCGTCTACGCGTTCCACGACGAGAACACCGCCGACATCTATCTCACCGACCTCCCCAACGCGCAGCTGACGGCATTCTTTGAAAAGAACGCCGATTGGTCCCAGATTTCGGGCACCATCGTCCATATCCACCTCTTCCTCGACCCCAAGCCGGGCAAGACCCCCATCGAGCCCACCGCTGCAAACGCCTCCATCCGCTACGCCATCATCAGCAACGGGCAGATCGGGATCTACGACGGTGCCGGCTTCATGCTCCCGGGCAGGAAGCCCGGCAAGGACTCGATCAACGGCAGCTTCAAAGCCGCCCCGCTCAGACTCACCCGCGCCTCGGACGGCTTCTCCGACCTGCTCACCCCCGCCCGCCTCGATCTGAGCTTCGACGCCAAGCTCGATGAGCGCGCCGCACCCGAGCTCCAGGCCCGCCTCGACGCCATGGCCGCCGTCGCCAAACCCACGCAGGAACCCTGAGCAGCCCAACGACAACTCAGCCACGAAAAAACCCCGCGTCCACGACGCGGGGTTTCTGGTTACAGATTCAGGGGGCCGCGATCAGGGGCAGCCCGCCGAGAATGCACTCAGGAACGCCGACACATCGAAGAAGTCGAAGCTGCCGTTCCCGTCGAAGTCCGCCGACGGATCCATCGCGTTGTACGCACTGAGGAAGCCGGAGACATCGAAGAAGTCCAGGGCACCGTCGCCGTTGAGGTCCGCCGGGCAGCCCGGGGTGTTGTCACAGACCTCGCTGGTCACCTTGAACGCGTCAACGCCGCCCTCAACCGTGGTGTCCGCACCGGCATCGGTCACGCTGATGCGCATCTGCAGAATATTGGAAGCCGGGTTGAGCGACGCGATGTCATACGACAGGTCCTGCCACTGCCCGTTGGTGCTCGTGATCGAGGTCACCTCCGTGAAGGACAGCCCGGCGTTGGTGCTGATCTCGATGTCCATCGAGTCGGGCCCGGTGCCGGTCATCCAGACCGAAACGCGGAGCACGCCGTCCTCAACACCCGAGATATTGATAGGCGGTGAGAGCAGCCAAACGCTGCCGTTGTCCACATCGCGACCCGAGATGTTCGAGGTGACATAGCACATACCCGATCCATCGGCGTCCGAATCCGGGTCACCCATGCCAAAGCCGTTGGGCTCAGCGCGGATGAAAGTCGAAGACCCGCCGGTGGTGTAGCTCTGCCAGCCCATGTTGGTCTGGAAGTTGTCCTCAAAGGCGATGGTCAGATCGTCCAGCGCTACCGTCGTGAAGGTGCCCGAGGCGGGGACCGAAACAACCGTACCCTCCTCGTCCTCAATCTCGAACGAGTAGGAGACGCTGCTGCCGCAGTAGTACGAGCCGAAGGTGCCGGTGTAGGTGCCGTCACCGTTGTCGACCATGTCCTGCTCGAAGCTGGTGCCGTCCGTCGCGTTCACGATGAACTTGGGTGCCCCCACCACCGAGTGGCCCTGCAGGTTGTCGATCTGCAGCACGATCTCATCGCCACCCTCGGGCTGCACATGCGTGGGGCGGGCCACGACCGATGCCTGGATATCACGCGGCAGACAGATGCCTTGCGGATTGGCCAGCGCGTTCTGCAGATCGTTGTTGAAGAGGCTCGTGCCCTGGTTGGAACCACCGCCACTGCTGCAGCCCGCGTTGGTGTGGATACCGATCGCGATCTGGTTGTTCTCATCAAGGATCGCCGAGCCCGAGTTGCCGCCCGTGGTGTCCGTCGCATAGCGGACGGTGTTCCCCACGATGCTCGCCAGCGGGCCGACATGCGTCTTCTGCACGAGGTACCAGCTCGCGGGCACCGGCGAGCTCGTCGAGCCGTACCCCGTGATGCGGATCGGACGGCCATCGCTGGGAATCTGCGAGGGTGCAAGATCGTGCCACACGCCGTAGGAAGTGCCGGGGCTCATGCCGGTGTTCGAGTTGTCGAACACGCCGAAGTACGCCCAGTCGCTGCCGATGAAGATGCTGCTCGCCTGCTGCACCGACGAGCCGTCCACCGGGTACTGATCCTGTGGCGGCGGGTTCTGCGGCGAGCCGCCGCTGCTTGAGAGCGGCACATTGAACTGAATCACATCGCCCGTGCCCGGGCCGCAATGGCCCGCGGTCAGCATGCGGTTGCCGTGATCGCTGAAGAGCCACGCCGTGCAGCCGATCGGCATCAGGCGGGCATCGCGGTTGTCATAGCTGAGCACACGGTCGTCGACCGTGCCACAGATCGAGCGGGGGCCGACCACCGGTGCCGAGGCCTGAACGCCCCACACACGCACGCGATTGACCTGCCCGCTCGCGTTGGGCGAGGCCATGATCTCGATCTTCACAGCGCCGCCGTTGAAGTACGCCGAGGTGTTGCTCCATTCAGCCAGCGACTTGGCATCGAGGTACTGCTCGTAACCGTCCTGCAGCGAGGTAACTCGCAGATAGCTCTCGCGGACTTCCTCCGTCGAATGCGCCAACGCCACATCGCTGAATCGCAGGCGGATCCACTCCGCGTCGGGAACATCAACGATGCCCTCCCAGACCGGGACCTGCAGATCGCGGGCACCCTGCTGCGGGTTCTCCACTCGGACACTGCCCGAATCGAGGTTGTAGTTCAGCTCGCGCAGTTCCGGCTGCTCGAAGCCATCAATCTGCACATCATTGGACACACTCGCCTGGGCCATGACCGGACCGGTCAGACCCGCAACACATACCAGCGCAAGCCCGAGGGCACACCCTTGCTTCATGATTCGCTCCTGTCGGATGGAGATGCCCGTCGACTCCAACGGGCAGCACGCGGCAGAGACACCGCGCACCTCTGATTTCACACGACGCACCGGCAGCCTTACATCTCGCGCCAGAGCACTTTCCGAGAATAACGGAACTTCAGGCCCGCTACAAGCGTGGAATCCCTGATATCCGCCGAAAAAAGGCGGTTTTCAGCCCATTCATCTGTCAGACCAGGGGTCCTCGCCAGCGTACCAGCGATCCAGCGTCCCCACGCATGCATCACGGTACAACACCCGCAAACGGGCATCGTCGATCTCGTGCCCATGCAGCGCCGGCGCACTGAGATCATCGAACCGCTTGGGATCCACCATTTTCAGGTCCGGGTCTGCGATGTTCGACTCCCCCCGATAACCCGTCTCATACATCGTCCTTAGCGCCCAGTACCGCGAGGCATACAACTCGAACGCCTCACCCTCGCTGCTGGCAAGTTGGTTGCCAAACGCCGGGTTCTCCGGGTCTGTCGATACCAGGTGATCATCGCTGGTCACGATGTCCGAGCCAAAGAGGATCCGACCCGCATAGCGATCCAGAAACGCCAACAGTTCGCTCGTCTCGTGGCGGCTCAGCTCTCGGATCATCCACTTGGTCGCGCTCGTGTCCAGGATCAGCTTCGGATGCCGATCCAGCAGCCCGCTGAGGAACCCCAGATCCTCGGGCCAGCCGCCCATGTGGGCCGCCATGCAGGGCATACCGGTTGTTTCCAGAAGGCGTTCAAGCGACTCGTACTGCGACTGTTTCGTGCCATATCGCGACGAATCGGCGTACATCGTCTGAAACCAGGTGTCCGGATCCGCGCAGTGCACCATCAGCATCATGCCCAGCGACTTGGCCTTCTCCGCCAAACGCAGCTTCCACTCGCTATCAAATGGCACGATCTGCTCCAGCGGCACGCTCATGTTCTCCGCGTAATCCCGCAGCCGCGGCGCACCCCAGAACTTGAGCATCCGCGCCCCACGCTCATGCCACGCGTCGAGGTTTTCCAGAAACCCCTGCGTGTGCGCCCAGGTCCGGTCCGGGTGCATGTACTCGGGGATCGCTACGAACGAGATCCGATCGCCCATCACCTCGCGTACCGCGTCCGCCTGAGCCAGCTGCGTCTGCGAATAGACACGCTCGATCCCGTACAGGTCGCACACCCGCTTGTACACTTGAGCGGCCCGTCCACCATTGATGTGCGCATGGGCATCGATGATCGGGCACACCGGGTCCCCGAGTTTCCGTGCCTCTTGCTCATAGTTGAGCCCGAGCCGATTGGCCGGGGTCATCGCCCGTCCCGTCTCGCTTGCCGCGTTCGCCTGATCAGTCACAACAGATCTCCCAGCCGTTCCCGCGTCCTCTACCACATGATAGACCCCCAGACCACTCCGCCTGAAAACGCACCGCACGCCATGCGGGTTGCCCTCGCGCACGACTGGCTCGTGGGCTACCGCGGCGGCGAGATGGTCCTCGACGCCATCGCCCGCCTCCTCCTCAGCCAGGGCCACACGATCTCTCGCATCTACACGATGTTCGACAACGCCGCCCCGCTCTCTCCCACCCTCGACGCCCTTCCACGAGCCACATCCGCCCTCAATCGCTACCCCGAGTCGCTTCGGCGATGGCTGCTTCCCCGCTATCCCGCCGCGGTCGCCGAGCTCGGCCGCGCCCTCGCCCGCGACCACGCCCGCGAACCCATTGACCTGCTGATCTCGACCAGCTCGTCCGCTATCAAGTCCATCGCCCCGCCTGGCGGCGTGCCCCACCTGTGCTACTGCCACAGCCCCGCCCGCTACCTCTGGTCACAAACCGACAGCTACGCCTCGCCCGATCTCAAGGGGCGCCTCCGCGCACTCGGGCTCGCCAGCTTCGCTCCCCGGCTCCGCGACTGGGACCGTCAGACCGCGACCAATGTCACTCGCTTCATCGCCAACTCCACCCACACCGCACGCGAGATCGAACGCTGCTACCAGCGCGACTCGGTCGTCATCCACCCGCCCGTGCGAACCGATTTCTTTTCCCGTGACCCCGGCGTCCAGCGCGAAGACCACCTCCTGCTTGTCAGCGCGCTGGAACCCTACAAACGAGTCGAGCTGGGCATCGACGCTGCGATCCGGCTCAATCGCCGACTCGTCATCGTCGGCTCCGGCTCCCACGAGCACGCACTGCGTGCAAAGGCCCGCAAATCACAACTCATCACGTTTGCCGGGAAGGTCAGCGACGAACAACTTCGCGACCACTACCGGCGTGCTCGGGCCTTCCTCTTCCCACAGATCGAGGATTTCGGCATCACCGCCGTCGAGGCCCAGGGCTGCGGGTGCCCGGTCGTCGCTCGCCATGCCGGGGGCGCACTCGATAGCGTGATCGATGCCCGCACGGGTTCCTTTTTTGAAGAGCCCACACCCGAGGCGCTTGCTGAGGCGATCGACCGATGCCCCCAGCCACAGAACTGTGCCGAGGAATGCGTCGCCAACGCCCAGCGGTTCAGCCATGAGCGGTTCACCAGCCAGATCGGCGAGCAGATCCTGAACCCACTCCACAACTCTGAGTGATCAGTCGTCCGATTCGATCGTGCGATCGATCCGCACCTTCCTGCCGTTGAGCATCACGCCCACCACGACGCCGACGAACAGCTCCATCTCGGCCTCGAGATCGACCCTCCGAGCAACCTCGCAGTCGAACCACACCTTGCAGCGTGGGATGATGGGCGAGCCGGTCACTAGCGTCTTGGTCTCGATCGCGTCGAACGGGTCTTCATCTCCCATCGCTGGCAGATCACGCGGCGGAACATCGCTCCGCTGAAACCGACGCTCGATCAGACGATCTCCCTCACCCAGCACGCCCAGCGCAAAGGCGTGCGAGTCACGGATCAGCGGGTCGATCGTGTGCCCTTTGCGGGCCGCCACGCAGATCATCGCGGGCTCGTTGCAGCATCGATGGACAAACGGCACGAGCATCCCGCCCCGCTTGTCTTCAAAGCCGGCCGTCAGCAGGTACACCGCCTTCGGGAACACCGAAAACGCTGATTCGATCAACTCCTTGTCCTGTTGCTGCATCGACAATCGCGCCCCCTCGCGCACTGCGGCTCATACACACCAACCCGAGCGATCGCCCTCACGATCGATCAGATGAGCTTCCCCGATTCACCCGATCCACAACTCAGAATGGTTGCCCTATCTTCACATATCGACACGGTAGTGTGGGTAACCAGAGCCCAAAACCTGTAAGTCTTTATCGAAAAACGCCATAGCGCTCCGATTATTCATTTCCCCAAGGTGCACGAGTCCGTTCCTTGTCCACAACCCCTCCCCAATCTGTGAAAATGGGGAGCATCCGGCTTGCGTTGTGGGTGATAGTGGGCGATAATCCCACGAATGAACCACCTTGGGGACACAAACCGTGCCATTCACCGGACAAGCAGAGGCCAGTATCGACGCGAAGCAGCGTTTGGCCATACCTGCAAAGTTCCGCAATCGCTGGTCCCCGGAGCACGACGGGGCCACATGGTTCTGCGTCCCCTGGCCGCAGACGGGCTCACTCCGCCTCTACACCGAGAAGATGCACAACGAGCTCTTCACGGCCGGACGCCGGGACCCGAGTCTGACGCCCGACGAGGATCAGGCCGAGCTGGATGTGATTCTGCACTCGGTGACCGAACAAGTGGATGTGGACGCCAACAACCGCATCCGATTGCCCGCCTGGCAGCTGGAACATCTGGGGCTGCCCAAGGATGTGATCGTGCTGGGCGCGGGCGATCGACTGGAAATCCGTGCCCGGGACGCCTGGCAGAGCGAGTTCGACGATCGACTTGCCAAGATGGCCGAGCTTTCCAAGAAGCTGGCGCACAAGCGTCCGCCCACGACCTGAACACCCGCCCCTCCCTGATCGCAGGCCGCGATGCACAGGGGCGTACAAGCCACACCATGCTTCTTCACCCGTCCCAGGCGCAAGGCCGCGTATGGGACACCCACCACCACGCCCGAGCAATCGGACGAGACATTCAGCAGAACTGAGCCACGCTGGTGAGGGGTGTGTGATCCCCCTTGACCCACCAAGGACGGCGATCCGTCGCAAGGACGCGACGCATCACGGATCACGCCGCTCGACGGAGCGGCCCCGGCAACGCCCAGTTCACCTCGACCCGGCTGACCCACCACCAGCCGGGTTTTTCATATGACATCGATCGGATACACTCGATGTTGATGAAGACACAAAGCTCAATGATCCGTTCGGTCGTCGCAGCATGCGTTCTGCTCCTCATATGCGCACAGAGCGTCAGAGCGTCAGCCCACCAATCCCGTGAGTCGTATTACCGCTCAGGATACGACTACTTCTGGTCGGTGCTCATGCCCGAGTTCGAGCAGCGTGAGTTTGACACACAAGAGCAAGCCGACGCGTATCACGAGCTGATCGACATCATGGTGCGTACCGGGACCGGATACGGCCATTGGTACCAAGACATCTCTCTGGGCATCACACAGATGTACCCGAGACTGCTCAAACTCGACCCGGACCCGCCGCTCTACGCACAATACCGCTACATGAGCTCGGTCTTTGCTCGCGACCCATCGCCCGAGCAAACACTCCAACTCGGGCGAGACATGCTGCTGCTCGCACAACGGATGCACGACTCTGGCTACCCACCCTACTTCGAGGGATCCGCCTGGCTCCGGGCGGCAAAGATGCTCAGCAGCGCTGGACGAGCGAATGAAGAGCAGACAACCACAGCCTACGAAAAGGGCATCAGCCTCATCCTCGAAGCCGCGAAACTCAATGACGTTCCTCCCCACCAACAGGAGTTCGTCGCCACTTGCATCATCCGGTTCGCCCACGACTCCCCTTCGCTCAATAGCGAACAAGCCGAGCAGTTCTGTTACAGGCTCTTCTCCGTGGACGAGATCGACCCCTGGATCGCGCACTCCGCC
The DNA here is from genome assembly GCA_020427395.1 of Phycisphaerales bacterium. Taxonomy (GTDB): domain Bacteria; phylum Planctomycetota; class Phycisphaerae; order Phycisphaerales; family UBA1924; genus UBA1924. The sequence goes on from JAGQON010000013.1 coordinate 94,443, forward strand.
CTCGGGTATCTCATGGTCGATAAGGCGTGGGACGCACGCACCGACAAATTCGCCAGCGCCATCAACAACGCCCAGTGGGAGATGTTTTATACCTACCTCGAAGTCGCCAACGCGCACCTGACCCACGCATGGGAGATCCATCCGGAATGGCCCGGCTCGGCCGTGAAACTGATCGCCGTCACGATGGGACATCAGTTTGATCTGAACCGAGACGAGTACTTCTGGTTCAACGAAGCCACCCGGGTCCGCCCAGATGTTCAGGACGCCTATTACCGCCTCGCGTACGCATTGAGATCGAAATGGGGCAGGGGCGAAAAGCAACTGCGCGCGCTGCTCGATCATGTCAACGAGGTATCCCTGACCACAGACCATATGGGTTACATTTACATTAGTGTACTGTCGCGTCTGAGCAAGGAAACACCCGACCCCAACGATGTGCTTCTTGACCCGGAAATCATCGGGAACGCAACCCGCATGTTCCAGAACGACGCGATCCAGAAGCCCGAGTTCATGTTCAGGAACGAGCACCAACGCGTGATGCGTTTGCTCGCATGCGCCCATTTCATGCAGGGAAACTACGAGCAGGCAGCCTTCTTCCTCAAGCAGCAGGGTGCGAGGGCGATTCAGAGTCACGCCTCGTGGAATGAGCCGGCCCGCTTCAGATGCTTTATGTTTATCCTCGCGATCGATGAATCTGGGATTGTGATAGAGTCGCTCAGAGCCAGCGACAACGGTGACTTTGACACGGCGCTCGAACTCCTTCATCAGTTCCAAGCTCAGCTCGACATGAACCCTGATAAGAAATATCCCCAAGCCATCATCTCCCGCCCTTCCGCGAAGCAAGCAATCCGTCACACACAGGATTCCAGACCCTGATATCGCACGGCTCTGCAGCAACAACATCGCCCATCACAGGCAGATCACAAAACATGCCCACCAACACCTGGTACGCCCACGACCTCGACACCGTCCGCGACATGCTCTGCGCCTGCATCGGGCCCAAGTGGGGCGACGCGCCCGAAGAGAAGCTTGAAGAGATCCGCCAGAGCCGCTACGCGCAGGGCAAACGCCTCGCACACCTGCTGAAGATCAACGACTCCCACACCGTCCTCGACTTCGGCAGCGGGTGCGGCTTTGTTACTCGGGCGTTCTGCGAGAAGGCCGCCAAGGTCCACTGCGTCGACCTCAACCCCAAGTTCCTCGACTTCACCCGCAACGAGCTCTCGTCCTTCCCCCAGACCGAGTTTCACCGCATCGAGTACGCCTCGATCCCTCAGGTTGCGGACGAATCCATCGACATCGTCATTTCCACGGCCGTCTTCATCCACTTCCTTTACTACGACTTTCTCTTCAACCTCATCGAGCTCAACCGGGTGCTCAGGACTGGCGGCATCCTCTACTTCAGCATGCTCGATGCCGACGCCATCGACCTGCACAACCCGGCCGCGATCCAGAACCACATCAGCATCTACAAGGACTCTGTGCGCGGCGACGGCTTCATGCTCCAGCCCTCGTCGCTCACCTCCATCAAAAAGCTTGCCCCGCAGCTGGGATTTGAGCTCATCAACACCAACCACATCGGGGCGGGCGAGAATGTCGCCGAGGTCACGCTCCGCAAGACCGGGGCCCCAGACCTTCCCGAGTGGCTCCGGGACTGCATCTGAGCGTGCGGCCATGAAAAAACCCGGCTATGGCCGGGCCGAGGAGTTCATTACTCGGATTCAGTCGTCGTTGGCCCGGGCTCTTCAGCCCGCACGCCGATAGCCGCCCTGATCCATTCGACGAAACCCATGGGCGACTTGCCCGGGCGTGCTCGCCCGGCGTCGTCGTGATGGGCGGACCATCCCGCCCACGATCGTCCCGGGGACCTTGGCCAGCAGCGTCGCGGCGCACACCGCGCAAACGGCCGACCAGCCCGGGCGGTGCGCCACGCGCACCCGCATCACACGGCTCGTCTTCTGGGCACAGCAGGGGCACGAGTACTTCCCGCGCCGTTCCCACTGGTTCCGCTCGATCCCCAGCTCGCGGTCCGCGACCGAGACCCGCTTGTGCACGGGCCCGAACGCTTCCATGGCGCTGTCCCGTTTGGCTGTCACGGTCCTGGTCCGCTTGGGTTTGATCGCCTCTACCTCGTCGGCGAAGGGGATAATGCCCGCGTCGTCGAACGCTTCACTCGAGGTGGCGGTTTCAATCTCTTGGTGTGTGCAGGTCAGGTGCATGTCGTCCCTCATCATTGTGTCAGACCCACAATCGTCTTACGGAAACTCGCCGCTGAAGTTTCATCGGCCATGTCCACGACCCGCTTGAACAGACGCATTCTCGGACGCTACCCGGCGTGCAGAAGCCGTTTTTTCTCGCAGGGCGCAAAAAACGCCCGCTCCAACAAGGGAACGGGCGTCGAAATTCAATATTGCCCCGCGATCTGCTTCATCCCCAATCGGGGGGGCTGCGTCGGGCACTCAGCCGTCTGCGCCGACCAGACCAAGCTCCTCGGCCTTCTCGCCCGAGAGAACCGAGACTTTCTCGATCACGATCGTCTCGACGGGCACATCGCCGTAGTGCCCACGGCTTCCGGTCTTTGCCTTGCGGATGACATCAACGACATCCATGCCCTTGATGACCTTACCGAAGACCGCG
>JAGQON010000140.1 GCA_020427395.1 Phycisphaerales bacterium
GCTAATGCGATTGGCGGAGCGACGGGGGGATTCGTCGAAGAAATCGGGAACTTCCCGGTCCAAATTCAACAGCCGTTCAAAATCGTCGGCATTGTTGTGCGATTCGTCGACGATGATTTCTTTTTCGTCGACACTCTTTTCGCGCGGTTCTTCCCGCTCACCCGGTTCATCGGGGAGCGATGGATCCCGATCACGCATTTCCAGAATCGGATTCTCGGACAACTCCTGCTCGATTCGTTCCTCTAGCGCTGCCTGTGCCAACTGCAGAATCTCCATCGACTGGATCATCCGCGGCGCCAAAATTTGACGCTGGGCCAGAATCTGCTGAGAACTTAGGGACAGACGCATGGTTTAGGAATTGGGAAAGGGCCGGTTTAAGTTGAATTCAGGTTAGGAATCGAGGGTTGTCTCCCCAACGGCAGGCGGCGGGGATGTTTCAGTACGGAAAGTCTACCTTGCAAAATGGAACGGCGCAAAACATTGCCAAATAAGCACTTAGGAAAATCCTAAAATTTCTGCCGACCAGAAAGGGCGTCGGCCAAAATCTCCTTATTGGTGTACTCCAGGAAGCTGCCGGTGGTAATTCCTCGGGC
>JAGQON010000141.1 GCA_020427395.1 Phycisphaerales bacterium
CCTTGAGCACGTCGGCCAGCGTCTGCACGCTGATGTCGACGTTCGAGGTCAGGCCGTTGTAGAGACGCTCGCCCGCGACGTCTTCGAGCATCACCTCGGCCTCGACGTAGCCCGAGCCGTCACGCCAGATCTCGCGCTGGAGCTTCATGAACCGGACCTTGCCCTTGAACTTCTTGTCGGGGTAGGCGTTGAGATAGACCGTCGCGTCCTGGCCCTGCGCCACGAGCGAGACGTTGCTCTCGTCGACGCGCGTGCGGACGAGGATCTTGGACAGGTCGGCGATCTGCATGATGATCGAGCCGGGGTTGTTGAGCGTGCCGATCACGACGAGCTCGCCCACGTCGGCGTTGAGCGCCGTCACGACGCCGTCGATCGGGCTGGTGATGACGGTGTTGTCGAGATCCTTCTCTGCCTGGCGGATCTGGGCCTTGGCGATCTCGATCGACTCGGTGATCTGTGTCAGGTTGCTCTCGGCGCGCTTGTACCGGGCCTCGGCCGCTTCGAGTGTCGCGAGCGAGACGTCTTTCGTCTCGTACAGGCCTTGCTGACGCGTGAGTTCCGCGCGTGCCTCGGCGAGGTCCGCGTCGGCGCC
>JAGQON010000142.1 GCA_020427395.1 Phycisphaerales bacterium
ATAACCAGGGTGGTATTTCAAGGTTGGCTCCATGGCAACTGGCGTCGTCACTTCAAAGCCTCCCACCTATCCTACACAAGTCAGGTCAAAGTTCAATGTAAAGCTGTAGTAAAGGTTCACGGGGTCTTTCCGTCTAGCCGCGGGTACACAGCATCTTCACTGCGATTTCGATTTCACTGAGTCTCTGCTGGAGACAGCGCTGCCATCATTATGTCATTCGTGCAGGTCGGAACTTACCCGACAAGGAATTTCGCTACCTTAGGACCGTCATAGTTACGGCCGCTGTTTAACGGGGCTTGGGTTCGGAGCTTCGGCTTGCGCCTGACCCCTTGCTTTAACCTTCCGTCACTGAGCAAGCGTCAGTCTGTATACATCGGCTTGCGCCTTGGCACAGACCTGTGTTTTTGATAAACAGTTGCAGCCCACCTTTCACTGCGACCCCCCGAAACCTTGCGTCGCGAAGACCTCAACTTCAGAGGGCACTCCTTATCCCGAAGTTACGGAGCTATTTTGCCGAGTTCCTTAGCGATGGTTCTCTCGAGCGCCTTAGGATACTCACCCCACCCACCTGTGTCGGTTTACGGTACGGACG
>JAGQON010000143.1 GCA_020427395.1 Phycisphaerales bacterium
TGGCGGCCCATGAATATTGACATGGTTTCCATCGACTACGCCGTTCGGCTTCGTCTTAGGGACCGGCTAACCCTGGGAAGATTAACTTTACCCAGGAACCCTTGGGCTTACGGTGAACAGGTTTCTCACCTGTTTTCTCACTACTCATTCTGGCATAATCTCTTCCAGGACCTCCACGGAAATTCACATTTCCGCTTCGTCGGCAACTGGAATGCTCCCCTACCAATCGTAAAACGATTCCGCAATTTCGGCGGATACCTTGAGTCCCGTGGATTTTCAGCGCAGATCTACTCGACCAGTGAGCTATTACGCACTCTTTAAATGGTGGCTGCCTCTAAGCCAACATCCTGGTTGTTTTTGCGGACCCACCTCTTTAATCACTTAGGTATCACTTGGGGGCCTTAATTGGCGGTCTGGGTTCTTCCCCTCTCGTCCACACAGCTTATCCCACGTAGGCTGACTCCCAGGGTAAAGTAACTGGCATTCGGAGTTTGGTAGGGGACGGTACCGTGGTGACGGCCCTAACCCTTCCAGTGCTCTACCTCCAGCACTCATCCCCTGAGGCTATACCTCAATATATTTCGGGGAGTAC
>JAGQON010000144.1 GCA_020427395.1 Phycisphaerales bacterium
TCTGACGTGCAAGATGCGCCTCGGCTGGGACGAGGCGGCGTACGAGGGCGGGTGCGCGGCGGAACTGGCGTGCCGCCTGGTGCGCGTTGGCGTGGCGGCGATCACGGTGCATGGGCGGACGACGGAGATGCGGTTCAAGGGCCAGTGCCGGCACGACGGGATCAGGCGGGTGGTCGAGGCGGTCGCGGCGCTCACGGGCGCGTACGGCAATGGTGGCGTGCCGGTCATTGGCAACGGCGACGTCCGCACGCCGGAGGACTGCGTCCGCATGCTGCGCGAAACGGGCTGCGCGGGCGTGATGATCGGGCGCGGCTCGCTCGGGGCTCCGTGGATCTTCCGCGACTGCTGGGCGCTGCAGACCACGGGCGTGGTGCCGCCGCCGCCGAGCGAGGGCGAGAAGATCGCGATCATCCGGCGCTGGTTCGACCGCATGGTCGGCTTCCGCAGCGAGCGCCACGCCCTGGCCCAGATCCGCTCGCGGATCTCGTGGCTGGGCAAGGAGATCAACGGGAGCCACTGCCGCTGGCTGAAGGACGCGATCCGCGCGGCCCAGACGCCGGGTGATGTGCACGCGGCCCTGGACGGGTGGCTG
>JAGQON010000145.1 GCA_020427395.1 Phycisphaerales bacterium
ATTTCGCTACCTTAGGACCGTCATAGTTACGGCCGCCCTTCATTGGCGCTTCGGTTCCCAGCTTCGCCTTGCGGCTAACCAGTCACCTTAACGTTCCAACAGCGGGCAAGCGTCAGTCTCTATACGTCGTCTTTGACGACTTTGCAGAGACCTGTGTTTTTAGTAAACAGTCGCAGCTGTCGATTTACTGTGACCTCCTTGCGGAGGCACCCCTTATCGCTAACTTACGGGGTTAATTTGCCGAGTTCCTTCACGTAGGGTTCTCTCGAGCGCCTGAGGCTATTCGCCTCGCCCTCCTGTGTCAGATTTGGTACGGTCACTGCTTCGCTCCCGCGAAGGTTTTCTTGGACGGACTTCCAGTTGGTTCGCCTCTGGGACTCCTCTCGGCCCGGAGATTCCGCTGACGGATTTTCCTATCAGCCACCCCAAACCAAGAACCGGCATCTAACAGCCGGACAACCTTCTACCCGCCGTCACTCCTCGTTCAACGCTAACAGTGGTGCAGGAATGTTGACCTGCTTCCCATCGACTACGCCTTTCAGCCTCGCCTTAGGGACCGACTAACCCTGGGCGGAATTGCCTTGCCCAG
>JAGQON010000146.1 GCA_020427395.1 Phycisphaerales bacterium
CGTGCGTATCTTGGGCGAAGTGACCAAAGAATTTGCTGATATTCTGCGCTCAGCTGATGCTATTTTTATGGAAGAACTTGAGCGTTCAGGCTGGTATGAGAAGACCGCGCAAGCATTTGCGGTATTCCAACCAATCAAATCGGTCGGCGTGGTCGGTGATGGTCGCCGCTATGCGTGGGTGATTGCGCTACGTGCTGTTGAGACTGTTGACTTTATGACGGCGCGTTTTGCCCATCTGCCGTATGACTTGATTGAGACGGTATCGAATCGCATTATGAATGAAATCGCTGAAGTATCACGCGTGACTTACGATGTGTCGAGCAAGCCGCCTGCGACGATTGAGTGGGAATAAACCGTTTAAGTATTCTAAACGGTAACGGTGTTAACCTAGCTAGATGTACAAACACGTACTATCTGCGCTCGGTTGCCTTGTTACCATTTTAGACTACGTAAACTTATCTAAATAGCTTTTCAACTCATGTTTTATGAATTGATATACGACTGATCAAGAATTAGATTAGTTCAATATAGCGATAAAAAAGCACTCAACTTGGTTGGGTGCTTTTTTTGGTTAAAACAAACAGGCA
>JAGQON010000147.1 GCA_020427395.1 Phycisphaerales bacterium
TATTCTCCACCATCGTCATCAGACCTTGGTCCGATGGCGGCCCATCCAAGGGCACACGTTCTTTGACTTGTTGTTAGACCGACCAAAACAGACCGAGAGATCGGTCCACCGAGCATTAAGATCTGGCTTCAGGTCAGAAAGTTACTCAAGGGCGTACGGTGGATGCCTTGGCTCTCAGAGGCGATGAAGGACGCGATAGGCTGCGATAAGCCGCGGGGAGGTGCAGAATAACCTGTGATCCGCGGATCTCCGAATGGGGCAACCCATCCCGTTGAAGACGGGATACCCTGAAAAGGGAGCTAACCCAGGGAACTGAAACATCTAAGTACCTGGAGGAAAAGAAAACAAGTAGTGATCCCCCTAGTAGTGGCGAGCGAACAGGGGACAGCCCAAACCGGGACCGTTTCGGCGGTGCCGGGGTTGTAGGACTGCGTCGTGGACTCCATATGTGTAGTGGAACCCTTCTGGAAAGTTGGACCATAGCGGGTGATAGTCCCGTACACGAAATGCATGTGGTACCTAGCAGTATCCTGAGTAGGGCGGGACACGTGAGATCCTGTCTGAACCCGCCGGAACCATCCGGCAAG
>JAGQON010000148.1 GCA_020427395.1 Phycisphaerales bacterium
CTGCTGATCGAGGTCGTCCACTACGACGCCGCCAACTCGAGCGTCGCCGTGACATTCCGGCCATCCAGCATCCGGGCGTTCATGGACCGTGTAAAAACGGAGGCCGCATGACCACGGTGACGAGAACGATCCACTTCGAGATCAAGGCCCGCCGAAAGCGGATCGTGGATGGCCCGGGGCCGGCGGCCGAGGAGGCCCCACTCCCGGGCCGGGTGCCCCGGGTCGCGAAGCTCATGGCTCTGGCCATCCGGTTCGACAAGCTGATCGCGGACGGCGTCGTGGCGAACCAGTCGGAGCTGGCCCACCTCGCCCAGGTCACGCAGCCGCGGATGACGCAGATCATGAACCTGCTGCACCTGGCGCCGGATATTCAGGAGGAAATTCTGTTCCTGCCGCAAGTCGTCGTGGGGAGGGACGCAGTGACGGAACGGGATGTCCGTCACATCACACGGCTGATCGCCTGGGAACAACAGAGACGCTTCTGGGACAACCTGACTCAACCGTTGAGCCCTAAATGATGTTCATCGCCTTCGATGCGGCCGCCTTCGGATCCCCGTAAAACACGGGATCGACGTGCTCCATGA
>JAGQON010000149.1 GCA_020427395.1 Phycisphaerales bacterium
AATCTCGATCCGATCGTGGCCCTGCGTCACGAGTAAACTTTCAACCGGTTTCCTTCCACCTACGAATAACCCCGCCGAGTTTCCTCGGCGGGGTTTGATCTCTCATGATCTATTGGGACGCTTCGATATCGGGTATGCCTCGATTACGGGCAGCCCATGTTGTAGAACCCCAGGAAGGCGCTCACATCGAAGAAGTTGAACATGCCGTCGTCATTGAAGTCTGCGGCCGGTTCCATCGCGTTGTACGCACTGAGGAAAGCCGAGACATCGAAGAAGTTGAGCTCACCGTCGCCGGTGAGGTCGGCGGGGCAGCCGTTGCCGGCGTCCCACGCGTCCAGGTCGTCCATATCGACATCGCCGTCGCAGTCGATGTCTCCCTGGGTGTAGTAGGTGCCGGTGCCCATGTTGTTGATGATGATCGCGCGGTCGTCGCTGTCCGCGTCGCCATCGAGATCGAAGTCGCCGAGCATGGTCCCGAGGATGTTCTCCAGGATCTCGATGACATCCCCGCTGTCGACCACCATGTCGGCGTTCATATCGCACGACAGGTCGATGTGCACCGCGTCACCGATCTCGGTCCA
>JAGQON010000014.1 GCA_020427395.1 Phycisphaerales bacterium
ACTGGGTAGCTGGTATTCGGATCGAAGTTTGTCGGCTTCTGGATGAAGCCCCAGATGTCCGTTTTCCCGTCGCGTCCCTTGGCGACGAAGCGCTCGGGCGGGTTCCAGCCGGCGGAGACAAGCTCGGACCAGTCGCCCTCGGCGAGCGTGGCGACCTTGGAGCCGTTGGATGTGCGCCGGAGCTCGACGACCGGGGGCAGATCGACACGCGAGTAGCGGTCGCTGTAGTACGCGCCGTCGGGTGAGAAGTCGATGTCGTGGGTGCCGTCGCCTTCGGTGAGGAGCGTGAAGCCCGAGCCGTCGATGTTGACGCGGGCGTAGTGGATGTGGTACGGGTCCTGATCCTTGTCGTAGCCCATGATCCGCAGACGAAGGTCGCCGGTGGCGTGGTCGTAGGCATCGACGGCGCGCACGACCCAGTCGCCCTGGGTGATGGGGTTGATCTGCTGGCCGGTAGTGGCGTTGAAGCGGTAGAGGTGGTTGTAGCCCGAGCGTTCGGACATCCAGATGATTTCGTTGCGATCGTGGAGGATGTTGAGGTCCGTCTTGCTGGAGTAGTCGATGAAGGTGTCGCTGGTCTCTTCGATGATGATGCGGGATTCGCCGGTTCTGGCATCGACGCGCACGACGCGGAGGGTCTGGTGGCCGCGTTCGTTGTAGAGGTAGTAGAAGGCGCTCGAGTCCGGCGCCCACTCGATGCGGTTGATGCTCCAGGTATCGCCGATGGGCGAGTTGTCGATCTCGATCTGTTTCGCGTTGGTCGCATCGAAGAGCACTGGCTTGGGCTGGTCAATGTCGTCGCCGGGCTTGGTATAGTCAAAGGTGATCAACTCTGGTTGCAGGGTGTCTGGGGTACGATTGTCGGGGGTGGACTGCACGATATGGACCATGCGGCGCGGGGCACGCTCGACGCGCTGGGCAACGAAGCGCGTCGAGTCGGGCGCCCAGCGCACTTCTGTGTACTCGATCGTGTCTTCGATCGCATCGTCTGTCATCACCACGCGATCGTCCGACTTTACATCAACGAGCGTGATGTTGCCCTGGGTGAACTCGACGCGGTATCGACCATCGGGCGAGGTTCTGTTGCCGCGTGGTTGCGGTTGTTGATCCTGCTCGGGCTCATCGTCGGCGTGCTCCGTCGCGATGATCACACCCGGGTCCTCCGTTGCGAGATAGACGCCCAGCGTTGTCCCGCTGGTCGTGATCACGCGCCACGCGTGGCTGGTATAGGTGCCCTGACGGTGCGACTGGCCCGGCTCAAGCGTCGCGTAGGTCTTGGCGTTGCCGGAGCTATCGAGCCACTGGAACTCCACGGGCTCGTCGTGGGCATTGAGGACGAAAACCGAAGTGCGAGGCCCACCGCCGCGTGAGCGATCCGTCTCCACCCTCGGCAGCCCGATCTCGGCGGGGATGTCGCCCGTCTCGAGCCGACGCAGCCCGGTCGCGTCCGCGTTGACCGCCCACAGCCCCGCCTGCCCGTCGAGCGTGAACACGATCGTCAGTGCTTCACCGTCACGCTGGACGGCATCGAACCAGGTCACACGAGGCGAATCCTCGACGCCCTGCTGACGCAGCTGGGCCGCGATTTGCTCCATGTCCAGCGCCGGCGTGATCTCACCGGTCTCCAGATCGATCGTGCGCCACTCGGACGAGCCGTCGGGCAGGTCGTACTGATAGACCGGGTAGGTGGGCGTGAGCCAGCGGACACGCACCTCCGCGTTCCGCACGAGCGCATTCCAGTTGCCCGGGAGGGCGTCGGCGCGTTCGTAGTCGGCGCGGGTGCCTTGGGCGTGGGTGAGGGTGGTGAGCAGTGCGAGGACGAGGATCAGGATCGGAGTTCGCATGCGCGAGTATACCGAATCTCCTACTCCGGGTGCCACGGGTTGCTCAATACGAGCGATACTACAAACCACTACTCACAACTGAATCACATGCGTGACGAATCCGGCTAATGAGATCGTTTGATCCACCATTCAGGATCTGTTTCAACGCGCAGAGTTGAATTACGCGGCAAGCCTCATCGCACATCGCACGAATGAGCAGTGCCTCGGAACACACAGCCGAACGAGGTTGATCAAGAAGCAGGGTCGTCCGGACGAGCTGATTACCAATCCTGCTTACGGAGAGACGAAGTGGTTGATCAGGAAACAAAATCTCCATTTTGCCACTCTGTAGATACTCTTCGAGGTAGATTGGGAAGTATTCCCAAAACACCACGATCAAGCCCCATGAATCAGGACCGAGTATCTCCTGCCCCTGAACCATGAGACTCACATATCCTGCGATATCCGTGGAGCTTGGCTTTGCGCCTCCCACAGCTGGTTCCAAAGGCACAAATCCACCACTTGGATCCTTCAGGTTCTGTGCTATAAAAGACTTGCAAGAGACATGCACAGCAGCCTGCCATTTTTGGTGTGAATCAGTCATCGATCTGCAACCGCTCATCAAACAACTTGTGAATCCGCCGCAGCTGATCCAGCCACGAGCTCGGCTCGTGGTAGCCGTGCGGCTCGATCGGGTGCAGGGCCAGCTCCCAGTTCTCCTTCTCCAACTCGATCAGGCGCTGTGACAAACGGATGATGTCCTGTGCGACGACATTGTCGTCCTGCAGACCGTGCAGCATCAGCAGGTGGCCCTGCAGCCCCTCGGCGTGCGTGATCGGTGAGCTGCGGTCGAACGGATCGGGATCGATGTCCGGCGTATTGAGGATGTTGCTCGTGTAGCCGTGGTTGTAGTGGCGCCAGTCCGTCACACTCCGCAGCGCGGCCCCGGCCTTGAAAGTCTCGGGCTCGAGGAACATGGCCATCAGGGTCATGAACCCGCCGTACGAGCCGCCGTAGATGCCGACGCGCTCGGGGTCCGCGTTGTAGTTCGCAGCGGCGTAGTCGATGCAGTCTTTGAAATCTTCGAGCTCGGGGTAGCCCATGTTGCGGTAGATGGCCGTGCGCCAGTCGCGCCCGTAGCCCTCCGACGCACGGAAGTCGGGCGCGATAACGACGAAGCCCTCGTCGTTGAGCAGCGAGTGCATCATGTGCTCGCGGAAGTAGTAGGTCCACTCGTAGTTGGCGTGCTGCAGGTAGCCGGCCCCGTGCGAGAAGACGACCAGCGGGCGCGGGCCGGGGAATCGCTCCGCGTCGGGCAGGTACACCCGCGTCCAGATCGGCTGCTCGGTATGGGTCGAGGGTACGGCGACGATCTCGGGGATGGTCAGATCAACGCTGAGGAACTCATCGGTGATGGTGTGCGTGAGCTGCTTGGGCGTGGCGTCAGGGACGCTCAGGTCCTGTATGTAGAGCTCGGGCGGCAGGTTCAGGTTGGAATAGGTAAAGATCACGCTCGACTCGTCGGGCGAGAGCTCGTAACTATCAACTGTGCCTTCCATCTTGGTGATCGGCGTCAGCGCCCCGGTGGCGAGGTGGAGGCGTTCGAGCTCCTGCACACCGGGGTGCTTGCGGTTCGAGCGGTAATACACGGCCGAGCCGTCGCGGGTGAACTCGACATTGCGCACCTCGTACCCCTCGCCCGTGAGCGCTGTCCGGGTATCGCTCTCGGGCTCGTAGCTGTAGAGACGAGCGAAGTTGGATTCTTCGGAGACATACCAGAGCGTGTCAGTGCCTGGGATGAACCCGAACTCGTTGAAGCTCCAGTTGATCCAGGCCTCGTCGCGCAGGTGGTGGGCGCAGGTCACCGTGGGGTTGCCATCGGCATCGAGAGTCTGGGTGTCCACCAGCACGATCCAGCGGTCCTTGTTGTCGTGTGAACGCAGCATGAACGCGCCGTAACGGCCCGAATCGGACCAACGCACGCCAAGACTCGATGCCGGGCGGGGCTTGGTGTTCTTCTTCTCTTCCTGCTTCTCCGCTTCCTTTTTCTTCTCCTGCTCAGCCTGCTCAATCGAGTCCTTGGGCTCCTCTTCGGGCTCGGCATAAAGGGCCTTGATGTCAGCCAGCGGATCATCAGTGATCGAGGGCATGGTGCTCAGATCGATCTCGATCACCTTCTCGTTGGTCAGGTCGAGCAGCGCAAAGGACACCGGGGTCTCGCTCTGCTGCCCGACCTTGGGTCGGACCGCGCGGGACGAGACGAAACCGTCCTCGGTGACATAGTTGGGCATGGTGTCGCGCTTGTCGTCGTTGCGTCCGGTGGGCGCAGTCGCGACGAGCATGTAGCCGCCGCTGGGCGAGAGCCAGGTGCCCATCGAGCGGGTGCCCTTGCCCATGTAGAACGGCCCGGGGGTCTCGGTGGGGTCGTTGGCCTGCTGCCAGGCGTAGCGGTCGTCCTCGCGCATCGCGTCGCGTTTGTCTTCGAGCTGGATGATCTCAAAGAGCTTGCGCTGTTCCTTCTGCAGCTCGGTCCGCTTCTCGGCGTTCTTGTCGCGGTCCTTGGCGGGGTCTTCGGGGGCCTCGCTGTAGCGGATGTCGGCCGCCTGGACCTCAACAAGCCCCGAGCCGGCGACAGAGCGGATGTACCAGTTGCCGTCGCGGGTGAACGCGAGCTGCTGGTCGTTGCTCATGAACATCGCACTGCCCTCGCGATCGCTGGTGCGGGTCAGCTGGGTGGTGGTGTTGCGGGTGGTATCAAAGAGGAACAGGTCGCCGTTGTGGTTGAGCAGGCGACGGGTGCCCTTGGCGTCCCAGTCGCCGCTGGCGGTGAAGTAGGGCCCCGGGTTTTCGGGGGTGATCTTGTGGGCGAGGGGCTGATCGCTGGCGTTGATGGTGCGGGTGAAGATCAGGTAGTCATCGCTGAAGTCGCGACCCACCCGACCCGGACGCCGGGCGCTGTAGAGGATGCCCGAGCCGTCCACAAGCCAGCGCGGGCGTTCGGGCGAGCGTGCGATCCAGTCGGGCTCCTGGCAGATGAGTTCGAGCGTGGGCGCGGTCGTCTGCTCCTGCGCGAGGGCGAGGGGGCAAAGCAGCGAGACACACGAAACGGCAAGCGCGGCGAGGGGGCGTGGATTCATGCACAGACTATACACGACACGACGAAGTTCCCCACAATCTTGAGGTCCGGTCGTTATCGTTTGCGGGAAACCACCCGCGCACACCGATACGCTTGGATATGCCCGAACCATCGACGATTTCCGCTGACCCGATCGCCCGAAATGCCCGCGAGCGAGCGGGGTCGCTCCCCAGCGCCGCTCGCCCCGAAGCGATTATGGAGTTCGTGCGCCATCGCATCAGCGAGCCGGCCCGGTTCCCCATCCGTCCGGGGATCACGATGCTCAACAACGGCTCGTATGGGCTAACCCCCGCGGTCGTCCGCGATGCCCAGATCGAGCTGCAGCGCCGCCTTGAGGAGGACCCTGTCCGATTCTTCAAAGCGGACCTCGAGGACTACAACGACGACACCCGCCGGGCCATCGGGGCCTTCACCCGCACCGACCCGGCCCACATCGCCCTGGTGCCCAACGGCACCTTCGCGGTGGCGACCGTGCTCAACAACCTTGATCTCGCGCCCGGCGATGAGATCCTCGTCACCGACCACGAGTACATGGCCACCTTCAACGAGCTGGCCAAGGTCAGCCGAGAGACGGGGGCCAGAGTCGTCGTCGCCAACATCCCCTTCCCCGAGGTCTCGCCCGATCAGGTGGTCGATTCGATCATCTCTAGGATGAGCGATCGGACCCGGATCGTGCTCGTCTCGCACATCACAAGCGCTTCCGCATTGGTCATGCCAGCTAAGGAGATCGTGGCGGCAGCGAAAGAACGCGGCATCCTCACTTTCCTCGATGGTGCACACACGCCGGGGCAGATCGACCTGAACATCGGCGAGCTCGACCCCACCTGGTACGCGGCCAGCTGCCACAAGTGGCTCGCCTGCCCCAAGGGGACCGGCTTCATCTACGCCTCACCCAACCAGCACGGCGGGTTCAAGCCGATGGTGCTCTCGTGCCGGGTGCACGAGACGCGCCCGGAGCGGGCCGCGTACCTGTGCGATTTCGATTACACGGGCACGAACGACTACACCGGGAACATGGTGATCCCCGTGGCGATCGAGCACATGGGCGCCCAACTGCCGGGCGGCTGGGCACAACTCCGCCAGCGGAACCACGACCTGGTGATCCGCGGCGCTGAGCACATCTGCTCCTTGCTCGGCAGCGAGCAGCGTGTGCCCGAGTCAATGATCGGCACGATGGTCAGCATCCCGATCCCCGGTCGATGCGAGCCCAGCACCCTGCTGGGCGAGGGTCTCTGGGACCGCCTGTACCTCAACCACGGTATCCAAGCACCGGTGTGGGATTTGCCGGGCGTGTGTGACCGAATGGTGCGGGTGAGTGCCCAGCTGTTCAACACAATCGAGGACTACGAACGCCTCGCCGAGGCACTGGTCGTCGAACTCAATCGCTGAGCGTTTCTTTGGAGAGAGAGGCGAGCGGGCGGTCCGGTGGAATCGGGCCGCTTTGCGTTTTTGAAAGCGTGCGGGGCGTTGTCACACCCCGCGCGCGTGGCGGAGAAAGCTCGCACAGGTCAGGGATCAGCGGCGACGGCGCAGCCCGCCCAGAAGCCCGAGCCCGAGCAGCGAGGCGGTGCCCGGTGCCGGGACGATGCTGAACGAGATGCGGTAGATCGCATCGTCCGCACCGAACTGTCGGTCGAAGGTGTAGCCGGCGGCCGTGGTCTCACCGTTGTAGATGTCCAGCTGGCTGAACCCGAACTGGACGGTGCCGTTCTCGTCGATGTGGTCGCTGTTCATCTGTCCTTCAAGGAAGGCCGAGCCGAAGAGCCCGTTGAGCTCGGAGCCGGCGTCCCAGACATCGCGTCCGTACTGGGTGATGTCGTTGATGAGCAGGTT
The DNA here is from genome assembly GCA_020427395.1 of Phycisphaerales bacterium. Classification (GTDB taxonomy): domain Bacteria; phylum Planctomycetota; class Phycisphaerae; order Phycisphaerales; family UBA1924; genus UBA1924. The sequence continues at coordinate 6,793 of JAGQON010000014.1, forward strand.
GCCGTCGGCATCGAGCAGCTGGTACGCCGTCGCCGAGTCGTTGCCGATGAACGAGTCGTTGCTGGGGACAACCATCGAGCCGAACGAGAAGAAGCGGTTGATGGCCGGGTCGATGGTAAAGGTCGCGGTGCCGGTCGCGCCGGGGGTGAGCGGGCCGCCGCCGTTGGTCAGCACGGAGCCCAGCGTCGCGCCGGGGTCGGCGGCCGCGAAAGCAGGGAACCAATCAGAGCCCGAGCCGCCCTCGGCGATCGAGATGATCGCGGCGGAGGCGGCGGAGCCCTCGTCAAACGAGTCGTAGCTGCCGCTGTGGAAGCCCACACGGAGCGGGGCGAAGGCGACGCTGTTCTGCGGCGCAAGGTTCTCGACACTGACCTGGATCTCGACGGGGGCCGCGAGGGCACTGCCGGCGGCGAGGGCGAGGGCGCTGAGGGTGATGGTCTTGGTGTTCATCTCATCTCCTGTTACTGGAATGGGGACTCATTACTCCCGCTCGGGCTGAGCGGGCGCACACGATCGCCCTCCCCGTCACACGCGGGGCATTCTCTGAGGGGCAATGCGAATACGAACCGCGCCGCACGCGCCTCCGCGTGCGTTGCGTCGTGTGCCGATGACTCGGCACGGCCCCACTTTCTCGTTACGGGTCTACCCACCCGGCGTGGGCGATGGCGATACCATCACACGCACAGGTAAACACCCGTTTCCCTCCGCGAAGTATTCCCGACACAACGAGAAATCTTGTAACTTGATCATCTCTCGTGCGGGCGCAAGAACCACACGCCTGCCAAATACACGCAGCCCAATAGGTTGCGCACCATGACGCCCGAATGCGGGGATTCGGGCAACCCGTGCACTGTTTATGACGAAGGGGGCTCGTAGACTTGTGGGAGATACGAACTGATGTCCGAACACGCGCCACAGCATGAGACTTTGATGCGAGCACTGCAAGACCGCACCGGCGATGCGCTGCGAGATGTGGGTGTGTGCGTCACCGGCGGGGCCGGCTTCATCGGCGGGCACCTATGCGACGCGCTCATCGCCCTCGGTGCCCGCGTCACCATCATCGACGATCTCTCCAACAGTGATACTCGGAATATCGGCGACCTGATCGATCGCGCCCCAGAGCGGGTCCGCTTTGTGCAGGGCAGCATCCTCGATCCCGATGCCCTGAGCGAGGCGATGGACGGCGCCCAGCGCGTCTTCCACCTCGCGGCCCTCGGATCGGTCCCCAAGAGTGTCGAGCAGCCCGAACGCACCTGGCTGGTGAACGCTTCGGGCACGATGCGGGTCCTCAGGGCCGCGCAGGAGGCCGGCGCGACACGCGTCATCTACTCCGCTTCGTCGAGCGCCTACGGCAACAACCCCGAGCTGCCCAAGCGGGAATCGATGGCCTCGGAGCCCGAATCGCCCTACGCGGCCGCCAAGCTCGCGGGCGAGTCGCTCTGCCGCTCATGGGCCAAGTGCTACGGCATCGACACCGTGTGCCTGCGCTACTTCAATATCTTCGGCACCCGCCAGGCGGCGGATTCCGCATACGCGGCCGTCATCCCCGCGTTTATCAAACGCTGGGTCAACGGTGAGGCCCCCACCATCTTCGGCGACGGCGGGCAGACCCGCGATTTCACCCATGTGAGCAACGCCGTGCTGGCGAATCTGCTCGCGGCGACACACACCGGGGCACTGGGCGGCGAAGTCGTGAACATCGGCGCGGGTGTTCGCACGAGTGTCAATGAGCTGGCATCCAAGATCAAGTCCCGCATGGGCATCGACGGGCTCGCCCCCGAGCACGCGCCCGAGCGTGTGGGCGAGGTTCGCGATTCCGTCGCGGACATCAGCCGGGCCAAGCAGCTCATCGGCTACGAGCCCATCACCGCCCTCGACGATGGGCTCGCGACCACCGTCGACTGGTACACAAGCGCCCTGCGCGAGGGGATCGTGTGATGCTCGGGCGGGTGATCGACACCTTTGGTGCGCTCTGGGTGCTGCTCACGCTCGGCATCGTCAGCGGATTCAAGTTCAACGGCGACTACTGGCAGTGGCGCACGCATACGGCTCTGCACGCCAAGGGCGCTCCAGAAGGCAAGCTCGCTCGCATGCATCTGGCGATGGAGTACGCCCGCTGGGCGTGGCGGATGCGCCGGCTCCGCTGACACATACCACATTGCTTTCTGATACCATGCCCAACTCGCAGGGGCCCCGAGATGGCTTCGTGGGCATACTCGTGTTTGGGAGTCGAAACAATGGGCTGGAAACGGTTGGCGTGCGTCGGTGTTGGCGCGGGGATGCTCTGGGGGTGCAGCGGGACACAGCATCGGGATCATGACGCGTCGGCGCACCAGGCGCACGACGCGTATGTCGAGGCAATCAACTCGAATAACCTGGAGAACTTCCTGGGCATGATCACGGACGACATCGTGTTCATGGCACCCAACGCGCCGATCATGGTCGGCAAGGACACCGTCCGCGAATGGGCGGCGGGCTACCTCGACGCCTACACGGTGCACTGGGACAAAACCGAGCTTGAGTTTGTCGTCAACGGCGACTGGGCCTTCGAGCAGTACGCATACGAAGAGAACGATACCCCCAAGAACGGCGGCCCGAACCTGCGGGACACCGGCAAGGGGCTGATTATCTACAGGCGCTGCGACGACGGTATCTGGCGTGTGGCACGCGACGCGTGGAACTCGGACCTGCCCGCGGGCGGCAACTAAGACTCAGAGCGAGAGAAGATCATGAGCGAGACACCGATGCAGGTCGTTGAGGGGATATACAGCGCATTCGGCACGGGCGATGTGCCGGGCGTGCTGGGGCGGTTCCACGACGACATCCACTGGAACGAAGCAAACAACTTCCCCTACGCCGACGGCAACCCGTACATCGGGCCCGACGCGGTGCTCAGCGGGGTGTTCGGACGATGCGTCGGCGAATGGGAGGGCTTCCGCGTGGAGATCGATGAGCTGCTCGACGCGGGCGACACGATCGTGGCGCTCGGGCACTATGGCGGGACCTACAAGGCCACCGGCACACCCCAGCGCACGCAGATGGTGCATGTCTGGCGGATCCGCGATGGCAAGGCCGCGCAGTTCCAGCAGTACGCCGATACGCTGCATGTGGCGCGTGTCACCGGCGCTGTCTGACGGATCAGATCGCTTTAGCGGTTGGGCTCGCCCACATATACGACGAAGTCCGCGATGTTGAGATCGTCGCTTTGGATCGCCTCGTGCGATGCGGGCAGGGTGATGCAGGTGACGATGTTGAGGGGGCGATCGGTGCGCTGGCGGAGCTGATCGACCAGCCCGCTGCTGCCTGCTTCAAATGGGAACTGGGCGTGGAAATAGCCGACGATGTGCACCACGGGCGTGCCGTCGGCAAAGGCGTCCACGATGCTCTGGGCCATGGTGGCGTCCCACACAGTCTGTGAGCGCAGGAAGCCGTTGATCATCTCCTCGCCGCCGTGCGATGCCATGCCGCCCATCGCGTCGACGAATCGATCGCGGTACGCGCCATCAGGGACGGCGGTCGGGATCTCAACCAGCGCCCGCTGGTGCTCATTGAGCTGCTGGAGGCGCTCATAGCCCTCGGTACGGGCGAGACGCACATAGCGGCGCGGGGCGTTGGACGCCACCACCGGGCGACCGGCTTCCTTGGAGGCATCGATCATGCGGGCGTGGGCCCAGGGGTTGTTGCCGGGGTTGCGATCGGCGGCCTTCTCGAACGCTTCACGATCGGTGATGCCCGCGAGGTAGTCATCGAGGGCAACCTGCTCGTCACGCTCGTAGAACTCCATGCTCAGCACCGCGCGGGGGTTGGCGGTGAGGATGTCTTCGAACATCTCCTGCTGCACGGCGTTGCCCAGCTCGTGGCTGTGCACCTCGCCCATGAGCACGACATCAGCCCTGGCCATTTTCACAACCGCGTCGGACCAGCTGACCGGGCCCGAGCCATCGCCGGCGAGGATCGTCACGCCGCGGGCTGCGGCGCGTGTCGAATCGCGCAGGGCCTGTGTCTGCTCCTCGCGGGTCTGGGTGCTGCAGCCCGTGAGCAGGGCGGCGCTGGCGATGAGCAGTGCGAAGCGGATGGTCATGATGTCGTCTCCACGGTATCGGTCGTGTGTGAACTCAGGCCACGAACGGATCAGCGGCTGCCGCGGGCAACGCGGCGCTCTCCTGCTGGGTGCCACGCCACATGTCCAGCACGAGCGAGAACAGCAGTGGCACCAGCAGAAGTGTAAACACGGTGGAGACCAGAAGCCCGCCGACGACGACGCTGCCGAGCCCGCGGTACATCTCCGAGCCCGAGCCGGGGACGAGCACGAGTGGGAGCATGCCGCCGACCGAGGTCAGCACGGACATGAAGATGGGGCGGATTCGGGTCTTGACGCTGGTGACGATCGCCTCGATGGGTGGCATCGGGTCCTTGTAGATGCTGTCCGAGTCGTCGCCGTGCATGAAGTTGAGGGCCTGATGCACGATGAGGATGGCGTTGTTGACCACGACACCGATGAGGATAATGAACCCCAGCATGGTGAGCACATCAAGCTTCTGGGGTGCCTGGGTGGGGTTAAGCATCGAGTAGTGATGCACGATCGCCAGGCCCGCGAAGCCGCCAACCACGGCCAGCGGCACCGAGAACATGATCACCAGCGGGTAGAGGAAGCTCTCGAAGAGCGCACACATGACGAGGTAGGTCACGAGCAGCGCCCAGACCATGCGGGCGGTGAGCAGCTCAGGGTGCGCGACGGCGAGCCACGCGAGCGAGGCGATGATGATCCCCAGCAGGATCGTGCCGGCGACACCGTAGTAGACATAGGTGTTCTTGCTGCGGACACCGCGGAGATAGACGAACACGGAGGCGAGGACCGCGATCATGGTGATCAGGAGCGCCGAGATGATCGGGAGCCGGGAGGCCAGCGCCGCCGCGTCGGGCTTGGAGCCCAGCAGCGAGGTGCGGACCTGCTCAAGGTCGGCCGCGGAACCCTCCAGCCGCACACGCATGGTGCGATCGATGAGCCCCGCGTTCTCGGCGGCGTCGATCATGTTGGTCTGGATCCAGTCCATCGCCTCCTGCACCGGCATCGACTCGGGCGGGTTGACCGCGATGGTCACGCTGGGCAGCTCCTCGATGCGCTGGATCACCTGCGCGGCGAGACTGGGCTTGAAGTTCACCACGCTGTCTACCGGCACAACCGGCCCGGCGGGGGTGGCGATCGGGACATCCCGGATCTGTTCGAGCGTGTCCATGCGTCCGCCCTGCGGGAGCACGACGAGGTCGATGTTCTCCGAGCCGACCTTGTAGTCGCCGACGAAGGCACCGTCGAAGAGCCCACGGATCGCGACGCCGAGCCCCTGGGTCGTCAGCCCAAGCTCGCGACCGCGATCGTTGAGCTCAAGCTGCATCTCCTGCTCTTCGAGCGTGAAGTTCGAGGGCGTGGGCGTGGCATTGCCGTACCCGAACTCGCCGGCGGCGGTCATGAACATCATGGTGGCCGCAGCGTTCACCTGATCGAGGTTGGGCCCCGAGATCTCGACCTTGATGCCGCCGCCGTCGCGCACATCGCCGAACAGCGAACTCTGGCGGGCGCCGCCGAACGCGTCGGGGATGCCCTGCATGGCGCTGGTGAGCAGGTGCCCGATGGGGATGACGACCTGATCGTCCTGACTCGTGGCGCCCATGAACATGCTGGTGCCAAACGCGCCGATGAAGAAGTTATCGATGGGAACCGGCTCGAACTTGGGGGTCATCGGGGCGAGCTGGATCGGCGGCAGGTTCTCATAGGTCTCGGGTTTGCTGATATCCGCTTTCGCGTAGGGATAAATGCGCGACTCGATGCGGTTGGCAATGCCCTCGCGTGCTTCGACAGACAGGCCCGGCGGGATCAGCAGCCCACCGAACACGAGGTTGCGGTTGCCCGCGGGCAGGTAGTCGAGCGGGGGCATAAGCGCCAACCCACCCCAGATGCTCGCGCCGGTGAACAGCAGAATGGCCGCGGGACGGACCGACCAGCCGCGCCAGCCGGTCATCATCCACTTGAGCTGCGCGGTACCAAGGTCGATGATTTTGTTGCACAGCGCGGGGATGCCGAACATGCCACCGATGAGCCGCTTCACCGGACCGGGCTTGGCCGATTCGGGCTTGAGCCATCGCGAGCAGGCCGTGGGGATGACGACGACCGAGACGATGAGCGAGAAGGTCACCGAGCCGACGATCGCGATGGAGATGTCGCGGAAGAGCTGCCCCACTTCTTCCTGAATCGTGAGGACCGGAATAAACACCGCGACCGTGGTCAGGGTCGAGGCGAGCACGGCACCCCAGACCTCCTTGCCGCCGCGCCACGCGGCGATCATCGGCGATTCGCCGAGCTTGAGCCTTCGATCGATGTTCTCGAGCACCACGATCGAGTTGTCCACGACCATGCCGACCGCGAAAGCCAGGCCCGCCAGCGAGATGACATTGAGGGTGCGCCCCAGCGCCAGCAGGATCAGGAAGGTCCCCACCACGGAGATGGGCAGGGCGATGGCGATGATGCCGGTGGCCCGCCAGTTGCGAAGGAACAGCAGCAGCACGATGGTCGCGATACCGCCACCGATCCACAGGTTCTGGGTGACCAGCCCGATCGCGCTCTTGATGTAGACCGTTTCGTCGTAGACCTGACGCAAGCGCAGGTCGGGCCCAACCGGCCCGCCCGCGGATGAGCCGCCGATGTTGGGCAGGATCTTCTGGCGCACATCCTCGATGCGGACCTGGAGTTCCGCCATGATGTCGAGCACATTCGAGTCGCTCTGGCGGATGACATTCATCGCCATGGCGGGGCGTGCGAAGGAGCGGACAAACCCACGTTCCTTGACATACCCGATCTCGACCTGCGCAACATCGCGCACCCGCACGGGCTTGCTGTCGCGGTAGGCGACGATAGTGTCGAGGATCTGCTCGGGGTCGTCGTACTGCCCGATCAGGCGCACCCGCAGATCGCGTTTGCCCTCGGCGATGGTGCCCGCCGACACATTGGTGTTCTCGCCCTGCAGCGCCTGAACGACATCGAGGTGATTGAGCCCACGCTGGGCCAGCGCGACCGGGTCGGCCAGCACGCGGGCCTCTCGCTCGCGCCCGCCGAAGATGTTGATCGTCGCGACGCCCTGAACTCGCTCAAGGTACGGCTTGACCTCGCGATCGAGCTCATCGAAGAGGGTGGTCAGATCGAAGTCCTTGTGCTTGGCCAATGCCTCGTCGTCGAAGTCGATGATGAACCAGGCAATGGCGCTGCCTGGGTCGCTCACGCCGTCGGCGGCCACCACGGTCGGCTCATCGACCTCATCGGGGTATGAGGGCACCTGCCGCAGCGCATCGGAAACCTCCTGCAGCGCCCGGGTGATGTCCGAACCAACGACGAAGTTGAGCGTGATGACCGTCTGGCCCTGCTCGGTGCTTGAGATCATGCGGTCGAGATTCTCAACATTCTTGAGCTTCTCTTCCTGCTCTTTGGTGATCTCGTCCACAACCTCTTCGGGGCTGCGCCCGGGCCAGGTCGTGGTGACGGTGATCGTCGGCTTGGATACGGTCGGTGTGAGCTGGATCGGGATCTCGCGCGCACCGATGATGCCGAACATGATCACCAGGAACACGCCCACCGCAACCGTCACGGGCCTTGAAATGCACCAACGAACAAGATCCATGTCAGTTCCCTTCGCTCTGTGACTGGTTGCCCGAACCGGTGCCGTCGGCGTTGCCGATGCCTACATCGGGCCCTTTCGGTGCCGCGAGGATATTGAGCGGCTGACCCGGGAACATGCGCTCGTTGCCGCTGGTCACCACGCTCATCCCCGCACGCAGCACCGGGCTGCGCACGGCCATCCGCTCACCGATCGCGAACAGACGCTCGATCGGTGCGATCGCCGAGACGCCGTCGTTGGAGTAGTAGACCACCTCGCCAGTGGGCGTCCGCACGATCGCATCCTTGTGGACGGTGATGTACTGCTCGCTGGAGTTGGTCGGTACCATCGCGTTGAGTGACATCCCCGGGCGGAGCAAACCAGCGGTGTTGTCCACCGCGATGCGGACCGGAAAGAGCCGGCTGAGCGTATCAGCGCCCGGCAGGATCGTGATGACCTCGCCGTAGATCTCCTGCCCGGCGCCCAGCCCCAGGGCGGGCAGTCGCATCTCGATCTTCTCGTGGGTGCTCATGGTGGCGCGCACCGCGGCGTAAACATCTTCCGGAATATCGATCCGTGCTTCGAGCGTATCGAGCGAGACGATGGTCACGATATCGTCGCCTGAGCCGATCCACTGCCCAATCTCGCTGCGCTTCTCAACCACCCGGCCGCTGAACGGCGCTTCGATGGTCATGTCTTCGAGTTCTCGCTTGGCCAGATCCAGATCGCCCTGCGCCGTGGTCAGCTCCGACTGCGCCTGCGCAAGCAGGGCCTTGCGTGACTCCACGAGGGTGCGGGATTCGTCGAGCTGCGAAACACCCGATGAGCCCAACCGATCTAGCTCTTCGATCCGGGCCAGATCGCGTGTTGCATTGTCGAGCTCCACCTGCCGCTGCTGGATTACCGCTCGGGCATACGCAAGCTGCGACTCTGCACGCCGAACCGCGATGCGCGCCCGCTGATCATCGATCCGGGCGATGACCTGACCCTTGGCCACCTCGTCGCCCTCCTCGACATCTAGCTCCACAAGCAGTCCCTCGACCTGCGACGCGAGATTGCTTGTCAGGCGGGATCGGATCTCGCCGGTCACCGAACGATGACGCACGAGCGTCTCGGACAGAACCTCGCCAACCGTGACGTTGGCAGGCGGCGGGCCATCCTGAGCAAGCAAGGTGCTGCTGGTGAGGGCGACGAGACCGAGCAGTCGCACGATCGCACGGGTGTTGATTTGCATATGTATTCTCAGCATTGGGGGCCTCAACCGTCGATCGCGGGCTCGTGGGGCGACTTGACGGAGCCCCATTCTAACCAAGCATTCCGATTTATTCCTGCCCCGGGCCCAGATTGGTGGTTTCCCCTCGCCTTGGGGGGCAGAAATTCATACAATCTGCTCATAACGGCAACTCTGCATCCTGTTGCGTCATCGCGCAGGGGCGTGGCATTTTCGCACAGGATCGGCACAGCATGGAACGAAGAAAGACACAGCGCGTCACCCTCGCCAAGGTTGCGGAACGCGCGGGCGTGGCCGAATCGACGGCCTCCCGCGTCATCAACGGCTACACCCACAACTTCCGCGTCCGCCCCGAGGTCCGCCAGCGGGTGCTCGATGCCGCCGAGGAACTCAACTACCGCCCCAACCCGATGGTCCGATCCATCAGCGCCAAGAAGACCAACCTCGTCGCGGTGGTCGGCTGGGCTTCGGACGGCGTGAACCGAACCGCCCTGTCCGAGGCGGTCCGCGTCCTCCGCGAGGGCGACAAGCATGTCTGCACCACCTTCCTCGACCCCGACTACTCGGGGCACGAGCTGCCCTCGTGGCGTGTGGACGGGGCCATCGCCCTGCAGGTGCGCGACATCACCGACCTCAACGAGCTTGAAGAGCAGAACATGCCCTATGTTTCCATCAACGGGCTCGCCGGCCCGGGTGGCGACGCGGTCAACTTCAATGAATCGCACGGCATGGACCAGGCGATCGACCACCTCCTCGAACTCGGGCACACCAAGATCGCCTACGCCTACATCGACACCAAGCGGCTCAACCCGCGCGGCATCCCGCACACATCGGTCAAGCAGCGTAAGGACTCGTACATCTCGATCCTCGAGCACCGTGGGCTCAAGCCCATCGCCGGCTACGACCGCTTCGATCACAACGCGATGTCCTACTGCCAGATGGTGCTCCAGAAGGGCGGCGCGACGGCCGTCGTCGCCTACGACGACATCACCGCCCTCTACCTCATCCAGGCGCTCAACACGCTGGGCATGAGCGTGCCGCGCGACATGTCGGTCGTGGCATTCAACGACGAGCTGCCCGCCAAGGTCGCCACCCCCCCGCTCACCACGATCGCCCTGCCCGCGGCCGTGGCCGGGAAGACGGCCGGCGAGCTGCTGCTCAGCCGCCTGTCAAGCGACGAGCCGATCCCATCGCGCACGGTGACACTGGATGAGACGCTGATCATGCGTCAGTCGACGGCGGCGCCGCGGGTGATGGAGTAATCGGACCGCGTAATCTAAGATCGAACCCGCTCCTGTGAGCGGGTTTTTCTTGGGTCATGAGCCGAGTAGATGTATATTGATGACACTTCGCGGACGAGATGGCATGAGGACTACCATGATCAAAGCATTGCTTTTCTTTGGATTGCTAACGACGGCATCTACGAATGTCGTTGGACAAACATTTCCAATTATCCCATTGTCAACGCCGGTATACCCGACAGACGAGCCTTCGATGAGTAGGTTTGTATGGGATAACGCGAACGACACAATGAATAGGTTGGGCGACCTGAATAATGATGGCCTAGAGGACCTCCTCGTTTATTTTCCCCTTACTGATTACAGTCTACTCACACAAAATCAGAGTATCTGGTATTACCCTCGCGATGTTGCAACTGGATTTAGCAACCCGGTTGTGGTTGAGCTCAGTGAAAGCACTCACAGCGGTAGCCTACATGACATCTCTATCTTCGACTTCAATAGTGACGGCTTGACAGACATCGTTTTCCTAATCGATGAAGGACAAAGAATTGTGCCTTGGCTTAGGACTGAATCCGGCTGGACCGAAGGCGCGCCCCTTGAGACACCGATCGAATTTTGTCCGGATGACATATGTCATTTTCGAATTGCGGACATTGATCAAGATGGCCTCCCTGACATCTTATTCTGGAACGGAGCGCTTCAAGTCGCTGCGTGGTACAACAACGGAGATGGCGAATACACTCGAGTTGTACTAAATGCTGATGAGGTTGGACAAAGTCTTCCAGTTATTGAACAGGAAGCAGTGATTTCGGATTATGAAGGCGATGGAGATCTCGATGTTATCATCAAAGAGCGAGATGTAGTTTTTCTCATTGAGCAGACTGACTCCGGCTCTTTTAGAGATATGCAGTTTGCGTATATCCAAGCGAGCAATATCCTCCACCAGAATGAGCCTTCGGCATTCGCCGATGTTAATGGAGACGGCTTGCAAGACTTTGTCACATTCGCATTTGAGAACGAGTTCTATAACACCGATGGCATTGCCATTCTACTCGCTCCTTTCAGCCTCGAAGATGAAGAGCAAGTGCATTTCATCCCAACACCTTCCTTCAACTCCGATAGCCATCTCAATCAGTTACTGGCCCCAGGCCGCATTGTGAGTCCAGGTGATCTCGATGGCGATGGCACTGAAGATATTGTTCGAATCAATGGCGTCCTAGAAAGCACCGGACTAACCCTCTTTGACCCCCTAAACCAGCATGGCCGTCGGGGTTTCTCAATGCATTATGCTGCACATGGCGACGGCTCATTTTCTCAACTTGCGAACTCATTTAGTCCGGAGCCAGGTCTCAATCGACAATATCAATATACCGACATCAACTCAGACGGAGTAAGCGATCGACTTATCGTTACCTCTGTGAGAGTTTCACATGATCTTGGCGAACAGGAAGTAGATCACTCCGGGATCATGGTCTGGGGGCTACTGAGTAACCCATACGAGCCGGGCACAGTACTCTCAGAGCAAGACACCATCGTTGCAGTCTCCGACATGACGCACCTTACGCATGTTGACATAGATCTCGATGGGCGACAAGAACTTATCCTCACTCGTGACAGCGCCGTAAGAGTAATCGATGAAGTAGATGGGTTTGGATACAGATATTCGCCTGATACCCGATTTGATGACATCTGTGGATTTAGAAGTTTAGTGGCTCAGTTCGACACCAACCCAACACCTGACCTGATTTCCATGCGACTCAACACAGGCGGCGGAAGACCAGCTCCAGCTGTGTATATGAACATCAAAGCCGGAGAGTTTGGCACACTTACTGTCAACAACGCTATAAACTATCAATACTACAATGATCGCATTCTTGACCCAGTTCAAGATGCCGCCCTTGAAGGAGGCTCGTCAGCATTCTCTGCGGGCGATGTGAACGGCGACGGCTTTGATGACCTAATATTGAGAGGCTACTATGTCGCAGGAGATATTAGCTATGACAGTGCGTGCATTGTCTGGTTTTCTGATGGAGCAGGCGGCTTCTCGCTCGGACCAGCCACGGAGCTCTCGTTTCCCCCCGGCCCCAATGGCGAACTCATCGAAGCAATCAATCTCAACGACGATGCATATTGCGATATTATCACCTTTGGCAATCGCGAGAGCGGCTTCACACTTGAAGCTTTTACCAGCTCCGGCGATGGAAACTTCGAACCTAGCTGGTCTGCTCCGCTCAACGGCGCCCATGGCTTTGAGCTGCCCTATTGGCTTCATGTAGACGATTTCAACTCCGATGGCTGGGATGATGTCGTCGCACTACGAACGGACCGGCACAGTTTTAGTCACGCCTATATCTACTTTGGCTCTAACGAAGGACTTGCAAGCGACCCGATCATTCTCATGGGACGAGGCGACCTAGAAGTAACCAGCGTCGATCTTGATGGAAATGGATTGAAAGATATTATTTCATGCCATAACCGTGAGTACCAGCAACTTCCAAGTTCAGTTTCGATTTACTATCAAATCACCAACAGAGAGTTTCTACCTCGGATTTCAATCAATGATCTCACGATGAGTGGTGTCGACTCTCTTGACCTAAACAACGATGGCGCTCCCGACCTGATCGCATGCCAAAGCCTTAGCAGTTCTTTTATTGGACCTGACAATGTTCGTGTGTTTTACTCAATTCCATCTCCCTGCCTCCCCGACCTCAACCTCGACAAGCAGCTCAACTTCTACGACATCTCCCTCTTCATCGAGCTCTTCCTCGCCCAGCGCCCGCTCGTGGATTTCAATCGCGACGGCTCGCACAACTTCTTTGATGTCTCCGCGATGATCGAGTCGTACCTGCAGGGCTGCCCCTGAACCAGATTCGCGATCCGCCTTGTCCGAACAACAACGAGAAACCCCCGCCGACGCTCGCGCTTCGGCGGGGGTATGCAACGCGATGCCCACAGCTGACGGGGAAGGCACCGGATAAACGCGTGTGACACTCGCTCAGATCTTGAATCGGTTCGCGATGTCGTTGAGGGCCGTGGCACGCAGGGCCAGGTCGTCCATCGCTCGCGAGGATTCGCTCGCGCTCGATGAGACCTGCTGGGTGACGCTGGCGATCTCCTGGATTGTGCGGCTCACATCCGAGCTGGCGGCGGACTGCTCGTCCGTCGCGGCGGCGATCGAGTTGACCATGTCGCTTAGGTCGACCGCGTAGGACTTGATCTGGCTGAGCGATTCGCCGGCGGCCGAGGCCTGCTCGACGCCTGAGTTGACGCACTCGGTGCCCTGCTGCATCTGGGCCACAGCGCGGGCGGTGTCTTGGCGGATGGCCGTGATCGACTGCTCGACCTCGTCGGTCGCCTGGGTGGTGCGGTCTGCGAGCTTGCGAACCTCGTCGGCCACGACCGCGAAGCCGCGCCCATGCTCGCCCGCCCGGGCGGCCTCGATGGCCGCGTTGAGCGCGAGCAGGTTGGTCTGGTCCGCGATGTCGTTGATCACCGCGATGACCTGCCCGATCTCCTCGCTCCGGCGTCCCAGCTCGGAGACCGAGGTGCTGCCGGCGCTGACGGCCTCGTTGATCTTGCGCATGTCCGTGATGGTCGAGTCGACCACGCAGCTGCCCTGATTGGCGGACTCGCCCGAGGCGCTGGCGTGCTCGGCCGCCTGCTTGGACTTGACCGCGACCTCCTCGGCCGACGAGCTGAGCTCGATAATGGCCGCCGAGCAGCGCTCGACGAGCTGGGTCTGGTGGCCCATGCCGCTGTGGGTCTCGTTGGCCAGCGCCGCGACCTGGGTGGTGGTCGAGGAGATCTGGTTGGCCGAGTCCTGCAAGCTGCGGACGATCTCGGTCAGCGAATCGCAAAGAGTGTTCATCGAGGTCGCGAGCTGCCCGAGGTCGTCATCGGTCTGCAGCTCGACATGCTCAACGGTGAGGTCACCCTCGGCCAGCGCGTTGCTCATGTTGGTCAGACGCCGGATGGGGATAGTGATTGAGCGGATGATCAGGAAGGCCACCGCGACGCCGATGATGGCGGTCATGCAGAGCATGGCGATGGAGACCTTCTTGGCGTTCGCCAGGGTGTCGGTGAGGTTGCTGGCCGCGTCGGGGGCGTCGTTGACGATGTCCTCGAGCTGCTGCTCCAGCCGGGCATGCACGCCCTCGATCTGCTCGCGTACCTGGGCAACCTGCGTGTCCGCCTCGGCAAGAGCACTGATGGCGTCGAAGTACACCTCCCAGTTCTGGGCCCAGGTTTCACGCTGCTCGGCGGGGATATCCAACGCGGCAACCGCTTCGTCGAACTCCTGGAGACGCTGGGCGATGCGCCCGATGTACTTCTCCGCATCGCCACGCATCAGGTAGTCCTTCTCGTGGCGTCGGCACATGAGCAGCAGTACGGTGAGCTTATCATGCTCTGTGTCCGCGAGTGATTCTTCGACTTGGTGTACGGCCGAGCGAAGCTCACCCTCAAGCCCCTCAGTCTCGCTGAGCCCACGGGTCTTCATGAGCTCGGTGACCTGCGCGAAGAGGTTCTTGTATGTTTCAAGTTCCGCCTTGGCGGTCTCGACCTTCGGCTGCCAGTACTCACTCCGCTCCATCTGCGTCAGGGCGGTCAGCTCACGATCGACGCCCTCCACGGCCTTCGAGAACGCCCCGAGCTCACTGACATCCCGATCAAGAAAGAACCCCTTCTGGATCTCACTTGCGGCAAAGAGCGAGGAGCGGGCACGCTCGGCGCTCGCTCGCTCAGCGACCGGGCCTTGCAGCAGGGACTGGGTCTGCTCGGCGGAGCGAGAAGAGAGGATGACGCTGGTGCCGCCGGTGACGAAGGCGAGAACGATCATCAGCCCAAAGCCGCCAAAGAGCTTGGCCCTGAGCGGTGTGCGTTGATTGAGCTGCTTGAGCATGTTGATTCCTTTCGCGAGTCGGCATGCTCGTTTGGTGTTGACCAAAGGAACACAACCGTGGTGTGCGATTCGTGTTCGGCCTTCGGGGGATATCAATCAAGACTTTCATTCCTCCGACTTTCACAATGAGGATTCCGCCCCACGCGTGTAACATGTTTGTCAGATGACTTCCCAAATCCACAACCCTGTTCCGCGCCGAAGCCGGGCAGTTATTCGCTTGGCAATGTTCCCCACCCTCTGGGTGATGCTGATGCTGCTGGCTGCGCCAGCTGCGGCGCAGGATGCTCAGGAATCGACAGCGGCGATCCAGCAAACAGACCAGCAGGCCGAGCGCCTGGCAGACGAAACGCTCCAGAGTATCGAGGGTTTGAGCGAGGCGGACGCCACCGTTGACAACGGCGTCATCACTATCTCGGGCACCGCCGACGATGCATCCGTGCTTGACCAAGCCACCGAGGCGGTGCGTGAGGCGACCGGCATCGATCGGATCGAAAACAAGATCGACTTATCCCTTGATCTGCAGGACCGCACACGCGGGGCCGCCAACCGCGTGAGTCAGCGTCTCGATGTATGGATCGCGTACCTGCCGGTGATCCCGCTGGCATTCGTGGTACTGATGGTCTTCGCGATCGCGGCCTGGCTCCTCGGCAAGCTGCGTTGGCCCTTCACCCGCCTGACCCGAAACCCGTTCCTTCAGGACATCATCCGCAAGCTGACCCAGAGCGGCGTGATGCTCGCGGGGATCCTGCTGGCGCTGGAGATCCTGGATGCAATGGCACTGGTGGGCGGCGTGCTCGGGGCCGCGGGCGTGGCGGGCATCGCCATCGGCTTCGCGTTCAAGGACCTGATCGAGAACTACATCGCGTCGGTGCTGCTCTCACTTCGTCAGCCCTTCCGCCCGCAGGACCATGTGGTCATCGACGGGCACGAGGGGCTGGTGACGGCGATGAACTCACGCAGCACGGTGCTCACGACCTTCGATGGGAATGTCGTGCGTATCCCCAACGCCGTGGTCTTCAAAACGACGCTCATCAACTACACAAGCGACAAACGCCGGCGATTCAGCTTCTCGGCGGGTGTCGGGTATGATGTGAACCTCCCGCAGGCGATCGAAGTCGGTGTGCAAACACTGCTCGATACGGCGGGCGTGTTGCCCGAGCCCAAACCGATGGCGATCGTGACGAACCTGGGCGATTCGAGCATCACAGTACAGCTCTACGGCTGGGTCGATCAGTCGCAGGCAGATTTTTTCACCGTGCGCAGCAACGCGATGCAGAACGTCAAAGCCCAGTACGATAAGTTCAACATCGACATGCCAGAGCCGATCTACAAGATCCGGATCGAGGGCGGCACGTCACACGGCATCGAGCCGATCGAACCCGAAGTGACAGAAACCATGCCCACCCGAAAAAACGAGACTGCCAACGCGGATATCCGCCCCGACGCCACCATCTCGGAGATGTCGAGCGAGTCGGCTCAGGCGCAGGGCGGTGACAACCTGCTCAGCGAGGACGCGCCCCAGGAATGATCAAAGCGGATCAGGCGATCGGAACTTGGCTGGCTCGCAGGCGTCGGCGGAGCCGGGCCGAGAGACGGGCACCCACCAGCTGCTCCTCATCAAGCACCTCATGGGCACCGGATTCCAGAAGCTCATCGACATAGCGGTGGTATCGCCCTCGGGCGATGATGTGGGTCGCCGGGGCGCAGGTTCGGATCTGCTTGATGATGGTCTTGGCCGCCAGCGGGTCGGGGATCGTGACGATCGCGATCTGGGCATGATGGATCCCAAGGTGCTCGAGCACTTCGGCGTGCGAAGCGTCGGCGACATGGGCGTGCAGCCCCATCTCTCGCGCAGTCCGGATCGCTGCGGAGTTCATGTCCACGATGTCCACACGCAGCGGCAGCTTGCTGACCGATCGCCCGATCGCCTGACCCGCTGGACCGAAACCAATGATCACGATGTGCCCGCGGGTGTCATCCTCCGAAACGCCATCGTCCTGATCCTTGCTGTGGGCCCCGAAGCCCAGCATACGGTGGATCGACGGCGAGATGCTCGGAGCAAGCATCACCAGATAAGGCGTCAGGAACAGCGACACGATGGTCGCGGAGATGATCAGCGTGAAGGAGTACTCATCGATCAGCCCACCCACCGCGGCCGCGGCCGCGAGCACAAACGAGAACTCCCCCACCTGCGCCAGGCAGATGCCCGCCGCCAGCGACGGACGCGATGGCACCCCAAACGCCTTGAGCACGCCCCAGATGATCACGGCCTTGCCGATCACGATCGACGCCACCAACGCCAGCACCGGCCCGAGGTGCTCGACGAACCAGACCGGGTCGCCCAGCATGCCGATCGAGGCGAAAAACAGCGTGACCAGCAGGGTCTTGATCGATGCCACATCGGTGCGGATCTGTGTGGCAAAGGGCGACTCGGCGAGGATCATCCCCGCCACGAACGCGCCCAGCGCCGGTGACAGCCCAAGCTCATGCGAGCCCCACGCCGCCCCGATTCCCACAACGAACGCGAGCAGGATCGGCAAGTCGCGGTTCTGGCGCAGGGCATCAAGACCCAGAATCAGCGGCGCGATCTTATTAAGAAGCACCAGCAGGACGACCACCAGCACGCCCGCGAGCCCGAGCGCCTTGAGCATGCCCATGCCCACCTCGCTCATCGTTCCCTCGCCTCCCAACACGGTCACGAGCAGGAACAGCGGCACGACGGCGATGTCCTGCATCAGCAGGATGCCCAGCGCATAGCGCCCGTGGACACTCTCGATCTCAGCGCGGGCGATGAGCAGACGGAGCACGCAGGCCGTCGAACTCAGCGAAACGATGGCACCGATGACAATGGAGGTGTTGAACGCCAGCCCGAGCAGCTTGGCGCACATAAAGCTCACACCAAGGGTCACGATGATCTGGGCGGCACCGCCGCCCAACGCAGCGATACCCAATCGTTTGAGGCGAGGCCAGGAGAACTCCAGCCCGATGGTGAACAGCAGCAGCGCCACGCCCAGCTCGGCCAGGTGCTGAACATGCTCGCCGTCGGAGACAAATCCGACCGCGTTCGGACCCAGCAGCGTACCCGCAGCCAGATAGCCCAGGATGGCGCTCTGGCGCAAACGCTCACAGACGAGCCCGAGCACCAGCGCGCCGCCGAGCAGGACGAGGATGTTGAGTATGGTGTGCCAGAACTCGGCCATGAATGCTTCCGATCAGTTGTCCGCGATCACCCGAACGACATCCGCCGCCTTCTCGTTGGGCACGAGAAAAGTGAGCGAGTAGTGCGCGATCTTCCAGTCGTTGCCAACAAGGCGGAGGACCGCCGTTCCCCGGAGCGTGCCGTACTTCTCATTGGTCAGCAGCTCATCGACCCACGCGGTATCGCCGTCCTCATCGAAGGCGACGAACCGATCGCTGGGTGTATAGGTCCAGCCGTTGCCATCGCTGAAGGGCTCGCGGGCGTAGCCCATGAACTCCTCCTTGGTCCACCGCTCCGTGGCATCGGTGCCGAGGAAAACGCTGTTGTCGGTCATCGCGTCGAAGTAGGACTCGAACCGCCCGGCACTGGCGTCGGCGTGCCAGTTGTTGAGCACATCGTCGACGAACATCAACTTGGTTGCAGGGTCCGATGGCTGGGTCATGGTGCACGATCCGAGCAGCGCCGTTGCTGCGAGGTACGGGAACAGGGCGAGCTTGCTCATGGTTCACACTCCGGTTGTGATTGCGGCTGGGCGTTGACCATCCAGGCGCTGAAATCGACGACGAATGTCCACACCGCCTCGACATGCTCCGCGGGCATCGCGTACTTCTCGGGTGCCTCATCGAGCGTCTCACGGAAACAGCGCAGCCATTCCTGACGCGCGGGCTCATCGATCACGAACGGCAGGTGCCGGGCCCGCATCATGGGGCGGCCGTAGCGCTGCTGGTAGAGGTGCGGGCCGCCGAAGAGGAAGACGAACATGGCCGCGGACTTGTCGGCCGCCCGCATGAGGTTCTTTTCTGACTTGGGGAACATGTGGGCCACGCTCGACCCGCCAAGGCGTGTATAAAACGCATGGAAGAAGCGGGTGATCCGCTCCTCCCCCATCTCTTCGTAGACGGCGCTGGGAATACGATCGGTCTGCGGCGGCCCGTCCGGCGGGGTCCAGATCGGGACGCCGTTTCGGGATTCCGGGTCGTGCGGTGGCAGGGCGTTGAGCAGGTCCATGGTGAACCATACGCGACCCGGAGCCGTGAATATCGGGCGTGCAATCGGCTTGCGAGTTTGACTCACATCAGAGCCACAAGCAGCCGATATCAGGCGTATGAGTCAATGGACCGCACTCGCCAAGCTCCAGCAGCAGGCCGGACAGAAAGAAGACCGCAAGCACCCCCGCTTCAGGGCGCACCAGATGAACTGCGCGAAGGGTGAAGTTGCCGATTTCAGCGCCACCGGGCTCCGGATCGTTTACCGCAAGAAGCTCAAACTCGAGCAGGGCGACCAGGTCATGCTCGAGCTGGCATCCCCCCGCGGGATCCTGCGATGCGAGGCCGTGGTCATGTGGGTCCGGCAGTCCTCAAGAAAAGAGTTCGAGGTCGGCTACCGCTTCCTGAGCGAAGATACGCACAAGCAGATCCGGCTCTTCGAATCCGGATTCGATCCACTAAGCATCGGCTATCTCGATAACTGATCCCCTCACATCCAGCATCACCAAGAAGCGGTACCTTGCGGGAATAGATCCTGTGGCCCGCGTGTTGAGTACAGCGTAATCAACACGGTCCTGTGCGTGAGGCCCGGGCGTCGATCCAATCGGCAGCCCGGGCCTTCTTTTATTTCAGGATGACGATCAACGCGTGGATGAGCCCCGGGATGTAGAACAGGATCCAGAGGATCAGGTTGAGGACGAATGTGCCACCGAAGCCGGCCTTGAGACCGACCGCCAGCGGCGGGAGGAGGATCGCAATGATCACCAGCAGCAGCTTATTCTGATCGAGTTCTGACATAGGGAGTTCCTTTCTTTATGCACCTCATCCTCAATCACTATATCAGATGAGACAGAGCATCTCGATCAGAGATGCCGGGCGAGCAGGCGTTGCAGCGCCTCTCGCAGCTGCGTGTGCAGTTCCCGATCCTGCCCGCGGGCATCCGCAACGCGTGCGTTGCCGAAGTCGTACGCCTCGAACGGGCCCTGATTGCGGAGTGCTTTGTCTTCTGTCGCGAATCGGGGCACGCAGTGCCCGTGCAGCTCCGGGACCTGGTTGCACAGCACAAGGTAGTTGATGCGCTCCGCCCCGGTCACACTCAGGATCGCATCGCCGAGCAGCACCAGATCGCTGAAGAACTGCGCTCGCTCATCGTGCCCGAGGTCGTTAGGCGAACTGACGACACAACCGTTCTCGGCAAGCCGAGGGAGCAGCATGCAGCAGCCCGTGATGGGGCCGGGCTGGTACTTGCCCAGGATCGCGTAGCCGCTGGGCATCTCCGCGAGCAGTTCCGGGTCGCTGCCATCGAGGATGCGCTGGACGCGGGCTGAGATCGGGCCTGGTGTACTTGAACTTGTCATTTGGTGATCCCTCTTCCCATGCCAGGTGGCATGATCGCGTGGGGGGTTTCCGCCGCCCGGGTGATCATGGTGATCCCCTCGGGCAGGTTACGGGAGACCTCGCTCACGACATCGCCCTCAAGCTTGCGGCTAAAGACCGAGCGGCGCGATTTGCCCATGATCAGCGTGTCGCACCCGTAGGTCACGGTGTGATCGAGGATCTCCTCGGGCACTTCCTGACTGGTGACATAGATCGGGACGAAGTTCACGCCGGCCTCCTTGGCGAGCATCGCGGTGGTCCCGAGCGATTCCTGGGCCGCCTCGTCGGTCTCGATGCGCGGCGCCTGCCCGGGGCGCAGGTCCATAACCCGGATGGGGCGGACAAAGATCGCAAACAGCGTGGCCTCGCGCCGCTTGGCCAGGTCGATCGCGTACTCGCTCTGATAGCGACCACGCGCGGCGAGCATGATCTTGGGCTTGTCGGGGTTGATCTTGATCTCGATATCACGCAGCAGCTTGAGCCACCCCGTCGTGGGCGCTTCGAGCGCCTCGCCCGTATCGATGACGGCCTTGTTCCGCACCGTCCGGACACCCAAAGCCAGCGCCACCAGCGTGCCAGAGAAGGCGGTGGAGATCGGCTGGGTGACCGCGATCGTCAGGGAGATCGAGAACAGAAAGAGCCCAAGGACCCACAGGAAGATCCGGGTCTTGGGTCCCAGCTCCAACTGCTTATTGATCGCGGAGCTGAGCACCGTCACCGTGATGGCACCGGTGACGCCCAGCACATAGAGCGATGCCAGCATGGTGACATCCTGCTCCACAAGAATCACAATAATCGGGATGATGACGCTGGCGATCAGCCCGATCCAGGGCACGCCCGAGTAGTTGAGCTTGGTAAAGGCCTTGGGCAGCTCGTTGTCGCTGCCCATGGCAAAGAAGACCGAGACCATCGCCATCACGGCGGTGTTGGTCGCGCTGAGCAGCAAGAGCCCGAAGGTGATGCCGGCGATGTTGCCGAAGATCATGCCCAGTTCCGCCCCCATCGCATTGCTGGCGGTCTCTTGAGCGATCACACGCATCGAGGCGTTGGTGTACTGCTCAACCTCCTCCTCATGGAGTTCAAGCCGATCCCACGCTTCTCGTTGGGACTCGTTGAGCAGCTCTACGCGCTCGCGAGAGAGCTCGAACGGGGCTTCATGTGAATACCGCGACTGCTCCTCCGCCGGGAGCGTGGCAACGAACTCGGCGCGGGTCTCCTGCAGGCGGATCTCGTCGGGGGTGTGCATGTCCACAAGGGCCGTGCCCAGCACCGAGAAGGTGAGGGCGGTCAGTGCCAGCCCGAAGATCATGTTCAGCCCGACAACCTCGATGGAGACCGGCCAGATGGTCTTCTTGGCCTCTCGGGACACGGGCTCTTTCATCAGCCCGGTCATGTTTGCCACGGCCTCGACGCCCGCAAGGGCGAGGCAGATTTTGGTGAAGTTGACCCAGGCGTGGGTCGGGGCGGTCTCGTGGAAATACTCGAACGAAATCGAGCCCACGCCCTTGATGAAGTATGGGATCGCGAGCACCGCCATCACCGCGGAAACACCCAGGGCCACCAGCGCGATGATCAGGGCGAACTTGCCCGCCGACTTGGCCCCGAGGTAGTTCACCCCGCCGATCAGGACAATCGAGACAACGCTCAGCGGGAGCACCCAGCCATCGGGGACATGGAAGTAGTGGAAGGCCTCGATGACCGAGATCGCGGCGGTCATGATGTAGCCGCTGAGCAGCAGGGTCGAGCCGATCACCGAGAGGGTGGGCGAGAGCTGACGGGCGGCGGTGTAGACGCCCCCGCCGTCGGGGAAACAGCGGCAGATGTGGGTATACGCCCAAGAGACGGCGAGCATCAGCAGACCGATGGCCGCCAGGTAGACCACGCTGGCATGGGCTGTATAAAGGAAGGCAAGCCCGAGCACATAGAGCCGCGAGGTGCCCCAATCGCCATAGAGCAGCGGTCCGGCGTGCACCCATCGCAGATTGCGGGGTCTTGATTCTGTGACGAGCATGCAAACTCCGGCAATCTGGGTCCGATGGCAGTATAGTGCATCTCCCCGGCAGATATTCGGACCTGCCGATCGGGTCTCTGGCAGGAACCAATGGATGCGGATCAATCGTGCCCCGTGTTCATCCGATATCCTGCTCAGCGCGTGTGCATACCAATCTGGAAGATGAGCTTGAACCGGTGTGCAACACACGACCGGCAATCAGCGAATAGACTTGCGTGCAACAGACGCAGGGCCAACTCGGGATCGCAATCGTGAGCGAAGAATCGCATCCTCAACCCAATCAGGGCAACAACTCGCCCGATGACACGACCCCCTTCGGGACTGGTGCGATGGGCGACGACCCCATCTCGGTCGCTGAGGCGGAGAAGTCGATCATGGCCGTCACCAAGGACGGGACCAATATCGACACGCTCATCGGGCGTCTGGTCATCGATCAGGGCCTGGCGACCCCGGAAGAGGTCAAGCACTGCCTGACCCTGACCCGAACCGAGGAAAACAGCGGGGAGAAGGGTGGCGACACCCTGAGCAACTCGCTGGCGCAGGTGCTGGTCAACAAGGAGTATGTCACCAAGCGACAGATCGCCCGCCTGCGTGAGGCCATCGAAGCCGAGCGTTCCGGCTCGTCGATCTCAGGCTACAAGATCCTGGGCAAGCTCGGTGCCGGCGCGATGGCCACGGTCTACAAGGCCAAGCAGATCTCGCTGGACCGTATCGTTGCGATCAAAAAGCTGCCCAAGAAGTTCAGCTCCAACCCGCAGTTCATCGAGCGGTTCTTCGCCGAGGGCCGAGCCGCAGCCCAGCTCAACCACCCCAACATCGTGCAGGCGTTCGATGTCGGCAACGAGGGCGACCTGTACTACTTCGTGATGGAGTATGTCGAGGGGCGCAGCGTCCACGATGACATCGTCACCCACAAGCGGTACAAGGAATCCGAAGCGACCGACATCGCGATCCAGGTGGCCGAGGCCCTTGAGCACGCGCACGATCGCGGTCTGATCCATCGCGATGTGAAGCCCAAGAACATCATGATCACCAAAGAGGGGGTTGTGAAGCTCGCGGACATGGGCCTGGCGCGGGCGATGAGCGATGTGGAGGCCGCCGAGGCCGAGGCCGGGCGGGCATTCGGCACCCCGTACTACATCTCTCCCGAGCAGATCCGAGGCGAGAAGAACATCGGCCCACCCGCGGACATCTACTCGCTGGGTGTCACGCTCTATCACATGGTGACCGGCTCGGTCCCCTTCGAGGGCAAGAACCCCAGCTCGGTCATGCACAAGCACCTCAAGAGCGAGCTGGTGCCGCCGGACCATGTGAACCCCAAGCTCAGCGCCGGCATCAGCGAGATCATCGAGATGATGATGGCCAAGCGGGTGAGCGATCGCTACCAGAACTGCGCCGACCTGCTGATCGATCTGCGGGCGCTCAAGGCGGGCGATACGCCGCCCCTGGCGCACAAGGATGTGTTCCACAGCGACGACCTCGCGGAGCTGGCTGCCGAGGCGCAGGCAGCACCGGCCGAGATCCCCGCGAACACGGCCCCCACCGGGCGTCCCTCGATCGCGGATCACCTCGCCTGGCCGCCGTTTATCGTGGTCGTGGCACTGCTGGTGATTTCGCTGGTGCTGAATCTCGTCACATGAGCGATTTCTCATCGCAATTCGACCCGGGGTCATCGTGCGAGGCTTGCTTTCATGCCTCCGGGCTGGTTCAATAGAAATAGACCCGGGTGATGTGCCCGGTTTTCACTGTCTTTCCAAGGAGTTTGGCTATCAGTCGCAGACGATTCTACAGAGGTGCCGGCCCGGTCAATCGGACCCGCGTGAACCATATGATCCGCATCTCACCGATCCGCCTGATCGATGAGCACGGCGAACAGCGAGGTGTCGTTGAGACATCGGAAGCCATGCGCATGGCGCAGGCGGCGGGGCTCGATCTTGTCGAGGTCGTGTCCGATTCGCGCCCGCCCGTGTGCAAGATCATGGACTACGGCAAGCACAAGTACGACCTGTCGAAGCGTGAAGCCAAATCCCGCAGCCACGGGCAGGAACTCAAAGAGATCCGCCTCGGACGCTCAATCAAGATCGATCCGCACGATGTGCAGATCCGCGTCAACCAGGCCCGTCGCTTCCTGATGGCCGGGCACAAAGTCTCGATCACCCAGCGATTCCGTGGGCGCGAGATGATGCACAAGCAGCTCGGCGAAGAGCGTTTGCTGCAGATCTGCCAGGACCTGAGCGATGTCGCAAAGGTCGATGTTGCGCCCAAGGCGATGGGGCGTGCGATCACGCTCGTGCTCTCGCCAGACAAGGACAAGATCAAGGCCATCAAGGCGAAACTGGAACTCGACGGCAAGGCACATGAGGATGACCTCGAGGCACTCGAAGCCCAGGTCGCTGCCCAGAACGAGGCCGACGATCGCGAGGACGAGATCGACGAGTACGAGGGCCTCAGCGAGCAAGAGAAGATGGAGAAGAAGAAGGAAGAGAAGAAGGCCAAGCGCGGCCCCAAGGACGATCGGGCCAACAACCCCGTTGACGACGAAGTCGCCGACCTGCTCGGTGAAATCTAAACCGATCGCTCGCTTCCAAATCCCCCAGACTTCCACAAGACCCGCGAGACGGGTCTTTTTTCATGCCGTACGATGTCGGCATGAGCAACCCCGCCTTTACCCTCGACGGCGAGCACGAGACCCAGAACGGGTGGCTGTACACCTTTTCCCTGCTCGGAAAAGGCGATTCGACGCATCATGAGCTGACCCTGAGTTGGGTCGATCACGAGCATCTGGTCGGTGGCTCTATTGCCCCTGAACGGGTTGCGTTCGCCTGCTTTGCCCTGGCCACTGAGTCATTTGGCGATTCGCTGCCCCCCCGATTCGATGTTTCCGTCCTGCGCCGGCGCCTGGACCACTTTGATGAGCGGGTGCGTGAGCGGATCGAAGCCCCCCTCTGAGGGTGATCCGGACGCATATACGGGTGTTTGAGTCTCGGGGGTAATTCATCATGTTGACGGAAAATTCATTTGAATTCCAACCTCAACAGAATTATTGTATGAATGGAGAAATCGCTCCTGAGCCCCGTCGGGCCGGGCAACGAGATCTGATTGATTCACTTCGGAGGGAATATGAAAATCAGCACACTGACTTGCGCGATCGCAGGATCATGCCTCATGAGCACCGTTGCTCTTGGCGGCGATGTCATCCTGAGTACGTATAACCTTTTCGATCACCCGGGCGGCGCGATCGACCCGCAGGCCTACGGGCTCCGTCTCGACGGTCTCGGCGTTGAATCGCCCCTGACCTTCAGCTTCGGCGACAGCCAGGCAAACTCGACCATGACCCTGCAGGTCGTGGACACCGGCAGCCAGATCGAGATCCGCATGTCGGGCACCGTCACAGGCAACTCTGCCAACGGCGGCACCGACTTCGGCTCCTTCGCACTCAATGTCACCTATATCGTTAGCTCGGTCGCCAACGGCTGGGAAGACAACAACAGCGCTGACGGTAACATGATCGGCACGCTCGAGGGCGACTTCGGCACGGGCTTTGAAGTCGTTGACCTGTTCGGCAAGAGCGACGGGAACGACGCGTTCCGCTTCCTCGCCGACGGGCACCGCATCGGCGGCGACAACGATACATGGGTCGGTCGCGGCTGGGTGCTCCCCAACGGCAACATGGGCCTGACCAACGACTTCCTCTTCCAGGCAGCAATCGTTCCCCTTCCCGCGGCAGCGTGGGGTGGGCTGGCGATGCTCGGCGGACTCGCGGCGGCTCGCCGTATCCGCAAGTAAACCAATCGCATGAACTCATGCCCAAAGCACCCCTGTGGGGTGCTTTTTTCATGCGTGCCCGCTATCTTGCATGAGTCCCCCACCCACGCCCCTCACCCTGCGAGGAACACATGGACCCCCTCGAGTTCTTTCTACGACTACTTGTTGGGTTCGGGGCTGGGTGTGTCGGTGGGCTTGCCGGGCTTGGTGGCTCGATCATCATGATCCCCGCGCTGGCGATGTTCTGGGGCTATCAGGACAAAGAGGCGAAGAACGAGCACCATGTCTACATGGCCGCGGCGATGTGCGTGAATGTCATTGTCGCGCTCTCATCGAGCGTACTTCACTCGAAGAAGAAGGCCGCTCGCAAGGACCTGCTAATGGTCCTGATACCCTCGATGGTCGCGGGGATGCTCTTGGGCGTCACGCTGTCGAGCGGGAGCAAGGGGGCCTGGGCTCTATACGCGTTCGCGGGATTCATCTGGCTGTACTGCCTCTACAACATCGTAACCAGCATCAAGAAGATCCCCGATTACCCCGAGGATAGCGCCACCCCCGTGTGGTGGAAGATCGCGATCGTCGGCGCGTTCTCCGGTGCTGTTGCAGGGTACCTCGGCATCGGGGGTGGGATCCTGCTCGTACCGCTGCTCAACATCGCCAAGCTGCCGCTCCGCCACGCGATCGCGGGCAGCGCGGGGGCCATGTGGGTCGCGTCACTCATCGGTGCGACGGGCAAGATGGCGTTGTTGCCCACGATCCAGCTCTCCGACGGCAGCCACCTTCGGATCATGGACGCCTTGAGCTTCGCGGTCCCGATGGGGCTCGGTGCGCTCGTGGGTGCGTACCTCGGGGCGATCCTGGCCCACCGGCTCAGGCTGCCGCATCTCAAACTGGCGATCGCCCTGATCCTCGCGGCCGCGTCGATCAAGATGGTTTCCTAACGAACACCTGCCGCTACAATGTGGCATGAGTTCGCCAGCTACGCACAACCCCGCATCGACGCCCGCCCAGTTTCGCTCGAAGCTTGGGACATATCTCACGGGCGTCGCGATCGGCTTCATCCTGCTCGGCTCGATCTACTACTTCAAATCACGGGCCGTACAGCGTGAGCAGGCGGCTCTACAGCAGCAGCAGGAAAGCGGTGACCAATCCGGAGCGACCCCTTGAGCCCTGCACAAAAGACGAAGAACAAGCCCGCGAAGAAGTCGGCCAAGAAACAAACCACGAAGAGAACGCCCGCGACGAACACCAAGGCCGCGCTGCCCGCAGACCCGCAGCGCATGATCCGCATCCGCGGCGCCAAAGAGCACAACCTCAAGTCGGTGGACATCGATATCCCGCGCGATCAGCTGGTGATCATCACCGGGCTCTCGGGCTCTGGAAAGTCGTCGCTGGCGTTCGACACGATCTTCGCCGAGGGTCAGCGCAAGTACATGGAGTCGCTGAGCGCGTACGCGCGTCAGTTCCTCGACCAGCTCAAGAAGCCCGACATCGAGGAGATCGAGGGCATCCCCCCCACCATCGCCATCGAGCAGCGCAGCGCCAGCCATAACCCGCGCTCCACCGTGGCCACGACGACCGAGATCTACGACTACCTGCGGCTGTTGTTCGCCCGCTGCGGCACGCCCCGATCGTGGGCACCGACGAAGACCAAGAAGGATGGCACCGTCCTCGCCCGCTCCGGGCGTCCCATCGAGTCGTCCTCGGCGACGCAGATCGTCGACCACATCACCGGCTTCGGCGAGTGGACCCGGATGATGATCCTCGCGCCCGTGGTCAGCGCCAAGAAGGGCTTCCACAAGGACACGCTCGAGGACCTGTTCAAGCAGGGCTGGGTGCGGGCACGCGTCAACGGCGATCTCATTGATCTTCGCGATGCCCTCAAGGAAGACAACGAGAACCCGCTCAAGCTGCATCGCCACAAGAAGCACAGCATCGACGCGGTGGTCGACCGGGTAGTCATCCGGGTTGACGACGAGTCACGCCAGCGGCTGGTCGAATCGGTCGAGGCCGCGCTGCGCATCGCCGAGGGCTCGGTGGTGGTGAGTGTGGAAACTGATGGCGGCACCCAGTGGACCGACCATGCCTTCAGCGAGCACTTCGCAGACCCCGACCACCCCGAGATCGCGCTGAGCGAGCTCTCCCCGCGCCTCTTCTCCTTCAACTCGCCGTTCGGCGCGTGCCCCGATTGTCACGGGCTGGGCGTGATCCTCGAGTTCGATGAAGAACTCGTCGTCCCCGACAAGGAAGTCGGGCTGCTCAACAACGCGATCGTGCCCTGGAAGAAAAACGGCCCGGGCGGGATGATCTACCCGCGCTATCTCCGACGCTTCTGCCGCGCGTTCGACATCACGCCGAGCACCAAGCTCAGCGCACTGAGCGAAGAACTCTACACCCTGCTCATGCACGGCAACAGCGCCCCCGGGGCGCTCAAAACGCGCAAGGAGTGGGACGGCGTGATGCCCATGCTTCAGGCATGGTTCCACAAGACCGAGTCGTCGTGGGTTAAGGACCACCTGCATCAGTTCCAGCACGAGATCATCTGCCCCACCTGCTGCGGCGATCGACTGGGCATCTCGGCGCTGCATGTCACGATCGAGTCCAAGCACCGCGCCGACATGGACAAGGCCGGCTCCCCCACCGTCATCGGGCGGCCCCGCAACGACGGCACGATCCTCAACATCTCCGAGCTGTCGCGGCTCAACATCACCGACGCCGTGCAGTACATCGAGGGTCTGTCGCTCTCAAAGGAGCAGCAGGTCATCGCCGAGGCGATCGTGCGCGAGATCACCAACCGCCTGCGCTTCCTCGAATCGGTCGGCCTTGAGTACCTCTCACTCGATCGGCGCACGGCAACCCTCTCCGGCGGCGAGGCCCAGCGCATCCGCCTGGCCACGCAGGTCGGCTCCGGGCTCGTCGGCGCGTGCTATGTGCTCGATGAACCCACGATCGGGCTGCACCAACGAGACAACGACCGCCTGATCCGCACGCTGCGGCACCTCACGGACATCGGCAACTCGGTGCTGGTGGTCGAGCACGACGAGGACACGATCCGGGCCGCGGATCACATCATCGACATCGGGCCGGGCCCGGGCGTGCACGGCGGTCGCGTCGTGGCGCAGGGCACGATCGACGACATCATCAACACCCCCGGCTCGCTCACCGGTGATTACCTCGCCGGGCGCCGGACCATCGATGTGCCCAAGGAACGACGCAAACTCTCCGACAAAAAAGCCATGGTCATCAAGGGGGCGGCCCAGAACAACCTCAAGTCCATCGATGTCGCCTTCCCGATCGGTGGGATGATCTGCGTCACCGGCGTATCGGGCTCGGGCAAGTCCACCCTGGTCAATCAGATCCTGCTGCCCGCGGTCAAACGCGAAGTGATGGGCTCCAAGACTAAGCCCGGCAAGCACACCCGCATCAACGGGCTCCAGCATATCGATCGCATCATCGAGGTCGACCAGTCGCCCATTGGGCGCACGCCGCGGAGCAACCCGGCGACCTACACCGGCATCTTTGACGAGATCCGTAAGGTCTTCACCGCCACCAAGGAAGCCAAGATCCGCGGCTACAAGCCCGGACGCTTCTCGTTTAATGTGTCATCCAAGAACGGCGGCGGGCGCTGTGAGGCCTGCGCTGGTCAGGGCACCAAGAAGATCGAGATGCACTTCCTCCCCGATGTCTTCGTCGAGTGCGAGGTCTGCAACGGCAAACGCTACAACCGCGAGACGCTCCAGGTGCTTTACCGAGGCAAGAACATCGCCAATGTGCTCGACATGACCGTTGAGGACGCGTGCGGCTTCTTCGAGAACCACCCCAAGATCCTGCGTTTTACCGAGTGCCTGCGCGATGTCGGGCTCGACTACATCACGCTCGGGCAGCCCAGCACCACGCTCAGCGGCGGCGAGGCCCAGCGGGTCAAGCTTGCCACCGAGCTGGGCAAGGGCACGCGCCACGACGGCACCATGAGCAGTGAGCACACGCTCTACATCCTCGACGAGCCGACCACCGGGCTGCACTTTGAGGATATCAACAAGCTCATCGGCGTGCTCAATCGCCTGGCCGACGCGGGCAACACGCTCATCGTCATCGAGCACAACCTCGATGTCATCAAGTGCGCCGACTGGATCAATGATCTGGGCCCCGAGGGCGGCGACAAGGGCGGCACGCTGCTTGCCTCTGGCACGCCGGAGGATGTGGCGAGAGTCGCTGCCAGTTACACCGGGCAGTACCTCAAGGGGATGCTTTAGGCATCCACCGATAACACACCGCCTGGCATGCGCAGAATGTCTCCGAGACGACTCGCTCGGTACAAACAGAACACCCCTGATCGATTGGTCTGAGGGGATCCGCTTTGTACTGGACAGGCATTGGATCGGTGGTATTCTTCGAATGTCCCACACTTTACTTCAGAAAGGAGGCCTGCCATGGAGACGAGCAAGACTTCGAAGATGTTCATCACATCAACGATGTCGTTCCCTCAGCTTGAGCTCACAGGGTTGGCTTCCCGCCTACCCACGCGGGAGCTTGATGTGCTCTTGTGAGCACGCCCTCCCCCCAGTCAGGTCCCCGCGCTTTGTGTGCAAGGACAGCTCATCTCTCAATCTTCAAAGACTCCCCGCCGAGAGATCGGGGAGTTTTTTTCGTTCGATCAGGTGCCTACTCGCTGTGAATTAGCACAGATTTTCTGCGTAAAGCCGGCGATAGCACGGACTTAAACCCAACATTATATCAAAGTAAAAACTATTTTACACCCGGTTTTGCCATATACACCTTGATCGGGATTTCAGTTTGCGTAGGGTAGGAAAGAAGACCCAGGGGATGAAGATCTGTGCCGAGGAGTCGGCCACTGACACGACCGATCGTCGGTTTCGTGGGGTTATCCCCTTGTCTATTTCTAGCATTACTGGAGGAGATACAGATGAATATTCGATTACTCGCCGCGGCGGGCCTTGTGTGCACGCTTGGTGCACACGCCAATGCCGGTTTCAACTTTGTCGATCGTCAGTTCGGTATTTCGAGCGCCGGCGCTGGCGTTGACTTTGATTTCACCGAGCAGAACGACGGCCTGAACAACAGCTACCTCACCGCAGACAGCGCGGGTGCGCTCACCATGAACGACCCCGACCTCGTTGGCTCCGGCAGCATCCAGGCCGGCGATGTCGACTGGTTCGCCTTCTCGCTGCAGACTGACGCGAGCCTGGTCTTCGCCACTGGTGCCACGCTCGATATGCCCTACGGGCTGTCGTTGCAGATGCTCGACGGCGACGGCAATGTGCTGATCGGCGATGCGGAGATGAGCCCCGACGGCGATTCACCCCTTTCAATCCAGCAGGCGTTGCTCCCGCAGGGGACATACTTTGTCGGCATCTCAGGGTTCGATCCTGATGTGCTGAGTGGTGATCTTCTCGACGGGATGAACGCGGGCTCGCCCCACAACTACGACTTCAACTATGTGCTTTCGCTCGAGGCCCTTCCCGTCGCGGTCGTGCCGCTGCCCCCGGCCGCGCTCGCCGGGCTCGGCCTGCTGCTCCCGCTGGGCATCGCACGGCGCATCAAGCAGTCGAGAACATGATCAGGAAGTTTGAACACTGAGGAGAGTGGGACTTCCATCAGAACAGAGCCCGTCGATAACTCGGCGGGCTCTGTTCGTTATGTGGAATCGCGTTCGTCGCCTGTGCTGTTACGGGCAACCGGCACCGAAGTACCCAAGAAATGCGCTGACATCGAAGAAACTGAACTCGGCATCGCCGGTGTAATCAGCGATATAATCGCCCGCGTTGTATGCGCTCAGGAAGGCACTGACATCAAAGAAGTCAAGTGCGCCGTCACCCGTGAGATCGGCCGGGCATGGGGTCCATTGCACGATCGTGTCCGAGTACTCGATCTCGAACTCATTGGCATAGAAGTAAGTCTGACCGTTCTCCTCGTAGGTCGCATCTGGGTCAATCACAATGATCGGGTCCGCGGTGGCACTGACTTCTGCATTGGCAAAGACCTCCCCGCGTGCGCGGAGCTCGACGGTTCCGGTGAGGCCGACCGAGACCACGGTGCTGATGGTCTGGTTGAATGAGTCCTGCGTGTTCATGACGACGGTATCGAGCTGAGCACTTGCAACGGCGCCGACCAGAATAGAAGATGTTCCGGGACGACGAACAATCGACTCCGCAAGAGCGATCGCCCGTGGGAACTGCCCCGTGCCAGTGATGTGCGCATCACCGATGATGGTGATGAGCAGCGGTACGCTCGTGCGAGTCGATCCTGCAAGCGGCATGACACGATACCCATAGAGCACCCTTGCCTCGGCGACGGGCCCAGTGAATGAGCCAAGGCTCCCGCTTCCCGCGCCATCGATATCCGCGATCGGAACTCGCCCTCCACCGGCCGACGCCTGACCTGTGTAACTGTACGGGTTGCCGGGCCCATTACTGCCGTTATAGCTATAGCTCACATTGGTCGGCACTGGCAGGAAAGTCGAATCGTTCGACCCCTGCGGTGTAATCACTGATGCTCGGTAACTTGCCGATCCCAGCCCCTGCGCACTCGCACTCGATGCGACAACCATCAGCCCGAGCAGGGATATTGTCAGGTGTCTCTTCAGATTCATAACTACCCTCATCGTCACGCACGCCTGGCGCGCGAGTCGGCCTGCAGATGTCCCCGGCATGGGTTCGGCCATCCCACGCCCCAAATTACACTATACACCATGAAGAGCATCTCGCATCCCACTTTTTGGTGGGTGCGTGGTTCAGGGGCATCCTGCCTGATAATCCACCAGGAACGCCGACACATCGAAGAAGTTGAACGACCCGTCGCCGTTGTAATCCGGCAAGGTCTGGACGAACAGGCTCACATCGAAGAAGTTGAGCTCGCCGTCGCCGTTAAGGTCGGCGGGGCAGAGATTGGGTGTGGCCAGGTAGGTTCTGAACTGGCGATCGCTCTCACTCACCGAAACCAGATCCGGAGCCCCGTCGAGATTCACATCACTGATCGCAATGCTCTGTGAGTTGTAGCCGGGCAGCGGGATCAGGCGACCGAACTGGCGCGGGCTGACCTGGAGGAATACACCCGGGGTCTGGGTACCGGAACCCAACCCGTTGGAACCCATCGCGAGATCCGGCAAGCCATCGCTGTTCATATCCTCGATGAAGAGCTCGACCACTTCATTCCTGTATAAGTCGATCGACGCATCGAGCGTGCCATCCGATTGCAGATACATGACCGTGACGACCTGATTGGGGCGGTCGCTGAAGGCGATGTCGGTGTTGCCGTCGAGATCGAGATCGCCCGTCGTGATCCAGTACGGCGTCGCGCCGGGCTGTGAGCTGGGAAGTGACGGTCCCTCGCTGAATGTGCCGTCGCCGTTGTTCATAAAGAGGGCGATGCCGTTGTATTCGCCCGACCCGATCGCGAGATCGGGGAGCCCGTCGTGGTTGTAGTCCAGCACGCCGGGCTTGAGCCCCAGCGGGCTCAGCGCATCGACCTCGGCCCACAGGGTCAGATTCGGGCCGACGCCACCGAGATAGATATCGACGCTCCCGTTGTTTTCCATCGCGGCGATATCATCGAGCCCGTCGTTGTTGAAGTCCGCGACCTCGAGCCCGAGGTACGGGCCTCGCTCATCGGTTGGGAAGGTCTGGCGGTTGCCGACGCTGCCATCTGGCATGACGCTCCAGACCCGCAGCCGATTCACGCCGTTGTCCGAGTTGATAATCTCGGGCGTGCCGTCGCCGTCGAGATCGGCCTTGACCACCATGAACGCGTCGTTGGACGCGGTGATTCGGTCGAGTGAGCCGTCCTGGAGATCGAGAATACGCATGTTGCCCGAGTTCGAGATGATGAACTCATCAAATCCGTCGCTGTCGAGATCGATGGGGAGGATATTGAGCGTGCCACTCACCGTCTCGAACGATTCCATCCCGATCCGCGGCACACCCTGCACGCCCGACCGGTTTTCGATCACCCAGATGCTCCCGCCTGACGAACCGCTGTAGCCGTGCCAGATCAGATCTTCATCGCCGTCGTCATCGACATCGAACGAGGAGACGAGCGCCATGGGTGATTCATCAAATGTGGATTGGTCGTATTCGAAGTATGCGCGAGGCTGACCGGCGGCGAGATCCGCAACATACGGCGCGGCATCGGTCGGGTTATACATCACGCCGGGCTCGAACTCGGGCGCGATGCCCACGGGGAACAGGCCCAGGCGCATCACGACCAGATCGGGCCCGCCGTCAGCGTCGAGGTCCCCGGTGATCAGCAGCGGCAGCGCCACTTCGTCCGTGTCGATCTCTTCGCTGCTGGCGCTGTTGAGCACAAAGTTGTACTCGCTGAACATGCGTTGCTCGCTGATGTTCGCCACAATCATGTCCATCGCCGGGTTCGAGTCGAGCTGACCAAACGCGGGGCGGTTGTCGGCGGCGATGCTTGGGTAACTACGCTGGATCTCGCGGGCGATACCCATCGAGCCTCCACCGGTTCCCTCGATAATCCAGAAGTGCTCTGTCTCCTGCGCGAAGAGCAGCAGATCCAGATCGCCGTCGCCGTCGTAATCCGCGGGGTCGTACATCGCGTTCTGCTCGCCGAGCCCGTTGAGGGCGATCGAGGAGAGCATCCCCGTCGCGGACCACCGGATGTACACCACATCATCGCTCGTGTTGAAGCACAGCTCGTCTTTACCGTCTCCATCAAAGTCCGCAGCCTTGATCACCGGCGCGAAGGCGTCGCTGCCGTTGCCAAAGATCGTGTAATCAACCGCTATATCAAGATCCACATCGGGCTCTGCCTGGGGCGCATACACAATCGCATATCCGAATGTCGACTGCCGATACGCGATCTCGGGCTCCGCATCATCGTCGAACTGCCCCGCGACGATCGAGTTGTTAATATCAGTCTCATACGGCCCGTAGCGAGTGAAGTCCCCCTGCCCGTCGCCGATGAGCACCCATGCTCTCCGATCAAAGACATTCAAAAGAAGCAGATCACGCAACCCGTCATCGTTAAAATCGCCCACCGTGTGCAGTGCGGCGAACTGATCGTCCGGGAGATCGATGCCCAATATCCCAGACCCCAGTGCCGACTCGTAGTCATACTGTGCCAGAGCGACGGCGGGCATGAGTCCGATCGAGACGGAGACAATCGCGAACTGAGTGGTGCAGACAGAACGAGAGCGCATGGAAATCTCCCCATGTTGACATCATGATGAAACTGTAAGTCGGTCCCTGTTACATTGCTTTACGCAGATCAACCGGGCTGGATGCATTCAATTTTGAGAAGCATCCGCCGGCGAGCCGGGCTTTCTGGCCAGCCAGCCGCCATGCGGGTCCGATTTGCTCCGCAAAGCCATCACAATAAGCAGGATACCCGCGATCAACGTCAGCCCGGAATATACCTGCCCACGGGTAATGGCCCCGAACTGCGACACACCCGTATCGGGGAGTCGGATGAGGTCCATCGGGATGCGCCCCAGCGCGTACACCACGCCGAACACGCCCGCGACCAGCCCCGGCTTGCGGGGCTTCATCGCCACGATCCAAACGCAGATGAATACCAGCAGCCCATCGAGCCCCGCCTGGATCAGCTGCGTCGGGTACCGAGCCGCAATCAGCGGCTCAAGCTGCGACTGCAGCTCATGGTTCCCCTGCTGGATCAGCGTCAGCACCCGCTCGTAGCCCTGCACCCAGTCGGTATCGCTGGGGAGCATGTGCATCATCGAGATCTCAACGATCTCACGCATCTGCTCTGGGCTCTGGGCCAGCTTGTCGTCGGGCAGCGAGACGATCTCCTGCGGATAGCGCACCGCCCACCATGGCGCGTGCTCGCCGGGCGCGCTTACAACGGCGCCCAGCAGCTCGGCGTTGATGAAGTTCGCGATCCGACCGAACATCAGCCCCAGCGGGGTAAGCATCGCGGCCGTATCGAGCACCCGAATCGGCGAGGTCCGACCGATGATGCGTCCGGTCTCTTCTTTGAAGCCACGCGAGATCCGCCAGCAGGCGAGCGCCACGCCAACAATCCCGCCGTGCGAGGCCATGCCGCCGCGGTTGATCGCGAACACCCCCCACCACGGCGCGTTGGAACTGAAATCCCACAGCAACGATGGCTCGTAGCCGACCACATAGAACAAGCGACCGCCGATGAGCACGCCCAGGATCAGGTACATCATCGCATCCGCGGCCCGGCTCAGCGGGATATCCGTCGCGTTCCGCTTGGCCAGCATCCGCAGCAGCATGAACGCCACAAAGAATGCCAGCGCGTACGAAAGCCCGTACCAGCGGATGCCAAAGCTCCCACTGAATCGCACGGCGTAGGGTGAGAGGTCATGGAACCACCCGCCAAGGTCGGCACCGGTCTGGGCAAGCGTCAGCAGTTGCATGGCGTCGCGATCACCTCCGGGTCGGGCTTGGGAACAGTGATGCCGAAGAACGCCTCGGTGTTCGCGTCGATCTGCTCATGAAAATCAGCGAACGCCTCACCGCGGATCTTGGCGACGAACTCGGCCGTGTACCGCGCGTAGGCGGGCGTGCAGGGCCAGGTTCCACGCTTGGGATCGGGCGAGAGGAACGGCGCATCCGTTTCGATCAGGATGCGGTCGCTCGGGACGATCTTGGCCGCCTCGGCGACATCGCGGGCGTTCTTGTAGGTCACCACGCCGGTAAACGAGATCATCGCGCCGAAGTCGAGCACCTTGCGGGCGTCCTCGGGGTTGCCCGTGAAGCAGTGAAAGACAAACCGCGAACGATCCAGCGTCGTCTCACGCAGGATCGGGAGCAGATCATCGAACGCCTCGCGGCAGTGGATCACGATCGGCAGATCGATCCCGTCCGCCTTGCACGACTCGATGAACGCCAGCTCCTCGGCGAGAACCGGGTCCTGGATGCTCCGGGGCGGGTGCTCGTGCTTGTTGTCGAGCCCCAGCTCACCCCAGGCCACGCACTTGGGGTGCCTGGCGATCTCTCGGATGCTGGCCCAGTCGTGTGGTGTCTTGTCGCTGTATAAAGGATGCACACCGGCCGTGCACCAGACATGCTCATACTGCTCGGCCAGGCGCAGCTGATCGTGCGAATCCTGCGTCGTGCAGGCGATCGTGATCACCCCCATCACGCCCGCTTTCCGGGCCTCTGCGAGCGTTTCATCGAGGGTCTCGGCAAAATCCGGGAAGCACAGATGGGCATGGGTATCGATCACGCGGGATCATAGGGTCGCGCGTGCGAACAATGCACCATGAGCACCGATCGCATCGAATCACTCCCCCCGCTCCCCCACCGCCCGGACGACGGACACAAGGGCACCTTCGGCACCGTCGCCGTCGTGGGCGGCTGCGCGGGCATGCACCGCGACGATGAGTTCCAGCCCACCATGCTCGGCGCCACCGCGCTCGCCGCGATGGGCGCGATCCGCAGCGGCTGCGGGCTCGTCAAGATCGCGGCACCATCGCCCATCATCGAGCACACCCTCACGCTCGCACCCTTCGCGACGGGATACGGGCTGGAGACCGACCACGCCCGATCCATCAACGCCTCGCACGCCGCCCCCATCCTCGATGAACTTACCCGCACCTGTTCCGTCGTCGTTGCGGGGATGGGCATGGGCAGCGCCCACTGCGTCGCCCAGATCATCGTGCGTCTGCTCAATCAGGAGATGGTCCCGGTCGTCATCGACGCCGACGGGCTCAACGCGATGTCATCGCTCCCGGAGTTTGACCGCGAGATCCGCGCCAACGCCGTCCTCACACCGCACCCGGGCGAAGCACGCCGGTTGATGCAATCCCTCGCCATCGACGGCGACCCGGCCGGTGATGCATCCCAGCGCATCGACGCCTGCACCCGCATTGCCCAGCGTCTGGGCTGCGTGGTCGTGCTCAAGGGCAAGGGCACGGTCGTGAGCGATGGACACCGCGTGTGGGTCTGCGAGCGTGGCTCGCCGGCGCTGGCCGCCGGCGGCACGGGCGATGTCCTCGCCGGCATCATCGCCTCCATCATCGCCCAGACGCGTGACGCGGAGGGCTTCGATCTTCTGCTCGCGGCCTCCGTGGGCGTGCAGGCCCACGCGATCGCGGGTGAACGCTGGGCCGACATCCACGGCGGCGATGGCGGGCTCATCGCCAGTGAACTCACTGAACTGCTCCCAGCCGTGATCACCTCCCTCCGCGCCTGACGAACCAGAACCGCACGCATACGCTCTCATTGCACCAATCGACCCATCAGGAAGGACCGGCATGCCCTACGCCATCGACGAGACACACGACCCGAACCTCAAGTCATGGGTCGAGAGCGCCAACGACCCGCAAAGCGATTTCCCGATTCAGAACCTGCCGCTTTGCGTACCTCGCGGCACAGAGTTCGGGGCGATACTTCCGGCATGCACGCGTATCGGTGATTATCTCGTCGATCTCGAAGCGCTGAGTGACTCTGATCTCCTTGACGAGACGCTGAGTGGACCTGATTGGGATCACTACGGGACATGGGAGCCTGAGCGTCGCCTCGCTCTCCGCAAGCGACTCAGTGAGTTGTTTAGCGAAGGCAATCCCGAGCTGCGTGACAACGAAGCATTGCGTGGACGCGTCATGATTCCTATGGGTGACTATGAGTTCGAGGTGCCTTTCTATGCCCAGGACTACACGGACTTCTACGCCTCCATCAACCACGCCACCAATGTCGGCTCCATGTTCCGCCCCGACAACCCGCTGCTGCCCAACTACAAGCACATCCCCATCGGCTACCACGGGCGCGCCTCGTCGATCGTCCCATCGGGCACGCACATCAAACGCCCCATCGGGCAGCAGGCACCCGCGGAAGATGGCGGGCAGCCGGCGTTCGGGCCGTGCAAGCTGCTTGACTACGAGATGGAGATGGGCGCGATCATCGGGCGCGGCAACAAGCTGGGCGAGTCGATCTCGATCGAGGAGGCCGAGGACCACATCCTGGGCATGTGCATCCTCAACGACTGGTCGGCCCGCGACCTGCAGAAGTGGGAGTATGTCCCGCTGGGGCCGTTCCTGGCCAAGAACTTCGCGAGCACCGTGTCGCCCTACATCGTGACGATGGAGGCCCTCGCCCCGTTCCGCTGCGCCGTTGCGGTCCGCCCCGAGGGCGACCCGCAGCCGCTGCCCTACATGGACAGCGCCACCAACCGCGAATCGGGCGGCTTCGATATCACCCTCGAGGTCTGGCTCGCCTCCGCCCAGATGCGTGAGCAGGGCATGGAGCCCATCCGCCTGAGCAAGGGCAACTTCCGCGACATGTACTGGACCATCGCCCAGATGGTGACCCACCACACCGTGAACGGCTGCAACCTCAACCCCGGCGACCTGCTGGGCTCGGGTACCGTCTCGGGCACCACCCGCGACTCCCGCGGCAGCCTGTTGGAACTCACCTGGGACGGCGACCCGTTCGCCAACCCCCCCGTCCTCGTCCCCGGCACGCAGCGGACGCCCATTGTCCTGCCCACGGGCGAGGAACGCAAGTTCATCGCCGACGGCGACGAGATCATCATGAAGGCGTACTGCGAGCGAGAGGGTTATCGGCGGATCGGCTTCGGCGAGTGCCGGGGCATCATCGAGCCCGCGCATAGCAGTTAGTTGGAAAAACTTATAACTCACCTTCTTGTCTTTATTGGGGCTTTAGCCCCGGTTTTAGGGATTTCCGTTTGCGCCGATCCTCCAGCTGATGCATGATCTTCCCAGTGCCGATCGATAAGTGTTCCGATCGTGCGCGAGGGCTCTGCGTTGTCTCATCATGAATCAACATCTCGCAGAAAAGAGCTGGAGCGACTGAAATCACTCCAGTCGATGCAGATCCTGCAGACACCCATCGAGCAGCGCTACGAGCAGATCACCGAGCTGCTCTGCACGATGTTCGATGTGCCGGTGAGCGCCCTGTCATTTGTTGATCGCCACCGCCAGTGG
The DNA here is from genome assembly GCA_020427395.1 of Phycisphaerales bacterium. Taxonomy (GTDB): domain Bacteria; phylum Planctomycetota; class Phycisphaerae; order Phycisphaerales; family UBA1924; genus UBA1924. Next base: position 47,055 of record JAGQON010000014.1, read on the forward strand.
TTCAAGTCGATCCAGGGGCTCAAGGTTGAGCAGACGCTGCGGAGCATCGCCTTCTGCCAGCGAACGGTCAGTCTTAACCGCGTTACCGTTGTCCCCGACGCCCGCTTCGACGAGCACTTCGGCAACAGCGAGCTGGTGACGGGCGACCCGGGCATCGTGTTCTATGCCGGCGCGCCGGTGCACGCCCCCGACGGGCAGCCCGTCGCATCGCTGTGCATCATCGGCTTTGAGCCGCGCTCGCTCGATGAGCGAGAGATCACGCTGCTCCGCCAGATGGCCCTGCTCACCGAGATGCTGCTCCACACACCCCGCGCCTCGCGCACCGAAGAGAGCATGCTCGCGCACATCGGCGAGAGCTGGCGATCGGTCATGATCGACCCGCTCACCCGTGTCTGGAACGCCGAGGGCATCAAGATGCTTATCCAGGAATCGGTCGACCAGGCCGAGGACGAGCGGGAGCGCGTCGGCATCGCCATGCTGGAGCTCACCGGTCTCGACAGCTACCGGCAGCGGTTTGGGCACCCGGGCTGCGACGAGTTGATCGTCCGCTTCACGCGGGCCGCGCTCAAGTCCATGAAGGCCTTCGATTCCATCGGACGCCTCCGCGGTGGTGAGTTCGGAATCCTGATGAACCGGGTCTGCAGCCGCGACGACCTCTATGACCGTTCCGTCATGCTCCAGATGATCGCCGACGATCTCACATCGGCCCACACCGATCCCCCGCTGCGGATCGGTGCCCGCATCGCCAGCGTCCTGGTTCATCCAAACCACACCACCAGCGCCGCCCAGGCGATGGAACAGGTCGAGTGCATGCTTGCCAGCACACCGGGATCAGCCGGATCGCTTCCGCTCATGGCCGAGTCCGACATCGTGCCCGGCTCATTCATCCGCCATCACGACGCGGCCTGAGCATCGGCGCACTTGGGGCAACGCTCGCCAGCAATAAACTCGGGCGCACACCGCAGCTTCGTCGTCAGCGCATGACCGCAGCCCGGGCAAAACTTCGCACTGTCCGAGGGGTTGAGGTCGTGATCGACCCCGACCCGTTCATCGAAGACATAGCAATCACCCCTCCACAGGCTCTGCTCGCGAGGCACATCCTCGAGATACTTGAGGATGCCACCCTCGAGGTGATAGACCTCTTCGAAGCCTTGCTCGATCATCCAGGCCGTGGACTTCTCGCAGCGGATCCCACCGGTACAGAACATCGCGACCTTCTTGTGCTGAGTGGGGTCGTAGTGCTTCTCTACGAACTCTGGCAGATCGCGGAAACGCTTGATCTTTGGATCAACCGCCCCCTCGAAGGTCCCCGCGTGCACCTCGTAGTCGTTGCGGGTATCGATGAGCACCACCTCGGGATCGGAGATCAGCGCGTTCCAATCGCGGGGCTTGACATAGGTGCCGACCCGCTGGTTCGGATCAACATCCGGCCCCAGATTGATCAGCGTCGGTTTCACCTTCACCTTGGCCCGGTTGAACACATGCCCCGGCGCATGCGAGGTCTTGTGCATCAGATCATCCAGCCCGGCGTGCCCCCGCACGATCGCGAGGATCTCCCTCACCGCATTGGGCGTGCCGGAGATCGTCCCGTTGATCCCCTCGGGCGCTATCAGGATCGTGCCCATGACATCGCGATCGAGCATCTGCTGCTTGAGGGCGGGTGCCCAGTCATCGCAGTCGTCGATAGGTACGAACTTATAGAAAGCCGCGATGTCGTAGACACCCTCGCGTGCTGGCGCGTGCGATTCGCTCATTGTGGATTGCTCCATGCTCGACGCGTCGTGTGCTCGCTCCATCGGGGACAAACCGACAAGACCGGGCAGACTCGCGGAGCGCGGGTCGCATGATTGAAAAGTGGAGGACAGGGGACTCGAACCCCTAACTTCCAGCTTGCAAAGCTGGCACTCTACCAATTGAGTTAGTCCCCCGAAGGGATCATCAACATCGGCTGATGACGGGGGCAACTGTAGCCACCTCACCCGCCTCAGGCGAGCGGATGTCGAACCCGGTATCATCCAATCGGCACCCCCAGAATCATTCATCAAGCCCGATAAACAAGGACTCCCCGATGCCCACCTCACGAATGCTGCCCCTGACCCTGCTCGCACTGGCCACGACCCCGCTGATGGGTGCCCAGCCCAGTGAGGACGCTGGCGAGAAGCAGGCCGAGCAGATCGAGCGGTCCAAGCCGCAGTCGCTCACGCTCATCGCCCGGGCGGGCGGGAGTTTCCAGGCGGATGCCGACTTCGACAACGACATCGGCGAGCTGTCGCTGAGCGAGTACCGGGCCGGGCTGACGGCCCTCTGGAACATCGAGGACGCCGGACGCCTCACCATCGACCTCAGCGCGGCGCTGCTCGATTACGATGTCACCCCCTCGCCCACCGCCGTCGCCGGTGACTCCGCCAGCATCGGCGCGGAGCTCGATGACATCCACCAGTTCGGGATCACCGCGATCTACTCCGACAGCCTCAACGACACCACCAACTGGTTCCTCGGCGGCGGCATCGGCTTCAGCGGAGAGGACAACGCGGACTTCGGCGACAGCTTCGACTGGCTCGCCACCGGCGGCTTCGAGTACAAGCAGAGCGACACCCTCTCGATCGGCGTGGGCGTGCTCATCAAAAGCCGCCTCGAGGACGATGTGCTCATCGTCCCGATCCCACGCATCAACTGGACCATTGATGAACGCTGGTCGCTGCGGACCGAGCGTGCGGGGCTCGAGCTGCGGTACAAGCACAGCGATCAGCTCTCGTACGGCGTGTTCGGCGAGTACCGCTCGGACAGCTTCCGCCTTGACGATACCCACGCCGCGGCCGTAGACGGCATGGGCACGCACCGGCGCATCCCCGTCGGCATGTTCGCGGACTTCAAGGCCAGCGATCGCATCAGGATCGAAGCAGCCGCGGGCGCTGCGCTGGGCGGCGAGCTCGAGTTCCTCGATGCCAACGGCAACGATGTGAGTAAGCAAGACCTCGACCCCGGCATCTTCGGAGCCATCACCGTCTCATTCCGGTTCTAATCGATCAGCGGTCTGGCTCGTTGCTCGTGGGCGCAGAGGCCGCATCTCGCCGAACGGGCAGCGCTCGCTCGGGGATCGGCGGGGCATCACGCAGAAACGCCCGGCGGATCATGGGCGGATCGAACGGGCGATCATTGCCATCTACCGCGACCTGAGCGATCTTGAGGATCACATCCGCGCCCGAGATCGCCTGCGCAAAGCTCGTATAACGGCCATCGAGGAAGCTCGTGCCCTCCTTGCTCAGGCACACGAAAACCTGCGAGCCATTTGTATCAGGATCGGCGGCCCGCGCCATCGACAGCACGCCGAAATCGTGCGGCAGGGTGCTCTTCTCCAGATCGATCGCATAGCCGGGCCCGCCCGAACCCGTCCCGGATGGGTCGCCGACCTGGATCACGAACGGTCGTCCGTCCGCAAGCTGCGCCACCACACGATGGAAGATGATGTTTGTGTAAAAACCGCCCTGAACAAGATGCATGAAGTTGTACGCGGTGTTGGGCGCGGCGTCAGGTCGCATGCGGAACGCGATCTCGCCCATGCTCGTCTGGACCACGGCCTCCTGCTCGATATACACCCGGAGCCCTGAGAACACCCGCTCACTGTCCTCCTCACTCATGGGGCGCCCCTGCGCCTTGAGCGATTCGCGCCGATCGTCATCAAAGATCACCTCGGCGTCCTGCGCCTCGCTGACCGCCAGCGACTTGGGATCAACGCGCACGGCGGGGTTGGGTGTGACCAGCGGCTGGAGCACCAGCGGTGCGCCGTACGCCCGATCATCGAGGTAGAGCTGTGCCAGCATCACCTCGCGCGGCTTCTCGCCCCAGAGCATCGGGAAGAGGCTGGAGAGATCGCAGCGGCCCCTGGCCGCCGGTGCGCGAGAAACCTCCTCAAGCGAGCCGGCCTTGTAGAGCACGATGCTGGGCTCGGCGGTTGATTCCTCGGGCATGCCGACCATCACCACCAGACGCTGCCCCACTCCGAAGTAGAGCCGCTCGGGCGTGAGCTGGGCCTGCAACCGGGGCGTGATACCGGCGAGCAGCAGCATCGCCAGCATCAAGAGCAGGGGACGGCGGGACGATCTCGGTAATCTGTTGTGGCGCATGCACAGAGCATACCCAGAAAAACAACACCCGGTTTCATGAACCGGGTGTTCGCTCTTGAGTCATTCAATAGTGATGATCGTGCCTTGCTTGACAGGTCATTCTGCCTCGCCGGGGATCTCATCGAGTCGCCCCCACGCGTCCTGCACCGTGTTCGATGGGTCGTCGCCGCTGCGAGCGAGAAGTTCGTTGGCGATGCCATCGCCGATGTCGTCGTACCAGTCCACCGCCAGGCCCGCCTGGAGCACATTGAAGCCGCCCTGATGGTTCAGGTCCTCGTACGAGCGGAGCGTGTCAGTGATCAACGCCGCAGTGGAGTTGATGTTGTAAAGCACGCGCGAGCCGTTGGGCCCGGTTCCACGGTAGAGGTAGTTGACGACAATCTCGTCCGTATCTTCCCGATTCATCCAGTCGTCCTGGGCGTCATCATAGCGGAAGTTGCCCTGGTGGCTGGGGCAGTAGTAGATGCTCGATGCCGAGATATACTCGCGCCCGTAGAGCAGCCCGAGCCCGTCCCATCGCTTGTCGCCAAGCTCGGGGAACTCTTCGCTTGAAACCCAGACGGTGTCCATCCGCTCATACGCGGGCAGCGTGGCCGCGTTTTGAGATGGGGCCGCGGGGAGGAACACACTGTCGGGCAGGTGCTCGCGCCAGTCTTGCGAGTAAAGACTCACGCCAAGACCGATCTGCCTGAGGTTGGAAGCGCAGATGACCCGGCGCGTCGATTCACGCACCATCGAGATCGCGGGGAGCATGAGCGCAACAAGAACGCCAACGATCACGAGTGAGACCAAGAGATCGATCATCGTGAACGCGCGTTCATTACGACGAGATGTGCAGTTCGTCTGCTCCAATGCGGACCCAATCTGCTCTATCAATGCGCCACACTCGTCCCACCACGAAGTGTGCCGTTGTGACGCATTTCCCCACGCCTGCCCTGTGACAGGTCTTCGACGCACTTACCAAGGTATCGGTTTGTTCAAATATTCGCAACCCCCCGGTTCCGATTTCGAGCCCGAGAACCCGCGATTCCTGCCATATACCGAACAAAGCCGGCGACTTCTTCATCTCATGAACCCTCAAACGAGGGTCCGCATTCCGGAAAGAACAAAATGCTCTGCAAACACGCGGCTTGCAAGCATCCGCAGGATCGGATACTCGTATAGGACGGCGGCTTGTGGTCTGTATTCACAAGCCCCGGGCGCGCTCGTGAACCCGGTGGGAAATGGATAAGAACGAACAAAGCCAACACCCCGTCGATGCCTCAGATAGAAACGGCATCACCACCCCGAACGATTCGTCCGGGGGTCCAAAGCCAATATCGGCTTCGGATTTCGATGGGCAGGACAAGGTGGACTACGAGTTGATGCAGCAAATCGCACTCAACAACGAGACCGCTGTCAGCGAGCTCTACGACCGATTCGGGTCGCTGGTGTTTCGTATGGCTTATCAGTCGATGCCCACGCGGGCAGAGGCGGAAGACGCTGTTCAGGAGATCTTTGTCCGCCTGTGGCGCACCGCCGACCGCTACGACCCCCGCAAGGCCGCTCTGGTCACATGGGTCATGCTGCTCACCCGTCGCCACCTTGTGGACAAGCTGCGTCGCAAGCGGGCCCGCATCAAGACCGCGGTCCTCGACGACGCCTTAGCCTCAGGCGTTGGTGCATGGGTCGAAACCAACGCTGGCGAGCGAATGATCAATGACGAGCACTTCGCCACATTGGTCAAAAAAATAGAAACGCTGCCCGAGCTGCAGCAGACCGTCGTGATGCGTGCTTATCTGGGCGGGCAGACGCTCAGGCAGATCAGCGACGAGCTCGATACACCCCTGGGGACGATTAAATCAGCGCTCTCTCGGGCGCTGGTCCGGCTTCGAGAGCGAACCGGGGAGGAAAAGAAGTCATGAATACCCACGAACTGATCGAATCAACCATGCTGCACGCACTCGGGCTGTTGGAAGACAGCGAACGAGAAGCGTACGAGGCCGCCTTCAATACTGCCCCCGTCAGCGTACAGCAACGCGTACGACAGGAAGCACGACGCATGGCCGACCTGGGCGATCTGATGCCCGAGGTGGAGCCCTCTGCCGACATGCGTCAGATGGTTTTGGCCGCGGTCCGCGCCGCCATGCGTGAAGAGGAAAATGAATCCCGCATCGCCAAACTGGCTGCTGGAACCTCTCCCGTGATCGCCCGCATCGATCACAACACGCCCGCTCCCCGCGCGACCTCGCAACCCCGGCTCTCGACCAGCCCCCGCGTTCACCGCGTTTGGCGCGTCGCGGCCGTCGGTTTCGCCGCCGCCTCCATCGCCATGGGCGTGGTCATGGTCAACATCAACCAGACCCTGCAGCAGGCGAACAACCGCGCCCTCGTCGACACCCTCTATGACCAGATCGGTGCCCAGTACCTCGAATCGACCATCTTCGACGCCAACACCCAGCGTGTGGCACTGACCTCGACGGATACCCAGAGCAAGGCCGTCGCCGCGGTCTGGTACAACCCCGACTGGAACTCCGCCCGCCTGTTCGTCAAAAACTTGTCCAGCGACGAGAACAAGCCCTTGCGCTTGGTCATCCTCGACGAGGACGACAACATCGTGGAGGTCATCAAAACCTTCACCCCCACCGGCGAGCTTGAGGACTTCGATGTCAACATCAACCTGAGCACGCAGCGCCGCCTGGCGATCTACCCGGACGCCCAGAGCGAGATCGAGGCGGCCATCCGGCCCGTGCTCGTGAGCTCCGACAGCTCACTCTGATCTCCCGCAACAACCAGCTATGAAAACGCCCGGCCAACTCGGCCGGGCGTCTTTCTTTCATGTTCCTGCGGTTCGTACTCTGGTCCGACTCAGCGGGGCATTTCCCACTGCTCGTCATCGAAGAGCACCTCAACACGCGAGTCCTTCTCGAAGCGGGCCTTGGCCGCCGCCAAGCGACGCCAGAGGATCCCGCCGATGATCAGCGCACCGATCATCGCGCCGCCGAAGATCATGCCAGCCATCTCCAGTCGCTTGGTGTCGAGCGGGGCGTTGGAGAGCGTGGCGCTCTGACTGACCGCGGTGATCGCCGAATCGCCGCGGCGAGCACGGGCGTTATTGGCAGCACTCGACAACGCAACCGAGAAGGTGTCCAGCACCCGCTGGGCACGCTCGGCGCCCATATCGCGGTACTCGAGCACGATCTCGCCGGGCATCGATGCGACGATATCGAGCGACTGATTCATCTGCTGGCCCAGCTCACCCGGGGTCGCGAAATCGATGATGCCGCGACGCTTCATCCGCTCGGCCGCGACTTCCTGGAAGCGTGGCTCGCTGATCAGCCCGGTGATATAGCCCTCCCACTCGCTCAGCTCGGTCTCGCTGAGCTTGCCGTCAGGTGAGTTGGCGCTGAGGGTGACGCGTGAGCTGTACTCGCCCGGCGCAACGCGCCCGGACACAAACCAGCTGCCGACGCCGATCATCAGCATGACCGCGATCATGCCGAACAACCCGACGAGCACGCCTGATCGGACTTCCTTATTCCGGACCTTCCGCTGGGCCGTGGCAATCGCTTCGTATGCCTCGGCCAGCTCGGCCCGCTTGGTGAGGACCTGCTCGCACTGCTCGTAGCGGGTCTGCAAGGCGTTGGTGGCGAGGCGGACCTTCTCCGCGTCGCCCTCGAGCACCCTGCGCATCCGCTGGAGGCGTTCGCGCCGGCGCTGGGTCCACTCGTCGCTGGGGGCCGCGCCGGTGCCCTTGGGCTTGGCACGCTCTGCCTCAAGGTCACTGTTGAGCTTCTCGACCGTGGCGATCAGGTCGCTGCACTGGGTCTCCAGTGATTCAATCTTCGCCAGCGTCTGCTCGTCTGGCTCGCCCGACGACTCGCCCGACGCTTCCAGTTCGGCCTCGAGCGCAACGACGCGCTCGGCCAGCTGCTTGAGCTGCGATTCACGCTCGCCCAGCTTCGCCTGCAGTGCCTCGCCCTGCTGGCGGGCTTCCTCCAACTGCTTGGTGATCGCCTCGGTGGCCTCGGGGTCTCCCTCGGGTTTGGTATCCAGCTGCAACTGCAGCTCATCACGGGCCGACTGGGCCTGCTCGAGCTCTTGGCGCAGCGATGCGACCTGCTGCTCAAACTCTGCCGCCAGCTCGCGCTGCCTGGTGAGCTCCTCGTCCGCGTCTGCACCGATATCGGCCAGCTGCGCGTTGAGTTCTCGAATCTGACCCTGCGCGTTCTGCAGCTGTGAACTCAGCGTGTCGATCTCGTTCTGGTTCTGGGCGCTGCGCTGCTCGGCCTCACCCTCGAACGACTCGATCCGCCCCATCGCCTCGCTCAGCTGCGACTCAAGCTCACTGACTCGCTGCTGGGCCTGGGCGTTGCCGCTCGACTGTTCATGCTGCAGCGACTCGAGCTGGGCTCGCAGCCCCTCGGCCACCTTCTGCTCGCGCTGCAGCTGCTGCTGCGCGTTGTTCAGGGCCTCGCGGACCTGGGCAAGCTCCTTCTCGAACTGCTCACGCGCCTCGCTGAGCTGGTGCTCAACACCACCCGCCTGCTCGGCGAGCTCTTCGAGCGCCTTGCTGCGCTCGAGCAGCTCGATCTCACGACCGCGTAGCTTCGAGGTGGCGCTCTTGAGATCCGCGCTGATCTTCCCGTGCTGCTCACGCAGCGATCCCAGCTCGCCCTGCAGCTGCTGATACTTCTCGTCCTGCGCGCGGAGCTGGTCGCGGGCGGCTTCGAGCTCTGCGGTTGCATGCTCGAGGGCGATGGCGGCCTCCTCCTCGCGCTCCAGCTTCTCCTGCACTTCTCGCTCAAGCGCATCCAGCTCACCCTTGCGCTGGGCGATACCGCCGAGCTGCTCGTCGAGCTGCGCAATCTTCCGCTTGATTTCCTGATCGCGAGATTCGAGCTCCGCCTCGTGCTGCTCGAGCGACTCGGCCTGGGCCGCCAGCTTCGATTCACGCTGCTCGAGCCCGCTGGCGCGCTGCACCAGGTTCAGCTCGCGGTTCTCGAACTCCTGGCGCATCTCTGCCAGCTCGACCTCGCGGTTAACCAGCTCCTGCTCACGAAGCTCCAGTTCCTTGTTCTGCTCCTGCAGGTAGATCTTCTGCTCATGGAGCGACACCATCGCCTGGCGGTGCTCTTCGTGCGCCTTGCGCAGGGCACCGAGCTGGCTCTCGACGCTCTCGATCACATCGAGCACATCCTCCTCGGGCTTGCGCATCTTCATTTCCGCACGCGGATCCGAGCTGGATGAAGGTTTGTGCTTGCCACGCATCGGGGGCGCCTCGCTGGATGTGTTTTCGCGATTGGGGTCCATGCACAACTCCTCCCGGCTTGAAGTCCGGCACGCCCGCCCACCTCACTGAGGTTCGTCAATGGGAAGCAGACATATCGCATATCGGCTCAGCAAGGGCAGCATTCGAGATTCGCGCGTGATTTGCGCCCGCATCACCCCGCCTGTACCAGCAGTGAGGGATGTGACGATCACCACCGTCCGGGAACTCGCCGCTCCCGGTTCTCGGCCCCATCACGCTCGGCATGATTCCCCGCCCCGACCTAGAGTCGCCCATGCCCCATCGGACCGACGACATCGTGCTCGAACTGCCCTCCATCCGCCTCACGATTTCGCCCAGCGTGGGCGCCTCGATCGTCTCGCTGGAGCACCGCGACGCCCGTGGGCGCTGGGCCCACATCCTCCGTCAGATGCCCAAAGACAGCCTGGACGCCTCCGACGCGGGCTCGTTCCTCATGCTCCCCTGGACCAACCGCGTGAAGAACGCCCGGTTCCGCTTCGGGGGGGCAGAGCACACTCTGGTCGCCAACCACAGCGACGGCACCGCGATCCACGGCATCGCCCGCGAGCAGGCGTGGTCCATCGTCGACCGATCCCCAATCACCGCCCGCCTCACCCTCAGGCACGAGCCCGACGGGACCTGCCCCTTCGCGTTCGGGGGCGTGGCCCGCTACGAGATCGCTCCGGAACGCGTGGAACTGGACCTGAGCGTGACGAATCTGGGAGCCGAGCCCATGCCCGCGGGCTGCGGGCACCACCCCTACTTCCACCGCCACCTGAGCAGCGATGCCGACGACCTGCGGGTCAAGATGGGCGTATCGGGGCGGTACGAGACCACCGCATGCATCCCGAGCGGCAGTGTGATCGACGACGATGCCTGCGCCCTGCTGCGATCGGGGAAACCCATCGGGAACCCCGGACTCGACGATGTGTTCGCTGGCTTCGGTGGCCGCGTGGTCATGGACTGGCCCCAGTCGGGCGTTCGCCTGACGATGGACTGCAGCCCGGAGCTTGGGCACATGGTGGTCTACACACCACGCGATTCGGACGGCTCACCCAGCGAGTTCGTCTGTATCGAGCCGGTGAGCATGGTCAACGACGGCTTCAACCTGCTCGAACAGGGCATGGATCAAACAGGCGTGCGTGTGCTCGGGCCCGGTGAGACCCTCCGCACACGCACGGTCTTTGAGTTCAGCTCGATCGGGTGATCAGTCGCCCACGATGAAGTAGGTGCGGTTGCCCTGGCGTCGGAGCGAGCCGGTCTTGAGGTTACCATCGTCCATGTATTCGTCGAGCGCGATGGCGGTCGCCTGCGAGTGGTTGCTCGCGTTCTCTGAGCGGATCGAGATCTGCACGGGCGACCAGTTCGGCGGGCCCTCGTAGTCATACACGCCGCCGATGGGTGCGGGCTTGGAAAAGGGGTTCTCGGCCTTGAAGAAGGGGTCGAGCACGGTCACGACCTGGCGGCGGTTCACATCGCGGGGGTAGGAGCCGTACTTGGCGTGGTACATGCTCACGGCGTTGACGATCGCACGCAGATCCTCAGAAGTCGCGGTCAGGCGGGTCTCCTCACTGGCATCGATGAACTTGGGCACCGCCACGGCGGCCATGATGCCGAGCACGATCACGACAATGAGGACTTCAATAAGTGTAAACGCGCTGCGCATGTGCAATGTCTCCCTGAGATAGTCCAAAGCAACGTTCGACCGCTTGGGTGATCTTCCTGAGTCCAACCCGCCCTGCTTTCAGGTGGTGTGCCCGCACAGAGCGTCATACCATTGCACATGGCCACCTTCCTGCTCAAAACCGAACCCGATAACTACAGCTTCGATGATCTGCTCCGCGACAAACGCACCCATTGGAATGGCGTCCGCAATCCCACCGCACTGATGAATATGCGCATGGTGAAGAAGGGCGACGAGGCCTACATCTACCACACCGGCAAGGAGCGACGCATCGCTGGCCTGGCCAAGGTCGTCAGCGATGTCTACGAAGACCCCGAGAACCCGGGCCTGACCGGCAAGGGCGACCTCAAGGGTCCGCTATTCGATATCGCTCCGATCGCGGCGGTCAAAGCAGACATGACGCTCGCCGACTTCAAAGGCGACGAACGGTTCAAGGACTTTGATCTTGTGAAGATGTCGCGCCTCAGCGCCATGCCCGTGCCGCCCAAACTCGACAAGCTCATCCGCAAGCACACCGGGCTCTAATCGCCACGCGTGACGCGCCGCTTGATCGCGTCGAACTCCTCGCGACGCGCGGCCGCGAACGCCGGGACCGGGACCTCGTCATTGAAATAGTGCAGGATGTAGTCGAGCCGACCGGTGTGAAACAGATCCGTGAACGCCTCGACACCCTCGCTCCAGTAGCGTGTGCCCATGCCCGCCTGCAGCTCCAGCAGTGCGCGCTCCGCGGCTCTGTCTCCCAGCTCGCTTCGATACGGTCGCACACTTGTCATGGCATCGAACGCATCGATCACCGCAAACACACGCGCCCCGATCGGGATCTCCTCGCCCTTGGCCTGGAACGGATAGCCCAGCCCGTCCCATCGCTCGTGGTGGTACCGCACGAGGTTGAGAATCGGCTCCTCGCTCACCCCCATCTTGAGCATCCGCGCGTAGCCCGCGACAGGGTGAAGCTTGATGATTTCGTACTCCTCATCGCTGAGCTTGCCCGGCTTCTGCAGGATCGCATCGGGGATCACGACCTTGCCGATGTCATGCAGGGCCGCCGCCTGGGTCACCAGATCAATCACCCCGTGCTCAACCCCAAACTCCTCAAGCATCGCCCTTGTGTAGAGCACCACCCGCCAAGTGTGGGCGGCGGTCGAGAGATCCTTGCGTTCGATCTCCTGCACGAGTTGTTGGACCTGCTCGGGTGACATAAGGCCTGCTATTCAATGGACAAGCAGTGCCCGGGAGTGATTGATTCCAAAAAATCTCGATCCACCGTTTGGTGGTTCCTATCCCGACTGGCCCGGAGATTGCATACTTCCCCTCCAAGTTCAATCAAAGCACCCACTTCTCGAGGGGAATTACCATGACCAAGAATACACAATCACTTGCCCTGCTCACCACGCTCATCGCCGGGACCGCGCTCGCGGGCGACTGCGACTGGATGCCCCTGGGGACCGGCGCGGGCCCCGCCGCCTACGCAACCGCGGTTCTGAGCGACGGAAGACCGGTTTTCGGCGGCTCGATCAACGGTGCCAGCGGTGCCTTCGTTGATCACATCGTGATCTGGGACGGCATGGGCTGGGTCGAGCCCGGCGGCGGGGTCGACGGATTTGTGCGCACAATATTGGCCCTCCCAGAAGGCGGGATGATCGCTGGTGGCCAGTTCCATCAGGCCGGGCAGGTCAGCGCGGGGCTCATCGCCAAGTGGGACGGCACCGAATGGTCGCCCCTGGGGCTCGGGCTCGATGCCGGCTCATGCCGGGCGCTGCTCCGGACCAACGACGGCGAGATCATCGCCGCGGGCTCATTCCTTCAGGCCGACAATCAGCCCGCATGGGGCATCGCCAAATGGGATGGCAAGCAGTGGACCAAACTCGGGAACAACACCGACGGCGGCGGCTTCTCCGGCTACTTCACTCCTGAGCCCTCCCCCACCATCGCCTACGACCTGGAAGAAATGCCCAACGGCGACATTATTGCCTGCGGCAACTTCACGCAAGTCGATGGCTTGTCGATCCGTGGCATCGCCCGCTGGGACGGCAACCAGTGGCACCCGCTCGGTACTGGACTCAGTAATGTGCCCCGAGCCATGACCCTGCTGCCCAACGGCGATCTCATGGTCGCGGGCGTCTTTGGGCAGGCCGGTGGCGTGAACTGCAACGGCATCGCGATCTGGAACGGCTCAAACTGGTCCGCTGTTGGCGATGGGTTCAACGGCATTAACCAGCGCTCGCCATGGGATCTGGAGACGACCGCCCAGGGCAAGGTCATCATGTCCGGCGCCTTCGATCAGGTCGATTCGGTCCTCGCGAACAACATCGCGATGTACGATCCAGCAACCGACAGCTGGTCACCGCTGGGCACAGGGATGGCGCTACGCATCCAGACGAGTGTGTGGGATGTTGCCGTCGATCCCAGCGGCGTCATTTACGCAGGCGGGCAGTTCATCAGCGCGGGCGGCAACAGCGACGCCTGGAATGTCGCCATGTTCGACTGCAACATCACCTGTCCCGCCGACCTGACCGGTGACGGGCAGCTCGATTTCTTCGATGTCAGCGCGTTCCTGAATGCATTCACGAACAACCAGCCCTCGGCGGACTTCACGGGCGACGGGGTCTGGGATTTCTTTGATGTGAGCGCCTTCCTCAACGCCTTCAACCAGGGCTGCCCCTGAGTTTCCGGTTCCGCTGATATTTTTCAGAATCAAATGAAATTTTGAACAGATTTTCGGGAAGGAACTGCTCCCCAGCGCATCCGCATTGGGTATCTTGCACCCTGAACGGAGATCCCACATGTATACGAAACTCGCTCTGACCTCGATCGTCATCTGCTCATCGCTCGCCTTGACCGCTCTGGGGGGCGACCCAGTCGAGCAGGGCATCATCGGAGAGATCGCCAACGCGGTCGAACAGAACTATGTCTACCCCGACAAGGGGCAGGCGTGTGCGATGCGCCTCAAGAGCATGCTCGACGACGGGCAGCTCGACGAGGCCCAGGGCGAAGCGATGGCCGGGCTCATCCGGGCCGCGCTGATCGATGTCACCGAAGACCTGCACTTCAACTTCCAGGCCATGCCCGAGGGCTGGTCGCCGCCGAGCAGTGAAGATGAGGCCCGGCAGCGTCAGGCCCCCAGCGCGCCCTACGGCTTCCGCACCGTCGAACGCCTCGACGGCAATGTCGGCTACATCGACCTTCGCGGGTTCAACAACGCCCAGTACATCGCCGAGACCGTTGAAAGTGCTATGCGACTCGTGCAAGGCTCAGACGCGCTGATCTTCGACCTGCGCCAGAACGGTGGCGGCGACCCCAACGCCGTCGCGCTCATCACATCGTACCTCTACGACCCCAGCGAGCCCGTGCACCTCAACTCGCTCTACTCGCGCCCCGACGACACCACCACCGAGTACTGGACCCGCAACTCCATCGACTCAAGCCTGGCCATGCCCGATGTGCCGGTCTATGTGCTCACCAGCCGCTTCACCTTCTCGGCGGCCGAGGAGTTCAGCTACAACCTCCGCAACCTCAAGCGGGCCACGATCATCGGCGAGACCACCGGCGGCGGGGCGCACCCGGTTGATCAGCTGCTCTTCCACAGCGACGCCACCGACCGCTTCTACACCCTGACCCTCCCCACAGCCCGCGCGATTAGCCCGATCACCGGGACCAACTGGGAGGGCGTAGGTGTTGAGCCGCACATCGCTTGCGAGGCCGACGACGCGCTCGATCAGGCCCTGCTCGATGCGTACTCCAAGTCACTCAAGGCCGGCAACGAGCAGGCACGCTTCGGGCTCGCGAGCATCAATGCCCGCCTCAACCCGATCGAGCTCAGCGAAAATCAGATGCGCGAGTACGCGGGCAACTACACCGACCGCGAGATCCAGCTCAAAGACGGGAAGCTGCATTACCGGCGGATTGGTGTCTCGGATTTTCGACCGATCACCTGCGTGGGCGAGGACGAGTTCATGATCGAAGGACTCACCAGCTTCATCCTCAGCTTCGCGCGCGACGAGCAGGGAAAGCTCACGCACATCGACGGGATCTACCAGCAGGGGCACCGCGACCGATCGCTGCGTGCGAGCAACTAAACGACTGCGTTCAGGCGGCTTTGGGCTTCTTGATGGGGTTGGCGATGAACACGCCAGCGTCATCAGGACTCAGCGGTTTGGCGAAGTAGTAGCCCTGCACCATATCGCAGCCGTGCGAGATCAGGCAGGCGATCTGCTCCTCGGTCTCCACACCCTCGGCGACCACGCGTTTGCCCATGTTCTGGGTGAGCGCGATGATCGCGTGTAGGACGGCGCTCATCTCCCGCGATTCGCCCATGCCCTGGATGAAGCTCTTGTCGATTTTGATGATGTCGAGATCGAACTGATGCAGCAGGCTCAGCGATGAGTGCCCGGTGCCGAAGTCGTCCATCGCGATCTGCACACCGAGCTGGTGCACCTCGCGGATGGTCTGGCTCATGTCGTGACGGGGGTCGATGACGGTTGACTCGGTGATCTCGACCTTGAGACGGTTGTGCTCGATGTGATTCTCGGAGAGGGCCGAGCGGACCATGGGGATGAAGTTGGGATGGATCAGCTGGCGCTTGGCGACATTGACATTCATCGTCAGCCCGGTTGAGCCGAGCTGCTCGTCCCATCGATGGAGCTGGGCGAGCGATTCGCGCATGATCCACTCGCCGATCTCCACGATGAAGCCCGTGTCCTCGGCGATGGGGATGAAATGATCGGGACGCACGAGCCCCAGCTCGGGGTGCTCCCAGCGTATCAGGGCCTCGAAGCCCACGAGCTCGAGGTCGTCAAGCCCAACGATGGGCTGGTACGCCACACGCAGCTGCCCGCGTTCGATCGAGCGTGAGAGGTCCTCCTCGATGCGGATGCGAGTCTGCGCCTCGTTGTGCATCCGCTCGTCGAAGACAACGACCTGCCCCTTGCCCGCGAGCTTGGCCTCGTACATCGCCGCGTCCGCATCGCGGATCATCTCATCGGCGCGATCATACCGATCATCAACCATCACCAGACCGATGCTGGCTGTGGATACGATGCGATGCTCACCGATCTGGTGCGCCTGCTCGAAGACGCGCAGCAATCGTTCGGCGGCCTGGACCGCCTCCTCTGGGCACTGGGAATGCCCAAGGCACATCACAAACTCATCACCACCGAATCGGGCGACGAGATCTGTCTCCCGTGCTTCCCTGCGGAACAGGTCCGCGATGGAACAGAGCAGACGATCACCCATGGCGTGCCCGAGCGAATCGTTGACGATCTTGAATCGATCGAAGTCGAAGAACATCACCGAGAAGGTGTGCGACGGGTTCCGCTTGTACCGCATCAGCTCGCGTTCGACGCACTCGTAGAGCACCTCTCGGTTTGCCAGCCCGGTGAGCTTGTCCTGGCGGGCGTCGATCGCCAGCTGCTTGTTCGCCTGCTCCAGCTCGCGTGTCCGCGCGGAGACGATCGCGTCGAGGTGATCGATCTGGCTCTTGAGTGAGATCCGCATGTGGTTGACGCTGCCCTGCAGCTGCCCCAGCTCATCGAAACGGGTGACCGCGATGCGGTGCTCAAGCTCGCCACCCGAGATCCGCGCCGAATCGTGCACCAGCTTGCGGATCGGCACGCACAGCGCCGAGCCAATCACATAGGCGAGCAAGGCCAACGCCAGCAGCCCGATCGTGAGTACGAGCATGATCGAGCGTGTGAGCGCCGTGGCGCTCTGCATCGCGGCCGCCTCGGGCTTCTCAACGCACACCACCCACGGGTATGCCGAGGACGGGTGATATGCGCCAAGGATTCGACGGCCATCGCGCCCCTTGAACCAGCCGGTCTCGGTCCTGGATTGCTCGACGCTCTGGAAGAGCCCGGGAAGGCTCATCGGGGTCGGGTCGAACTCGCTCTTGAGTTCGACGACTCGCACACCACCGAGCGTAGCCAGGAAGATCCGGTTCTCGCCGTGCCCCGTCTCTGCGTTGAGAAGCTCGACCAGGCGGCTGATGACAATCTCGGCGCAGACCACGCCAATGGTGTTCCCATCGGCGTCTTGCACAGGCGTCATCACCAGCTGGTGGTAGTGATCTCGTTCTTCAAATCCGAACAGGTCTGAGAGCACGCTGCTGCTCTTCGCCTCTTCAAAGCGTTCCTGATCGGCGATCGACTCACCGAAATGAGTTGCCTGCGTGGCTCGCATGACACCCGCGGTGATACCGGGCTGCGTCCAGCTCTCGCGCGGGGCGTTGAGGATCACCGTCCCCTCGGGGTCGCAGAGCATGATGTGGTGCATATCGCCCCATCGCTTATCCTGCATCTGCGCCATCGCACGACCCGCGGCCAGCAGCACTGCGTCATCCGCGTTGCCCTCGTTGTGCTGCTGCATGAACGATCGAAGTGAGTCGTTCATCGCGAGCAGCTCAACATCTTTCACCATGTGCTGGATGTGCGATTCAAGGATCGCGGCCTGCGAGGCAGAGAGGTTGGACAAGTCCGACGCGTGCTGCTGCACGAGCGTCGCCGATGCGTAACGGTGGATGAACCATCCAACCAGCGAAAGCGGGATCATCCCGCTGATCAGGATGAACAGCACCACTCGGATGCGGATCGATCGCCTCCAGGCGCTGTACCACCGATGTGTCGAGGGATTCTGTTCCACAAGGCTCAGTTCGACCCGGAACCGCTGCGATTCCAGTGAAACAGGACTTGCGCGGACGGAATCGATGTCGCGCGATGCGGAATCAGCAAAAACACCCAAACTGATTGGCGATCACGGATTGAGCATCGAAAACATGTCGGCCTGCTCATCGGCGAGGTAACTCGAGCGGACAAGCGGGCCGCTGACCACAAGTTTGATGCCCTTCGACTCACCGATGCGTTTGTACTCATCAAACTCGGTCGGATGCACCCACCGATCGATCGGGAGATGATTGCGCGTGGGCTGGAGGTACTGCCCGATGGTGATGATGTCGCACGGATCGCCGCGCGACCCATCTCTCGGGTCACGGGCACCGCCGTGCTCGCCGGTCATGGCGAGCAGATCGTCGAAGAGCTCGAAGACCTCTTCCTTGCGTTCGCCGATGCCCACCATGATGCCGGTCTTGGCGACCCCGCCCTGCGCCTTGACGCGCCTCAGCAACTCCATGGTCCGCTCGTAGCGGGCGCTGGGGCGCACTGCGGGGTGGCAGCGGCGCACGGTCTCGAGGTTGTGGGCGATGATGTTGGGCTGGGCATCGATGACCATCTGAAGGGCCGCCTCGTCGCCCTTGAAATCACCGATGAGCACCTCGATCGACATGTCTGGGCAGGCCTCGCGGGTCCGCATGATCGTCTCGGCCCAGATGCCGGCCCCGCCGTCGGGCTGATCGTCTCGGTCAACGCTCGTAATCACGATGTGCTTGAGCCCGGCACCCCGGAGTGACTCGGCGACGCGCCGTGGCTCGTCTTTGTCGATGGGCAGGGGCTTGCCGGTCTTGACATTGCAGAACCCGCAGGCACGGGTGCAGGTGTCGCCCAGGATCATCATGGTCGCGACGCCGCGTGCCCAGCACTCGCCCATGTTCGGGCAGGCCGCCTCCTCGCACACGGTGTGGAGGCGGTGAGCATGGACATTGTCTCGTGTTTTCCTAAACCCTTCTCCACCAGGGAGTTTGGCACGCAGCCAGTCCGGCTTCTTCTTCGGGCTCAGGTGCTGGACCTGATCGTCCTGATTGTTGAGGATCAGCCCCGAGAGCGAGACCACGGCCCGCGTGTTGGCGATCGGATCGCCTCCAAGACGGCGGGGATGACGCGCGAGGGTGCGATCGATGCCGGTATTGGTGCGATCGGGGACGGCTTGTGAATCTTGAGTCGTCATATGCCTGAGCAGGATTCTATGCACCATCATCGGGGCGAGCCGGTCGGCGTGAACCGCGCCCAGCGACCGGTGAGAGCCGAAACTCTCGGACCTTTTGCCCGAAAATGGGCATCTGAAATCAACTGATCGCGCCCCGCTGGTCGATTGTGATGAAAGAGGCACCCCCCGCATACACGCGGCGGTGTCGCTATCATGCGTCTGTGTCTGAACCCGAGCGGTTCGGGCCCGTACGCATCGATGTGGACATTCGATGAAACGCACACGAATTGCAGGAGTTGCCCGTGCGTCAGAAGATAAAGAATACAAACGCAACCAACGCCCGCAGGACTTCTGTTCTGGGTATCGCGGCCATGTCCGTGTTCGGGGTCTTCCTGGGCGGCTGCGCCTGGGACTCGTACATGGACCCCTCGGTCGTCGGACGCTGGGAACGCACGCCGACGAGCGTGCCGATCCTCAACCACATCGGTGCGATCGAGGATCCCAACTCCGAGTATGTCGATGTCACCGAGATCACATCTGAGGACCTGATCCCCGAAACCGATGTCTACCGCATCGGCCCGGGCGACTTCCTCGATCTCACCATCTATGACCTCATCACCCGAGGGCAGGCCGAGCTCCTGCCCCGTCAGGTCGACCAGAACGGCTACATCCAGATCCCCCAGCTGGGGCGCATCTTTGTTAGCGGCAAGACCGAGGTTGAAGTGGGCGATGCCATCGCCCAGAAAATGGCCCCGCTCGTCGCAGACCCCCTTGTTTCGGTGGTTGTCCAGCAGCGCCGCAACCAGGTCTTCCATTTGGCGGGCAATGTCGGAGCACCCGGCCCGTACTCGATCCTCAACGCCGATTTCCGCCTTTTTGAGGCCCTGATCGCCGCAGGCGGGTTCCCCGAGTTCACCAAGGAAATCTACATCATCCGCCAGGTGCCGCTCGATGAGGGCATCACCAATCTCTCACCCGAAAACCCCGATGACTCAATCCTCGAGCCGCGGGATCCCGTCCCGGGCCCCAGCGGGGAGAACCTGCTCGATGTCATCGACGATCTCTCGTCGCCGGGCATGATGTCCGGCTCGATGAACACCAGCGGGCTGATCGCGACACGGGCATCTCAGCCCAGCGATCAGGAGCCGATCATCGACCTGATCGAGCCGAACAACAACAACGACTCCGGCGAAGCAACGGGCTCGGAGAATGATGGTCGCCAGAACCTGGTGCCCCCGGCACCACGCTGGCGTTTCGTCGACGGGCAGTGGGTGCGTGAATCGGTCCCGATCGCGTCGCGTCGCGAGATCGTGACCGAGAACGGCGATGTGCTGCAAGACTCGCGTGGACAGCTGTTTACGCAGCGTGTGATCCGCGTGCCGGTTGAGCCGCTCGTCTCGGGCGATGCCCGCTACAACATCGTGATCCGTCCCGGTGACATCATCCGCGTGCCGCCTTCGCCCCAGGGCTTCTACTACATCCGCGGCGAGGTTCTTCGCCCCGGTGTGTACAACCTGCCCGCGATCGGCAAGCTCACGCTGCTGCGTGCGATCGCCGCCGGCGGCGACTTTGCCCCCACCGCCATCCCCGAGCGTGTCGACCTGACCCGCATCGTGGGCGTGGACGAGCAGGCGACCATCATGCTCAACGCCCGGGCCATCGCCGAGGGCACCCAGCCGGATGTGTACATCAAGCCCGACGACATGATCAACATCGGCACCACCTTCTGGGCCACCCCGCTGGCGGTGCTGCGAGGCGGTTTCCGCACGAGCTACGGCTTCGGCTTCCTGCTCGACCGGAACTTTGGTAATGATGTGTTCGGTGCACCACCCACCAACATCACGCGTTGATCTGATACGACTTGGGTTCTGTTCTCGACGAACAATCGCATGATTGAACTCGTACTGATCCCTGCCCCAGCGGCAGGGATCGTTTGTTTTTGCGCGTTGGCGGTGTGGCAGTGCGGCGAAGTCGATGCCCATGGGGCGAATTTCATCACGAATCAGCGATCTCGCGCCAATCATGGCGGTGCGACGATCCGGCGAAAGCGGACCGAAAATCGTGCCGATCAGGGTTCCAGAACACAGAATCGATACCTGACCCAGCACCAGAGCGAACCCAAAAGCAGATGAGCAGCAGCAGTCTTCACAGCGATCAGACACTCCCCGATGAGCCCACGCAAACGCGTGTGCTTGGGCTGTTTACGCGCGAGGGTGTGAGCATTGGTCTTGTCTGCCTTGTGGGCTTCGGGCTGGTGTTCTTCCGCTGGTTCCTGCATCAGGGACAGATCAGCATCACCCACATGCAGGACTGGGGGCACTCGTTCGTGATCCCGCTGATCGCGGGCTACATGATCTGGCAGCGCCGCGAGCAGATCGCCCGGACAAGCACGAGCGTGTTCTGGCCCGCTCTGGTGCCGTTCCTGCTGGGGATCCTGGCGTACGCGTACAACCTGTTCATGGTGCGGAACCACATGCTCCAGGGCATGAGCATGATCATGTCGCTGGGCTCGCTCGTGCTGCTGATGCTCGGGCCGGGCGTGTTTCGTTATCTCTTCCTGCCTATCGCCTACCTCGTGCTGATGATCACGATCGCCGAGAGCATCATGCTCGCGGTGACCTTTAAGCTCCAGCTGCTGGCATCGCAGGGCTCATGGCTGCTGCTGAACCTGATCGGATCACCCTTTGGGTGGTTCAGCGTTGATATCGACGGCAACACGCTGCAGATCCTGACCAGCTCCGGCGAGACGCTGCCGATGAATGTGGCCGAGGCGTGCTCCGGTATGCGCATGGTCGTGGCGTTCTACGCGCTGGCCGTCGCGGTGGCGCTGCTCGGCAGTTCGCAGTGGTGGCAGCGGATCGCGCTGGTGCTGCTGGCGGGCCCGGTGGCCATCTTCATGAACATCGTCCGCGTGACCGTCCTCGGGCTGCTCATGCTCGTGAACCCCGATCTTGCCTCGGGCGACGCCCACACCCTGATCGGGACGATCCTGCTCGTGCCCTCGCTCGGGCTGTTCCTGGGTCTGGCGTGGATCCTCAACCGGCTCATCAGCGATCCGGCAGCGAACCCCGAGGAGAGCCCCACATGAGCGAGCGATCAGGACAATCGAGTGTTCGCATGACCCTGAGCATCGCGTTGCTGGTGCTCATGCTCGTCTCAACGGCCGGGATCAGCGCATACATCCGCGTCAAGGATGTGCACTTGCAGAAGATCCCCATCTACCCCAAGGACGACCGCCAGGTCTCCAGCGTCCCCTCGCTGACCCCCTCATGGCGGCAGATCGGTGCCGACGAGATCCTCGGGGCCGAGATGACCGAAACGCTGGGCACGCAGAACTATGTCTCGCGTCACTACATCCTGACGCGCGACGCGGACCCCAAGCGTCCGATCATCCTCGACCTGCACATCGCCTATTACACCGGCATGATCGACACGGTCCCCCATGTCCCCGAGCGGTGCTTCGTGGGCGGGGGGCTCCAGCAGAGCGCCTCATCCCGCGTCATCCCGATCCCGATGGACACATCCGGCTGGCGCGCGGACCCGGGCGTGCCCGAACAGTTCGCCGGCTCGCAGGGCGAGATCTACACGGTCCGCCTGAGCAACAACCCCGAGATGACCGACGCCCCGGGGCTTCGCGTTCGTCTCCCGCGTGACATCGGGCCCCAGAACCCTTTCGAGTTTCGTGCATCCGAGTTCATCAACCCGGGCAGCTCGAATGTGTACGCCGGCTATTTCTTCATCGCCAACGGTGGGACCAAGGCCAACGCCAACGATGTCCGCCAGCTGGCGTTCAATCTTGAAGACGACTACGCCTATTACATGAAGGTGCAGATCAGCTCGATCAGCCTTGAATCCTTCGATGAGTTCTCGCAATACTCTGGCGATCTGCTCGGCGAGCTGATCGGCGAGATCATGCGTTGCGTGCCCGACTGGGTCGAGGTGCAGCAGGGCACCTACCCTCAGGACAACCCTCGCGCCGGGGAACGGGACGAAGGGGAATCGTGAACAAGGACCAGGCCGAGACGGGTGAGAGCCCGGCGAAGGCATTCAATAGGGCAAGCCGCCCAGTGATATCGCCCCCGAAGGGGCCAGAAGAAGGACAGGACCTATGGCATCTCGCGTGAACACTCGCTTTGTGATCTTGCTCGTCGTCGGCATCGTGGGGCTTCTGGGCATGATGCTCGTCGCCTACAGCGTCGCGTTCAAGAGCGCGGCTGACAACATGCGAGAGGGCGACCGGCTCCTGGCCGAGGGCAATATCAAGCAGGCCGAGCGTGCCTACTCCAAGGGTGTCAACAAGGACACAACCAATGTGGAGTACCTCAACAAATGGATTCAGTCGCTCGAGATGCTGGTGCCCGAGACCGAGACCGAGTACCGGGACCGGTTCTATACAGACTACTCCGGTGCCATCAGCAAGGCGGCGACGGTTCTCCGGAACGATGTCGATGCGCACGAGCGGCAGCTCGAACTCATGTACAAGCAGCTTCGCAGCGAGTACTCGCGAGGGCTCGCGGACAGGATGATCGAACAGACGACCTCAAGCCTGGGGTTTTACAGCAGCGGTGACGGGAGCGTCCAGCCCTGGGAACGCCTGCGTCGCTACCGCGGCATCGCGATCACGCAGATCTCGATGCGCGGCGGTGTCCTCGAGGAAAACTCGGTCGAGCTGGCCAAAGAGGATCTCCAGCGGGCCCTGGAGGTCGACCCGACCGATTCAGACTCGCGGATCGCGCTGATGACCCTCGACCTCACCGAGGTTGACCGGAATGCACCCCGAGATGATCGCGCAGCCAGGATCAACGCCCTCCGCGAGAACCTGGCCGAGGCGGACAGCTACCTCGCTTCATACCCGGAGGATCAGCGCATGCGCCTGCAGCGGCTGTTCCTCCTTATCGAGCTGGATCGCCGATCGCTCGATCAGTCGCAACCCCCAGAGCAGCAGGTCGAGCAGCTCAAGGAGCTGTATGTACCCCGGATCGTCACACTCAACGATATCGCCGAATCGCTCCAGTCGGGCAGCAGCGACCAGCTCAACATCCAGACCCTGACACTCTTCGCCGGCATCGAGAACACGATCGACCCACCGGCACAGTATGTCCGCTCGCGTGAGCTGCTCAATAAGATGGTCTCTGACAACCCAGAGAGCGCAGAATATCTCTACTACGCCGGCCAGCTCGCGAAGGATGCGAACGCGACTGATGATGCGAACAAGTGGTTCGAGCAGATCCAGACGCTTCAGGTCAAGCCACTGAGTTATGAGGGCCTCCGCCAGTTCTCGATCCAGCGACTCGCGCTTCTGCGTCGTGCGGAGATCGCGGTAGAGCAGGCGGAAGTGGCAGTTGATGAAACAGCCCGAGCGGCCGCGGTTGCGAAGGCGATCCAGCTCCGAGACCAGTTCTCGGGCATGGTGAGTGAGGATAACCTCGCGCAGGTTCTTCTTGATGGTCGCATCGCGCTCGCCCAGGACAAGACCGACGAATCGTTGCGACTCTTCAAGAAGTACAACGACCAGACGCAACGCAGCAGCCCGGCGGGGCTCTGGTACGAGGGGCAGGTCGCCAAGCAGCTCGGGCAGTTCGGCGTCGCCCGCGACGCGCTCATGCAGCTCATCGCGATCGACAACTCCAACCGCAAGATCGCGGCGATGATCTCATTGGCCCAGATCGAAGAGCAGCTGCAGAACCTGGAGACCGCGGCCAGCTACTACCGCGATGTGCTCGAGGTCCGCCCGACCATGCAGGAAGTCCAGGGCGAGCTCGATCGGGTGAACATGCTGCTCAACCCTGAGCTCAATGACGACCCCGCGCTGGCCGCGATCTATACATCGCGCCGCCTGCGTCTGGGCGACAACGACACCACCAGCGACTACGCCGGGGCCGTCGAGTATCTGCGTGAAGCCGTTGAGCGTCTTGAGTACGAGCCCCGCGTCGCACGCGAGCTCGCGTCACTGATGCTCGACAGCGGCGACATCGACGGCGCCCGCGTGCTGATCCAGGAATCAGCTCGGCGCTACCCCGACGACGAGGCGCTGTCGGGAATGCTGCGCGCCATGGAATCGGGCAACACGGACGAGATTCTCGTGAGCCTGATCCGTGAATCTGATCGACCCGAGCTCGAGAAGCTGATCTCGATCGCTGGTGTCGCCTCCAACAGGGGCATGTACGACCTGCTCGATGAGACGGTTGCCCAGCTCAACAGCATCGCCCCCGACGACAGGCGGGTGCTTGAGTTCACCTTTGCCAACGCGCTCCGCAAGGGCGACACGGAGCAAGCGATCCAGATCTCGAAGCGTCCGGAGCTGACCCAGGTCGAGTCGATCTCCTACCAGGCCCGCATCGCGGTTGCTCAGAAACAGCAAGACCGTGCCATCGAACTGCTCAATCAGGCGGCGTCTTCCGGCACCGCGGATGTCGCGATCTACCAGCTGCTCGCCATGCTCCAGCGTGAACAGGGCGACATGAACGACTCGATCAACTCGTTCAAGCAGGCGCTGGCAATCCGCCCTGACAACAGCGAGGTCATCCGTGAGTACCTGCTGACCCTGACCCAGATGCGTGAGTACGACCAGGCCCTCAACGAGGCCCGACGCATGCAGCGTTACGGCACCGTCGACCCGGTCTTTATGAACCTCTGGCTCACGCTGGAGTCCCAGTTCGGAGGCGTGCAGGGTCGCGATTTCGCGACGCGTCAGCGAGAGCGCCTGCTCGAGCTGAACCCCAACGATCCCAACAACGCATACCAGCTCGCTCGTCTCTACATCCTTTCTGGGAAGTGGAACGAATCCCGCGTGATCATCGACCAGCTCCGTTCCACAAACGACTCACTCGAGTTCGCCGAGCTCGAGGCAACCTGGTACGCCGAGCAGGGGATGGTCGACAACAAGGACGGGCTCGTACTCGCCAACGAAGTCTTTAAGTCGTACATCGAGTCGATCCCGGGTACGGTCGGCCCGGAGCCCTATGTCCTCAACTCTCAGTTCATGCTCTCCCGCGGGCGCCCCGACCTGGCCCTGGTCGCCGCCAACGAGGCGGTGGAGCACCAGTCCCCCGAGACCATGGAGGGATCGGTGCTGCTGGGTGATCTGTACATGCGGATCAACAACTTCTCGGACGCGGTGAAGGCGTACCGGTCGGTTGTGGACGCCGGTGCCGACGACGAGCAGAACACCGTTCGCTCACGGCTCGTGGACTCGCTTGTGCGTCTTGATCGCTATGAAGAGGCACAGGAAGTCTACAACGGGTTCCCCCCGAGCCAGAGCAACGACATGATCACGATGCTCCAGGGCGCGGACATTGCCAAGGGCATGGGCAACGATCAGCGTGCGAGGGAAATCCTCAACAACACGGTCTCGGCATACCCTAATAACCCGCTGGTCTTTATCAAGCGGGCAGAGATGATGATCGGCGACGAGACACTCGCCAACGACATGCTCTCTGACCTCGGGCGGGCCATGGAGCTCGAGCCCAACAACTGGCGTGCCTACCGCGTGCGTGCCGCGGGCTACTTCAACCTCGGGCGTCGCGACGACGCGCTGGAAGACCTCAAGACGACGATCAAGCTCAACCCGAGCCTCGACCGCTCGATCTACGCGGTGCTCAACGAGCTGCTCGCCCAGCCCGGGCGGACCAGCGAGGCCGCCGGTGTTGCTCGCGACATCATCTCCATGCGGTCCGACGACGCGAACCTGATGGCCCGTATCGGTGGGCTCTTCGCTTCGCGTAAGGAATGGAACTACGCCTCGGAGTTTTATGGCATGGCGTGGGAGAAACGCCACGCGCCGTCCGATGGCGCAACGTATATCGACACGCTCGTCCGCCAGTCCCCGCCCGACGCCAACAAGGCCAACGATGTCATCAACCAGCTGGCCGCGATGGTCGGCGACATCAACACCAACTCCGGCCTGCTGGCCGCGCAGGCACTGGTCCTCCAGGCCCGCGGACGGGATGACTTCGCCCAGCAGCAGATCACCAAGGCGTTCGACCTCTCGGTAACGAACAATATCGAGCTGATGAACTGGGCCAACAACATCGCCCGCTACTTTGAGGATCGCCCGGCCACCGAGCATATCGCGTATCTTGAGACGCTCAAGCGTCGCAACTCGAACCCCGTGATCGGGCAGTGGCTCGATTTCTTCATCGCCCAGCGACTGACACGCGAGGACACCGTTCCCCAGCGTGCGTTCGACATGCTGATCGCAATGCAGGACTCCTCGTACCCCGCCGCGATCTCGACGCGATCCTACCGCCTCCACGGCACGACGCTCTTCTCACAGAAGAAGTACGAGGAAGCCGCGGCGGTCTGGCGTGCGGGACTCGAGCGGTTCTCGGACGACTGGGAGATGAACAACAACCTCGCGTATGTGCTCTCCAGCAAGCTCGGCAAGGCTCAGGAGGCGCTGGCCTACGGAGAAAAGGGTGTCGCGGAGAACATCGGGCTCAGCGAACCGTACGAGACCATGGCGGGTATCTACATCGCGCTCGGCAAGTACGACGAAGCCCAGCAGATGATCGATACCGGAAGCAAGTTCATCAAGACCGTTCCGGCGCGGGTGACCATGTTGCTCACCGCCGGGCGACTGGCACTCAAGAAGGGCGATCGGACCGATGCCAGATCCAAGATCGCCGACGCCCGCTCGGTGCTGCGGTCGGCCCCCGAATCGCACCCCGACCTTGAGCAAGACATTGCGGACTTTGAGCAGGAACTCAACTCAGAAGAGAACTGATCAAACCGATACACCCCAACGCGCCGGAGCCCTCCGGCGCGATCAGCGCCCACCGGATAATGTTATCCGGACCTGATCGAGACCACGGAGCCGTGTTATGAGCAGCATGCCAAGCCAACGACCCAACACCGGACCGCAGCGTCCCAGCGCCCCCGGGGGGGGGGCAGGTGCGCAGAGTTTCGACCCGCTGAAGCTGCTGCAGAAGTACAAGTTCGTGCTCGCCGGCTCGCTCTTCCTCGGCGCAGTGCTGGGCGTCGTGGCCCACTACACCCTGCTCTACACCTACCCGCTCTTCAAATCGACCGTGCTGTTTGAGTGCACCCCCGTCCAGACCGACATCTCGACGGTCGGCATCGAGCAGATCGACGAGGACGAGATGTCCCGCTTCGTGGGCACGCAGGTCGAGACCCTCAAGGGTGAGCGGGTCATGACCGATGTGCTCGCGGACCCACGCCTCCAGGCCGAGGCCCCGGGCTGGTACAGCAAGTACGATCGCAACGGGCGTTTCGATGTTGTTGATGCTTATGAGGATATCGAGAAGATCATCAAGGCCAACGCGATTCCCAACAGCTATCTCATCCAGCTCTCGGTGACCGTCAACAACCGCGAGGACGCAGCCGGGCTGGTTCGCCTTGTGCGCGAGAACTACATCCGCGTGATCACCTCAGGCACCAGCTCGGATACCACCAAGCTCAAGGAGCAGCTCCGCAAGGCGATCAGCGATGCCGACACAACCGTGCAGGAACTCTCCAACCGCAAGAACCGCCTGCTCCAGGAGCAGGGCATGGGCACCATCTCGGTCGAAGACTCGGCCGAAGCCGAGATGCTCCGGCTCGTCAACGCCCAGATCATCAACATCCAGCAGCAGATCGAGGCCTATCAGGTCATCCTCAACAACGACGAGTCGCAGCTGAAGAAGGAAACCGCGATCACCTACGACGCGATGCTCCGTGAGCGTGTCGAGCAGTACCCTCAGGTCCTCGCACTCAAACAACGGATTAATGATTACGAATCGAACCTGATCTCGCTCGAACAAGCCGGGATCGGACGCGAGCACCGCAGCTACAAGCTCACGCTCCAGACGCTCGATGCCACCAAGCGTCAGCTCGAAACAACCCGCGAGCAGGAACTGCTCAAGGCGTTCGAGTCTCGCATCGACGCTTCCCGCCTGGCCCTGAGGCAGTTCAATGCGCAGATCGAGGATTACAAGCGTCAGGAAGAGCAGCTCACCCAGCGACTCAATGAGCTGACCCAGAAGAGCGAGGAGATCGAGGAGATCAACCGCCAGATCGAGAACACGCTCACCAACAAGGCCGAGCGTCAATCAGAACTGCAGCGTCTCAACGTGACGGCGGGCCTTGATACCGCCAGCCGTATCAAGGTCGTCAAGCGCGAGAATGTGCCCGACCGCCCATCGTTCCCGATCCTCTACATCATGATCCCCGCGGGCATCGTGCTCACGACCGCCTTTGTCGCGGGCATCATCGTCGTCTTCGAGATGCTCGATCAGCGCATCAAGAGCCCCGCGGATATCGCGATGATCCCCCGCACGCCCGTGCTGGGGATGATCCCCGATGCGGAGGAGGACCCCGCCAAGCACCAGGCGCTTGAGACCGTGTTCAGCGACAGCCCCAACTCGGTGATGGCCGAGCACTACCGGCAGCTGCGCACCCGCGTGATCAAGAAGATGGAAGCCCATGACCACCGCACGCTGCTCGTCGTGGGCGCGATGCCCGGGTCGGGCGCAACAAGCGTCACAACCAACCTTGCCCTCGCGATGATCTCCTCGGGCAAGAAGGTGCTCATCATCGACACCAACTTCCGTCGCTCCCGCATCCACAGCGCGTTCGGGCTGCCCGAGGCGCCCGGCCTGGCCGAGGTCCTCGCCGACGAGATCCCGCTCAACGAGGCGGTCCGCAAGCTCGATTCGGGCCTCTGCGTGCTCTCGGCCGGCTCCCGCAACAAGCGAGTCGTCGAGCGTCTCGGTTCCCAGCGCATGGGCAAAGCCCTCGCGGAAGCCGCCGCGGAGTACGATATGGTGCTCCTCGATGTCGCACCCTCGATCGTCGCCGGCGATGCGCTGACACTCGCCAACCAGGTCGATGCAACGATCCTTGTGGCACGAGCCCTGCAGGAAAAGCGTGGCCAGATCGCCCGCCTCAAGGGCGAGCTGAGCGATTCGCGTGCCGAGCTGCTCGGCGTGCTGGTCAACGCCGTCAAGAGCTCCGCAGGCGGGTACATGCGGAAGAACATCCGCACCTCGCACCAGTACCACGCCGATGAAGCGCCGCAGGCGGTCTAAGCACCAACGGGGAGGGCACGCTTGGGCGGGCAGGAACAAGATCGCGAGCACGACGGCACACCCAGGCGTGTGCTGGTCACCGGCGGTGCCGGGTTTATCGGCTCGCATCTGGTCGAACACCTGCTCTCACTCGGCGACGAGGTCACCATCATCGACAACCTCTCGACAGGTCGCATGCGGAACCTCGAGGGCGCACTCGATCGGGTCCGCTTCATCGAGGCCAGCGTCAGCGAAGGACTCCCGCGGCTCGGTGACGATGAGTTCGATGAGGTTTACCACCTCGCGGCCGCCGTCGGTGTCGAGCTGGTACTCAGCGACCCCGTCGGTTCGATTCGTTCCAACGTCATCGAGACCGACGCCGTGCTGCGTTTCGCGCTTGAGCACGGGAAGGCCAAGGTCCTCGTCGCCTCCTCATCCGAGGTCTACGGCAAGCCCGGCACCAGCGTTTTCAGCGAGGGCGACGATCTGCTTCTGGGCCCGACCACCGTCACACGCTGGTCGTACGCCCACGCCAAAGCCATCGACGAGCACCTCGCGATCGGGTACGCGCATCAGTACGGGCTCGACACGGTCTGCTGCCGGTTCTTCAACACCGTCGGGCCACGCCAGATCGGACGCTACGGCATGGTGCTCCCCCGCTTCGTTCAGGCCGCGAGCCGAGGCGAGCCGTTGCGGGTCTACGGCGACGGAACCCAGACCCGCTGCTTCTGCGACGGACGCGATGTCGCACACGCACTCCCGGCGCTGCTCCGTGCCGATGCACGCACCGAGCGGGTGTTCAACCTCGGCTCGGATCGCCCGATCACCATCCTCGATCTGGCCAAGCTCGTCATCCGCACCCTGAACTCAACATCCGCCATCGACTTCATCCCGTACGATGTTGCCTACCCGGTCGGGTTCGAGGACCTGCGTCATCGCAAACCCGATCTCGACCGGATTCGAGCCGCGATCGGCTTTGATCCCTCGTACAGCATCGAGCAGACCGTCCGGGATCTCTTTGCCCAAATGCAGTCCGAGATCCGCGTCGAGGGGGGTGTTTCATGATCCACCAGCTGCTTTCGTTCGCCCAGCTCGATCTAGATCCGATGAGGACCAATGTCCCCGACCTGGATATCCCGAACTCAGGCATGCCCGTGCCGCTGATGGAAAGCGCGTCCGAGTTTGCGTTGAACGCGAGCACCCAGCTCGACATCCTCTCGGGCTACATCTTCGTCTTCATCGTGGCGTTCATCGTCACGCTCTTCGCGACGCCGCTCGTTCGACGCCTGGCGATATCCAACGGCATCGTCGATCACCCCAGCGAAGCGCGCAAGATCCACAAGATGCCCATCGCCTACCTCGGCGGCGTGGCCGTCTACCTCGGCATCGTCGCTGGCATCATCTACAGCTACTTCGGCACTGAGAACTCGTTCCTGATCCAGTACCACGAGATCAAGCCAGAGAACATGATCGATGGGACCTCGTACCCGATCGTGCCGCTCTGGATCGCACTGGGGCTGACCTCGATTGTGCTCGTCGGGCTGCTCGACGACATCATGGGCATCCCGCCACGCGTCAAGCTCGGCGGTCAGCTGGTCGCCGCGGCGGGGCTGGCGCTGGGCAACATCGGCATCAATGTGGCCGCCGGCGTCCTCACGCCCACGCTGGGGCGTCTGCTCGATAACCCCGAGCTGGTCTACCACATCCCACTCCCCGGCGAGATCCCCATGCTCGGCTCGAGCATCGAGCTCGACATCATCTACTGGACCGGCACGGCCATCATCGCCATCTTCGTCCTCGGTGCCTGCAACGCGTCCAACTTCATCGACGGGCTCGACGGGCTGCTCACCGGCGTCACCTCCATCGCCATGGTCGGCCTGTTGGCGATCGCGCTGACGCTGGCGATGCTCGACGACGGCGTCTTCGATGCGCCTCGCATCATCTTCGGACTGGCCGTGCTCGGTGCCTGCCTCGGCTTCCTCCCCCACAACTTCAACCCCGCATCGATCTTCCTGGGCGATACGGGCTCGCTGCTGCTGGGCTACTGCAGCGCGGTCATGATCCTCTCGCTGGGTGACACGGGCAAGACCTGGCTCGTCACCGCCGGGCTCATCATCTACGCCATCCCCATCATCGACACCGTGCTCGCGATCATCCGGCGTAAGCTCGCCGGCAAGAAGATGTCTGACCCTGACGCGGACCACCTGCACCACATGCTCAAACGCGCGTTCGGCGTCAAGGGTGCCGTCTTCACGCTCTACGGCATCGGCATCGTCTTCATGCTCATGGGCGTGATGCTCAGCTACTTCCGCGGACGCATCATCTACGCGCTCGCCCTGCTGATGGCATCGTACATCGGCGTCTACGCCATCAAGATCGCCCGCCAGTCACAGATCCACGCCCACGCGATAGACCCCAAGGGCGACGCCGACGGGGCAAACAAAAACGCCGGGCAGCAGCCCAGCGCTTCAGGAAAGTAAACCTTCAATCGCACTGTCACTCGGTCGGGGCCTTATCGAAGGCGAACTTGATGGTGCCCTTGGCGTCCTTCATCGATTCACGGGATTCCGAGTCCGAGCGGATGAGCCGCCCGCCGTCAAGGTTGCCCAGCGGGCGTTTCTTGTTGTGCTTGCCGATGACCCAGCCCTCGTTGACCATGACCTCCAACGCCTGGAGGTAGATGAAGATCCCGATCCCACGCGCGCCGCTGATCGCCACATCCGAGATGCGATTGGAGAGCATCCCGTAGATCGTCTCGAGATCGGACTCGTTCTTGAGGATCTCGACCATCGTCTTCCATGCCCCGCTCATGGGCAGCATCGATTCGCCTCGCTTGTAGCACATCACCGGGGTGATCCGCCCGTTCTTGAAATCGCCGAGATAAACCTCCTCGGCGTTCTTCAGGTTGAGCTTGAACTCGTTGAGCTTGGTGATCTGGAACGAGCTCTGGCGTCCGGAGAACTGGTTGATGATCTTCTTGGACGAGCCGATATCGAAGGTGCCGAAGCCCGCCTGCTCGATGTTCTGGTTGGTGAACCCGCCCTGGGCGAGCCATCGCCACGCCTGCTGCGGGCTGAGCTTGAGCCCCGCGTCCTTTGCGATCTTGGTGCAGTACTCCTGCAGGTCGGTGAATCGCCCGTTCGCCGCGTACCAGTATTCCGCGAAGCGGATGTGCTGGCGAATGTTGCGACGCCCCTTCTCATCGTACATGGACTTGATCCATTGCGGATCGTGCTCCCCACGCTCGACTTCCAGGATGGAGTACGCGACCTCGCGCGAGGTCCCGTGGGCCAGCGTCATGCCCGCCGCGAGGATCGGATCGGCGAAGCCGGCCGCCTCGCCGCACACCCACCAGTTCTCACCCACCAGGCGATCCGCGAGATGCGACCAGTTCTTCGTGGTCAGGACATTGTTCCCACTGGTGCTCTTGGCGTCCTTGAGCAGCTCGCGGATCTCGTGCTGCTCCTTGATCGCACGCTCGTAGAGCTCCTTGGGCGACATGCCCGTTTCCTTGTAGTACTCGCTCGGACAGATCAGCCCGACCGAGGCCCGCGAGGGTCCAAGCGGGATGAACCACATCCAGCCGTACGGCAGTGATCGCACTTGCACGCGTGTGCCGCCCACGCCGATCTCCACGGCCCACTTGGCGTTGTCCCAATAGTCCCAGAACGCGACATTGCGAAGATGCGTCGGCGCCTCGCTCTCGACACCCAGCGCCTTGCGCAGGATGGCGGCGTGCCCGGATCCGTCGACATAGTGGCGTGCGTGGATGATCTCACCCGAGTCGAGACGCAGACCATCGATCCGATCGCCGTTCACCATGACCTCACGGACCATGGTCTCCTCGCGCACGATGGTGCCCATCTCCTCGGCGTGGCGCAGCAGGATCTCGTCGTAGCGATCACGCTCGACCTGGAACGCCGTGTAGCGGCGTTGCCCCTCGAACTTGGCCGGCCGCGGCTCATCAACGAACTCCTCGGCCGGGTAGAAGTCAAAATCCCACGCCTCATCTCCCTTGCCCCATGTATACGACGCCCCGACCTTGACCGGGAAGTTCGCCGCCTCGACCTTGTCCCACACGCCCATCTCATCGAGGATGGCGCTGATGCCCGGGAGCTGCGATTCGCCCACATGCTCGCGGGGGAACTTGGCCTTCTCAAGGATCATGACGCTGAGTTCGGGGTTGTATTTTTTGAGCAATGTCGCGACGGTCGACCCACTCGGGCCGCCGCCCACAATGGCGACATCGACTTCGTTGATCTGATCTGGCTGACTGATCATGCACACACCTCTCAGGGGGCCACGCGGTAAGGGTTATCAGGGCGTTGCCTGCGTTGATACGCTAGACTCACACCATACATCGGATCAATCGCCAAACCAATCCCTCTGTACCCCGGGAGCCCAAAGATGACCAATCGAACCCCATTTGTCGGCGGCAACTGGAAGATGAACACCGACGCAACGACCGGGAACGCCCTCGCCCGCGCCCTTGCGTCCGGGCTCGACACAAGCGGCGGGGTCGAGGTAGCGATCTACCCCCCCTTCGTCTACCTGAGCTCCATCAGCCAGTCGCTCGCAGGGTCCGATATCTCGCTTGGGGCCCAGGATGCCTACCACGAGCCCAGCGGAGCATTCACCGGCGAGATCTCGCTGGACATGCTCAAGGACTGCGGGGTGCGCAGCGTCCTGACCGGGCATTCCGAACGACGCCATGTGATCGGTGAGAACGACACCATTGTGAACAAGAAAACCCGCGCCGTGCTGGCGTCGGGGCTGCAGGTGGTGTTGTGCATCGGGGAAACCCTCGATCAGCGTGAATCGGGCAAAACCGACGCGATCAACGAGCACCAAACCCGGGCCGGGCTTGAGGGCGTCAGCAGGGACCAGCTTTCACGGGTCGTAATCGCCTACGAGCCCGTCTGGGCGATCGGGACGGGGAAGACCGCGACCCCAGAGGACGCCCAGAACGCCCACGCCCGGATCCGCGAACTGATCGCCACGATGTACGACCAGAACGCCGCGGATGCCATCCGGATCATCTATGGCGGCTCCATGAAGCCAGGCAATGCGGGCGAGCTCATGGCTATGCCCGACATCGATGGCGGGCTGATCGGCGGGGCCTCGCTCGTGAGCGATGACTTCCTGAGCATCATCCGTTCCAGCGTCGCACAAGGCGTTTGATCGTCCAGTCCGGGTCTGAAATCTGAAGCAAGTGCGATGAGCGCCTAGACTTGCCCCTGCCCGGATGCAAAGTGTGCCCCCCGGGTGATGCCCCGTTGAAGACCAGCAGGAGCCGATTGTGGACCTGATGCTGCCGATGAATACAACCCTTGCGCAGAACCTGACGCTCGCGTACACCTGGAACCCCATGCTCACAAACATTCTTGTGGGCGTGTTCCTGCTGATCTCGGGCGCGATGATCCTGCTCGTCCTCATCCAACGCCCCCAGGGCGGTGGGCTCAGCGGCGCGTTCGGCGCAGGCGGCGGCGGTGGCGCGGGGCAGACGGCCTTCGGCACCAAGACCGGCGATGTGCTTACCACAGCGACGATCTCGATCTTCGTGCTCTTCCTGATCTCAGCGATCGTTCTCAACTTCGCCACACGCCCAAGCGACGGCACCCGCACCGTCCCCACGGCCACCGTGCCAGAGGGTGCACAGACCGAATCGGCCCCGGCTGAAACGGATACGAGCACTGAGGATGCCACGACCAGCGAAGAGACGGCACCCGTTCAGGACGATGCCGCCATCGACGAAACGCAACAGCCAGAAGCGGCGACCGAGCCGAGCGAAGAGAACACGCCCCCGACGGGCGATGAATAAACCGCATATCTGATTCTGAATCAGGGAGCACGCACTTGATCCGAAGCATGACCGGCTTTGGCGACGCCTCGGGCAGCGACACCGGATCGGTGTATAGCGTCGAGGTTCGCAGCGTCAACAACAAGTTCCTCAAAATCGGCACGCGCATCCCCGAGCGGCTCGCGTCGCTCGAACCCGAGATCGAGCAGGTCGTCCGCGCCACGCTCTCGCGCGGCTCGATCACAGTCACGGTCTCATGCACCGA
Organism: Phycisphaerales bacterium; assembly: GCA_020427395.1. Lineage (GTDB taxonomy): Bacteria > Planctomycetota > Phycisphaerae > Phycisphaerales > UBA1924 > UBA1924. Next base: position 83,015 of record JAGQON010000014.1, read on the forward strand.
CACCGACGCCGGGGCCGCGCAGGAGATCAACACGGCCGCGCTCCGCAAATATGCCGAGCAGGTCGCACAGGCCTCAGGCGGGGGGATCGAGGCCGTCGATATGAGCGCCCTGGTGACCCTCCCGGGCGTGCTCCGACCACCCAGCGACGGCGAATCCCGCCTGCAGCGGGCTCGCGAAGGCATCATCCCCCTCGTCAAGCTCTCTCTCGAACACCTCGTCGCCATGCGCACCCGCGAGGGCATCTCGCTGCACGACGATCTTGAGAAACACCTCGTCTTCATCTCCGAACGCCTTGAACAGATTCAGGCGTTCGCGCCCGGCGTGGTGGCGGACTACGAGCGTCGCCTCAGGGACCGCATGCAGGCCCTGATCAGCGATTCGGGCGCGGAGATCGAGAAGAGCGAGCTCATCCGCGAGATCGCGGTCTACGCCGAGAAGACCGACATCGCCGAGGAGATCTCGCGCCTGGGTGAACACCTCGTGCACTTCCGCGACATGCTCGCCGACGAGTCGGGTCGCCCGATCGGACGCACCATGGACTTCCTCGCCCAGGAGCTTCTCCGCGAGGCAAACACCATCGCGAGCAAGAGTCCCGATGCAAAGATGAGCCGCCTGATCGTTGAGATCAAGGGCGCGATCGATCGCATCAAGGAGCAGGTCCAGAATGTCGAGTGAGCCCGGCGCGCTCACGCAACGCCCGCGAGGTCGCTCGTGTCATCGGCCCGACAGCAACTGAGCCAACGCGAGATCGATGCGGTCCTGCGCCACTACCGTGTCGGTGCTGTGCGCGATATCCGCGAGCTGCCCGAGGGATCCTTCTACTCACCCAAAGTTGTGCTCGATACCGATCGGGGCACGATGCTGCTCAAACGGCGGGCACGCGGGCTGGACATGCCGGCGCTGGTCGCCTTCGGGCACGAGGTGCTGCTGGGCTGCCAACAGCACGGGCTGTGCGTGCCGCCGCTGATCGGGACCGTGGGCGAAAACAACTCGTTCGTGCAGCACGCCGATCATGTGTACGAGCTGTTCGTCTTTATCGAGGGCAACCGTTTCGATGCCGTCAACCCGAAGCACGCCTTCGGCATGGGCTCGCTGCTCCATGAGACGCACCGGGTGATGGATATGGTCCGCCCGAGCTTTGCGCCAGCGAGCGAACCCGGGACCATCGACCTCAGCCGCCTCGCGATGCTCAAGCCGATCGACGAACTGCTCCCTCCCGGGCTCAGCGCCGACTTCGAGCGCATCGCCAGCTACGCCCACGAGCTGTCGCAGGCCAACGCCCGCCCCACAGCCCTCGTGCACGGCGACTGGCATCCCGGGAACATGATCTACCGCGCCGATACGCTCGTCGCGGTCTGTGATTTCGATAACACCCGCGTTGGCTCCCGCGACCGTGAGCTCGCCCAGGCGCTCATGCACGCGTCCATGATCGCCCCCTCGCCAGGGCAGGGCGGCGCAATGGTCCCGCCCGAGCCCGACCCGCTCCGGCTCGATGCGTTCTGGCAGGGTTACATACGCGCAGGAGGCAGGGCAAACGCACGCACCATCGCCGGGCTCATGCCCGGCGTGATGATCGACGAGGCCCTCGCCTCCCTCGGACCAAGCCCGAGCGAGCAGCATGGGGCCATGCTCACCGCCATCTGGCGCAAAGCAAAGTGGCTCGATGAGCACCAGCACGCCCTCATCGAGCAGTTTGCGGGCTGAACCCCTGCGCCCCCGGCGCGGTATAGTGTTTCCATGAAGCCACGCCCGGCCATCCTCATCGCCTCGATCCTGCTCGGTGCGCCCACGCCCCAGGCGTATGCACAACAGAACGCGATCGACATCGCGGCCGCGCCCGTAACCGATCCGGAAGTCGTCGACGACTGGGTCGAGCAGCTCGGCGTGCACGACTGGCTCATGCGCGATCTGGCGACGCTGGAGCTTGGCGAGCTGGACCCCGGCATCACACTGGAAACACTGGAGGGCTACCTCCGACACGAGGACCTGAGCGATGAGCAGCGGGCACGCCTGCGCCTCGCCTGCCTGCGCCGCTACGCGCTGCGCCCAAAGGGCGCCCTGGGCGTCGCGTTCGGCACGATCCGTGTCGGGGCCATCGAGGTCGAGCCCATCCCGCCCGACGAACGCTTCCCCGCGAGCACCATCCTCATGGGCGGCGATCAGATCGCCATGGTCGACGATCGGGTCATCGACGGCTCCTTCGCGCTCCGGGTCGAGATCCTCTCGCGTGACCCCGGGCAGATGCTGCCCGTGACCATCATCCGCGACGGCGTGGTCATGCACCTGAAACTCCCACTGGGCTCGTACGACGACCTCAACTCCGCGGTCCGCATGGACTCGAATCTCCTGAGCAGCTCGCTGCACCGGCGATGGGAGCGGCTGGGAATCTCTACGCAGTCACAGGACTCCATCGGCAGCGCCATCACGCAGGCGGACTGGGAGGCCGCAGCTTTCCCCAGCGGCAGCGAGCCCGACCCCCGCGAACCAGACCTGAGCGCTCCACGCGGCTACACGCGAGGCCCGGGCACACCGGTGCACCCGGACGGGATCGCGTGGGACCGTTCGATGATCGATGTCTGGAGCGATCCGGGTGTGCTGCGCAACTCGGCCGAGCAACGGGCGGCCCTTCTGATGGGCGAACGCATCCAGCCCATGGTGGCGCTGCGCCTGATCATCGAGCGTGAGCGCTCGAGCATGCTCCAGAAGTTCGAAACCGCCGAGGGCGATGAACGCGAGACAATCCGCGCCGTGGTGGAATCGCTCACTGAGCAGCTCGACACCATTACCCAGCAGCTCGAGCAGGCGCGCCTGATCGAGCCGCAGACCGAGAATCCCTGATTCAGCTCTTGTTCTGCAGTTCCGCGCGAAGCTTGTCCGCCAGCTCACGCACCGCGGCGCGCGCGGCGATGAACGCTTCGTGATCCGTGTCGGCCTCGCTCAGTGCCAGCGCCCGCTCGCAGCGGAGGAGGCATTTGCGACGCAACCCCGGGCGGGGCAGGTCCATGCCGTTGTCGTAGACATCCGCCAGCTTCACGATCCGCGCCTGCCACGGGCCTTCGGCGAGGCGTTTGTCGTAGTCCTTCTCACGCTCGGGCTCGATGAGAAGCATGTTCTTGGTCATGCATGCGACGCACTGGGCGACGCTACGCCCGAAGCGTTTATTGATATCGTCGAAATCGGTGCGGGTGTCCTCGATGGTGTCGTGCAGCAGGGCCGTGCAGATGGCGACCTCATCGTCGCAGCCGAAGATGTCTCGCAGCACCATCGCGACCCGGAACGGGTGGGCGACGAACGGGGTCTTCTTGTCTTTTCGGTACTGGTGATTGTGTGCGCGGGCGGCGTAGGACGCGGCGAGCTGCCAGAGCTTGGGTTCAACAGAGGTCATCGGCATGGTTGAGCATACAGCAACCCGCGTAAACAAACAACGCACTCGCGCTGGGCAAGTGCGTTCGTGTTTGTGAAATATGCGCTCGATCAGCGACGCGAGACGGCGATCTTGACCTTGGTGGGTGCCGCCCCGTGCTCGTCGAAGATCAGCAGCTCATTCGATCCCTCCGCCCTGAGCCATGCGGTTGGGATCGGCAGCGGCAACGCGGGATCCACGACCTTGCCCTTGGCGTCGGCAACGAAGTAGCGACCCAGCGCCTGCCCGTTGAGGTAGACCTGCCCCTTGCTCAGCCCCGAGCAGTCCAGGTCCAACGCGACGCGGGTGTCGGGCGAGTCGAAGCTGGTCTTCCACCATGTCGGCTGGCTGGTGCCGCTGAGCTTGCTCTTGGCGATGCTGTCGAAGTCGATCTCGGCCGGCGGTTCCCACTTGGCGAACGACCACACGCACTTGTCGGTGATGGGGTCCGACGCCTCGATGAACCCGCCCTGCTCGCTGATGAGCTTGTGCATGCTTTCGGCAAAGCCCTCGATGCTCTCCGTGAGCGCGTTATCTTCGAAGGCGATCTGAATCGTGTTGTTACCGCGCTTGGTCGCCTCATCATCGAAGACAACGCTTGCGCAGCGCTCCGGCTCGAGCAGAGTGAACGGCTCATCGTTAAGCACCACCAGCGCCCGCGCCGGCAGCGCCGGGAGCTCCAGGACGATCGAGGATTTCTTGAGGTGCTTGAAGCTCCAGCTCACACGATCGGGCAGCGTCGTATCGCCCGGACGCAGCCCGAAGATCGGCGAACGGATCGAGAGCAGATCGATCGGGGCGCACTGCTCGAGCGTGCACTTGCCGGCGCGGAACGCCTTGCGTTCGATCAGGTGACCGTAGACCCCCTTGCGCTGCGTCATGTCCGTTCCGGCGTGCACGCGTCCCATGTTGTCCGCGAGCATCACCAGCTGCTGATCACCCTTCTTGAGCGAGAGGGGTACCTCATTCTTGGCGCCGGGGCCCGAGCCGAGCACGCCCTGGTGCTCGCTATCGAGAAACACGCTAACGCGGTCGCTCATCTCGGGCGCGACACCCTTGGCCTTCTTGGTGGCGCTGTTCTTGAGCTCCACGCGGTACCAGCCGTAGCCGTAGGGTGTGCCGAGCTCGGAGAGATCCGCCGGGCCGGGGATCTGGGCGTAGCGGGGTGACTTGCCCGAGATGTGCTCCTCGGGGATCGCGCACTCCCAGTTGCCCAGGTTGACCTTGGGCAGCTTGGCACCCGCGTGCCCCTCGGGCAGCTTGGTTGTCTGGGTCTTGCTGTCGCCGCTGGGATCAATCACGGTGTGGGTCTTGCCGCCCATCGACGGGATCGGCTCGCCCAGCGCCGTGAGCCCGCCCACGCCGACATAGATTGTCTGATCATGCACAAAGGTCTCGTCGCTCATCTCGTCGCTCACGACGACGATGCACATGCCCTCATGCTCGACAACGAGCGGCTTGCGCCCCTTGGGCACCTCGACCTCCAGCGGCGTGCCGTTGATCGAGATCGCGCCGCCGGTCCCACCCGGGCCAAACAGCACGAGCGCCTTGTCGGTGTGCGCGAAGGCGTTGAGCGTGGTGTAATCGAGGGTGTGCGACGACGAAAGATGCACGCCCAGCAGGCACCAGTGCACACGCTGGGCACCGAGGCGCACCGGCAGCGGCGAGCCGTCGCTGAGCAGCAGGTTCAGCGTGCCCGGCTTGGACTTGGGCGGCGAGAAGATAAACACGATCGAGCCCTGCGAGCCACGCATGTGCGTGACCGCGTGTCCGTTGATCGACGACTCGTCGCTCGCGGGATCGATGACGATCGGCGGGTTCTCGTGCTCGGTGTGGGCCAGGATCCGCGAGAAGCTGCTGGCGAACATGTTCAGGCGACGCACGGGCAGCCCGGTCGCGGTGTATCGCCCGTGCTCGTCGATCATGGGGCATGACTCGCTGACAGGCATGAACGGCGCGAAATCGCCCCGATCGCTGCGCCCCGCGAAGAAGCCGTGCGTGATGCCGGTGTAGAACGGGCCCAGGTTGTACTGCCCCCCGGCGCAGATGATCTCGGCGAGCTGGCGTTGCAGCTGCAGCCCGTCGACGCACTCGGGGGTGCCCTGACCAAAGACGGGGCGTGAGCGGCGACCGTAGTCGATCACGATCTGGGGCTGGTTGTGACGCACCGCGTTGAGCTGGCGCATAATCCCGAACATGTCGCCCTCGCCCGACCATGCGTCGATGTCGCCCTCGACACCCTCCCATAGGTTGTTGGCATTCACCTTGGGGACCGTGAAACCCGCTTCGCGGAGGTAACGCCCCAGCTCGCCCAAGTAGCCCTTGGCGGCTTCCGAATCGCCGCAGAACCACTTGTTCTCGTTCTGGACGAGAACGATCGGTCCACCGCGAGAGACCGATGCCTGCAGGTCCTTGAGCTGCTTGGCCAGCGCATTGAAGTACTTGCCGACCGCCTCAAGAAACGCCTGATTGGGCTTGCGGAGCTCAAGCTCGGGCATGTTGAGCAGCCAGGCGGGCATGCCGCCCAGGTCCCAGCCCTCGCCGATATACGGCCCAACACGCAGGATGCAGTACATGCCCGCCTCGGCGATCAACTCGACGAAGTGGCGGATGTCGTTGTTGTCCTTGAAGTCGTAGCTGCCCGGACGGGACTCGATCTGCGACCAGAAGATCGGGACCTCGATGCAGTTGAGCCCGGCGTGCTTGGCCGCACGGATCGATTCGCTCCACTCGGACCTGGAGATGCGCTGGAAGTGGATCGAGCCCGATACGAGCCAGATGCGCTTGCCATCGATCATGAGGGTGCGACTGTCGAAGCTGACTGATGCCATGAAGTACCCCTGTGACAACGCTTTGCAGCGTGATCTGGTGTGTGTCCGCCGGTCGCGTTGCCGGCGGGCGAGCCCGCTCGAGCCGGGGCTCGCGGGCGTGGGCATAGACCGTATAAGCATGTCTGAAAAAGGCAAATTGGACACCATTGCCCTGTCTCCCTCGCGTGCGTACCACGAGCGGACCATGCAGGGCTTTGTTTGGCGTAAATATCGTATTTACAGCTTTTTATGAGCGATCGGCCCGGCAGGCTGAGACCCGATCACAATTCCGAGCACGCACGCTTGAGAACTTTGAAATTTCTCACGCGCGTACAGGATTCGAACACAAGTGTTTGGATTTTGAACGGATCCCGAGGCCGCGTTATCGGGCCCAGCAGGCGTACTCGTCGTGATGGACGAGTGCCTTGTTGATATCCAGCAGGTCGTGATTGCCGGTCGGACGGAAGCCACACTTCTGGGCAACCGCGATCGAGATCGGATTATCCTTGCAGATGAACCCGCGCACAACATGCATGCCCAGCCCGATCGGGTGCTCGCCCAATGCATGATCGATCACGCCTTGCGACGCTTCGGAGCCATAGCCCATCCCCGTCAGGCGAGAATCGATCCACCAGTTGGCCTCACAGGACCATTCCAGCCCGCGCTGGATCTTGATCAGGTTGAACATGCCCAGGAAACGCCCGGCGTGCTCGCCACGCTCGATAAATGCGGCCCGTCGCCAAGAGACACCTTCGATGTCCTGCACCCTTGCCCGCATCATGGTGCGGTGGAAGAAATGCTCATCGCTCTCACCCTCGTGGTTGACAGGGAGCCAACGCCGGACATTGCTCCGTGAGTGAGCCAGGGCATCGATGAACGCGTCCTGATCACCGGGATTGAGCAGGCGGAAGACAAGCCGTGCGGTATTGAGGTCTGGCCTTGGGAGCACCTCGACGGGGCGTCGATCAATCACGCGTTTGCCCACGATCACACACGAGGGCTTCGTGCTTGATGTTACGGCATGGAGGGGTTGCGCGGTCATGTATCGGACTCCGTCGGTGTGTCCGATAGATCGACGCTTGGGTGGATGTGCTAAAGAGAATACAGGTCCGAATATCTGATTTTTCGTCTGGGCCGATAATGAGGCGGATTCCTGCGATCCTGCTCGATCCGACATTACCCCTTTGCGCGAGGGATCGTCACGCAGAAGCGGGCACCGCCCAGCGGAGAGTCCTCAACCCAGGCCTTGCCACGGTGGATCCTGATCCCCCGGCTCACGATGCTCAGCCCGATCCCGGTGCCGGCGGTCCCGTGCCCTTCAACGCGTTGAAAGACCTCGAAGATGATCTCGCGGTGCTCGGGGCTGATGCCGACCCCGTTGTCCTCAACATACAGGCAGACCATATCGCCCATCGGCTTGGTGCCGATATGGATCCGCAGCGGGCGATCAGGCAGTCGCGCGTGCTTGGTTGCGTTGCTGACGAGGTTCTGAACGATGTTGCCCAGCAGGACCGGATCACCGACGACATCGTTCAGATGATCATCGACCTCGATCTGGGCGTTCGCGTCGTGGATATCGCCCTCGATGTACCCGAGCACATCCTCGATGAGCGGGTTGAGTTGCACACGCACATGACGTGAACCATCGCCGCTGATGGCGCATACGGTCAGCAGCGAATCGATTGTGATCGACATCCGGTCGCAGATCTGACTCACACGCCCGATGTACTGATCGCTCCGGGCGTAGTCCCCATCACGCGACGCGGTGTGCATCAGACTCAGATAGTTCTTGATGCTGAACAGCGGCGAGTGCAGGTCGTGCGAGATTGCCCGGTTCAGGTGTTCCATCTCACGGTTGACTTCGGTGAGTTCCGCGTTGGCACGCGTGAGCTGGCTCGACTTGGTTGTCAGCTCGATCGACTGCACGGCAATCTCATGGCGTGAACGCGCGAGCAGGAGCGACTGTTTGAGAATCAGCCACAGCACCAATGAACCGACGATGCCACCGATCAGGATCGCCAACGACCACGGGCTGCGTGCCCCGTGGATGTACGCCCGCGTCGGCTCAATCCTGAGCACGAATGGGCGCTCCTGACCCTGGAGAACCAGCGGCACACTCGCGGAGAGCCGTTGATCGAGCGCCTGGTCCGTATCCCACACAAACACCACCTGCCCTTCGTGGTGGAGCTCGATCCGCAGCCCATCGCTCAGCTCCGCAGCGTAGCCCGAAATCCATACACCGAGATCCATCACACAGGCGAGTTCGCCGATCGGCTCGTCATCTCGCTTTAGAGCGAGGTTGACGATAAGGAATGAGCGATCATCGATCAGCAGCACACGGGATGTGCCCGCAGCTCCGGCCGGTTCGTGCTTCTGGACGATGCGATCCGCCAGGGCTGTATTCAGCGTTGAGCCGATGCGTTGAAGTAACTGGTTGTCGGCCTGCAGGCGAAGCATTACCAAGGCAGGCATGTACTCGATGTAGTTACGCGAATCCGCGAGCCAGGACTCTGGCGTGAATCCCGGCTCCGATTCCCAACGATGTGAAAGCCGAAGGAACGCGTTGCGACGGCTCTCAAAGTCGCCAACGATCGATGAGGCGATCGACCGCGTGTGATCGAACAGTTCCCGCTGGATGCGCGCCCGGTCCCATTGACGCATCGCGTTCCAGACCGTGAGCGATATGATCATCAGCGGGATCGACGCATGCACCGGGCGGAAGGCGTGGAACCACCTCCCGTCCTGCGCAGAACGCGTGAGCAGCAGGCTGAAGAGAACCATGGCACACATAAGGAACAACACCGCCGTGTGGACCGACATCCCTGACAGATAGGGTGCCCACCCCGTCAGCTCGTGCAAGCCCTCGGCGTAACCCCAGAGCGACGCCAGCGACATCCCAAGCACAACCGAAGCGATCGACCCGATCCAGAGACCCGGCTGCCTGAGCTTGTGATTGAAGACCCAGACACCGATGCCCAGCAGCCAGAAGCACACGGAGGTGTTCGCCCCGGGACGACCCGGGGGCGCGTGTGGCTGCGTTACGAATGGCTCGACAATGAGGGTATCGATCCCCATCTGTAGCCCGAAGAGATGTTCGAGCAGCGTGAGCGTGTAGAGCAGCATCAGCGACGACGCGAACACGATGCAAAGGCGTGCCCGTTTGGCATGCAGCGCAGCGAACGCCGCGTTGATGAGCAGGAACCCCAACGCGGTGTTGAACTGCATGGGGTGAAATGCGGGATGGATCTGCACGATGACCCGCGACTCGATCAACCAGCCGAGCATCACCAACAGGCTCACCGCAATGCCGATATAGATCAGAATCAGGCGAAATGTACTGTTGTGATTCAACTTATTGCTTTATCTGCAAGAGGCGTTGACGGCACGCTATTGTAGTGACAAGGGCATGTCCCTTGGTGATATTTACCTAAACACAGATTGCAAATACCGCTTTCTGCCATACAAGCCGCCCCGAAACAAGGGAAGGACAATTCAAGACTTGCTTGTATTGTATTCTGTCCAGATCAAGATATGTATGTCATGTTTTCTTCTTTGCGCTCGTCAGACGCACGCTCCCAACCACCCACGATGAAAACATGTCCGAACGTTCATCGCCACAAGTGGAGCAGGGACGAACGACTTCCGAGCTATCGCGCAGGATATGCCTGACTGGAAGATCGCCAACGCATGCTTCAACCCAGAATGCGTTCTGGCGTAAGCATGGCACCCGTCTCTAGATTCCGTTCCGGACAAGCTTACACCAGATACGAACACACTCCCGTCTCGGTGTGAAGCCTCCACACTCAGGACATGTCGTGTCACCATGTGATCTCGCTGTGAGATCGTAGTAACAGAATGGGCAGATCTGTCCTCGTCGCTTGCAAATGAGCGAACGCAAATGGGGCCGCGCAGCGTAGATCACGATTGATGAAATCAAAATCCAGATCGCAAAGACAGCAACTGCAGCAACGGGCACCCATGTTGGCAGCTTACCCCGCTGCAACTGCGAGACGCCAACAGCGTCTCTTGCGATCAAGAAAACCACGAGCCAGATCGCGGCACAAGCGATACTGATCCGGCAATGAAGATCACCCAGGCGGAGCAACTCCGATCCCCTCCTCAAGTGACTCATCGAGGGCTCAATCATGCCTTCTAAAGGCTTGGCACGAAGTGACCAGTGCCTTGAAGTCTCCTCTTCAAGGCACTCGGCTGATGGCCGAATCACTCCACCGTCACCGACTTCGCCAGGTTCCGCGGCTTGTCGACATCGTGCCCACGCAGCACCGCCGCGTGGTACGCGAGCAGCTGCAGCGGCACCACCGTCAGCATCGGGCTCAGGCATTCCTCCACCGCCGGCACATACAGCACATCCTCGGCCAGCGTCTTGATCTGCTCGTCGCCCTCGGTCGCCACGGCGATGACATGTCCGCCGCGCGTCCGCACCTCTTCGATGTTGCTGAGCACCTTGTCGTACTGGTTGCCCTGGTTGGCGATGAAGACCACCGGCATGCCCTCGTCGATCAGCGCGATGGGGCCGTGCTTCATCTCGGCCGCGGGCATGCCCTCGGCGTGGATGTAGCTGATCTCCTTGAGCTTGAGCGCGCCCTCCATGGCGGTCGGGTAGTTGTACCCGCGACCCAGGAAGAGCCAGTTGTCGCGTTGGACATACTTCTCGGTGACCTTGCGGATCAGATCGTCGGTCTGCAGCACCTGCTCGATCAGGTCGGGCACGCGATTGAGTTCGGTCATCAGGCGGGCGCTGGCCTCGGGCGACATCATGCGCCGGCGGGCCATGAACAGCGAGATCATGGTCAGCACGGCCACCTGCCCGGTGAACGCCTTGGTCGAAGCCACGCCGATCTCCGGGCCCACACGCAGGTACACGCCAGCGTCGGTCTCGCGCGGGATGGTCGAGCCTACGACATTGATCACGCCCAGCGACAGCGCGCCGCGGTCCTTGGCCTCGTGCAGGGCCGCGAGCGTGTCGGCGGTCTCGCCGGACTGTGACACGGCGATGACGACCGTCCCATCCTCGATGATGGGGTTGCGGTAGCGGAACTCGCTGGCGTACTCGCACTCGGCGGGGATCTTGGCGAGGTCCTCGAGCAGGTACTCGCCGATCATGGCGCTGTGCAGGGCGGTGCCCTGGGCCGTGAGAATCACGCGTCGCGACTTGACCAGTTCCTTGGCGAAGCTCATGAGCCCGCCGAGCACCACCTTGCCCTCGTTCTTGTCCAATCGCCCCTTGAGGCAACGGCGCAGGGTCTCGGGCTGCTCATAGATCTCTTTGAGCATGTAGTGCTCGAACTTGCCAAGCTCGATCTCTTCGAGATCCATCTCCAACTGCATGACCTTGGGCGAGATCTCAATATCGTCGACGGTGCTGGTGCGGAAGCCATCGCGGGTCAGGCGGGCGACCGAGTAATCATCGAGCGTGATCGCCTGCGAGGCGTGGGCGATAATGGCGCTCGGGTCCGAGGCAACGATGTACTCGCCATTGCCGATGCCGATGAGCAGCGGCGAGCCCTTGCGAGCGCAGACCATCACATCGGGCTCCTCTTCGCAGATCACCGCGATCGCGTAGGCACCGCGGACCTCACGCAGCGCCGCCTGGACCGCTTTCTCCAGATCGACGCCGTTCTCCCGGTCGTAGAGGTGCGAGATGAGCATCCCGAGCACCTCGGTATCCGTCTCGGTTTGGAACTCGTGCCCCTTGGCCTCCAGCAGCGTGCGGAGCGAGGCGTAGTTCTCGATGATGCCGTTGTGGATCAGGGCGATGCCGTGGTCCCGGTCGCGGTGCGGGTGGGCGTTGATCTGGGTCACCCCGCCGTGCGTCGCCCAGCGGGTGTGCGCGATACCGATCGATCCGGTGACACCCCCGACAGACTCCAGCTCGGCCTCCAGGTTGGTCACCCGTCCCACGGCCTTGGCGATCTTGAGTTTCCCGGCATCGATCGAGGCGACGCCCGCCGAGTCGTAGCCACGGTACTCGAGGCGCTTGAGACCCTCGATCAGGAGCGGCTGGACGGGTTTGTTCCCGATATACGCGACGATTCCGCACATGCTTGGGGCTCTCCGTGACTCTCCCGGAAGAAGGGAAAGTCTCTGATAGGGTCAATCGGCCGATCCATCGGCGTGCATGATCCTACGACGGCGGTCGGTGCGGGTTCATCGTCCCGACACATCAGCAGGCGACACAATCCTCCCAGATGCCCAATTGCGTCCGCGCGAGGGTGAATTTTCGCCCCTCAACCATGATCGTGCATACACTCATGTGGTTTAGGCGCAACCGGCCACAACTCGCCAGTTATTGGACCCTGCCAACACCCGGCCGGGCCATCGAAGGACACCAACGCATATGCCCAGACGAGACGATCTGCACACGATCCTGCTCATCGGTTCCGGTCCCATCGTCATCGGGCAGGGCTGCGAGTTCGACTACTCCGGCGCTCAGGCGTGCAAGGCACTTCGGGATGAGGGGTACCGGGTCGTGCTGGTCAACAGCAACCCCGCGACCATCATGACCGACCCAGCCTTTGCGGATCGGACCTATATCGAGCCCATCACGCCAGAGGCCGTTGAGAAAATCATCATCAAGGAGAAGGAGCTCGGCAATCCCATCGACGCGGTGCTGCCGACCCTCGGCGGGCAGACCGCGCTCAACTGCGCATGTGAACTCCACGATACGGGTGTCTTCGAGAAGCACGGCATCGAGATGATCGGTGCCAACCGCGAGGTGATCCACAAGGCCGAGGACCGCAAGACATTCTCCACGATCTGCGACGATCTGGGGCTCAAAACCCCCGAATCACGCACCGTCGAGCACATCGACGAGGCCCTCGAGTTCCTTGAGATCCACGGGCTGCCCATGATCGTTCGCCCGGCGTTCACGCTGGGCGGCTGGGGTGGCGGCATCGCCTACAACCGGGCCGAGTTTGAGGAACTCGTCGGGCGCGGGCTTCGCGCCTCGATGATCCACCAGGTGCAGGTTGATAAGTCGCTCATCGGCTGGAAGGAGTACGAGCTCGAGGTCGTCCGCGACAAGAACGACAACTGCATCATCGTGTGCGGCATCGAGAACATCGACGCCATGGGCGTCCATACCGGCGATTCGATCACCGTCGCGCCGATCATGACCCTCACCGATAAGGAATACCAGGCCATGCGCGACGCCGCGCTGGCGATCATGCGTGGTGTCGGCGTCGAGACCGGCGGTTCCAATGTCCAGTTCGCCGTCAACCCCAACCCCGAACCCGACGAGCACGGCAACAAGCCCTTCGAGATGGTTGTCATCGAGATGAACCCACGCGTGTCGCGTTCGTCGGCGCTGGCGTCCAAAGCGACGGGCTTCCCGATCGCCAAGATCGCGGCCAAGCTGGCGATCGGGTACACGCTTGACGAGCTGCGAAACGACATCACCGGCACGACCAGCGCGTGCTTCGAGCCGAGCATCGACTACATCGTCACCAAGATGCCCCGCTGGACCTTCGAGAAGTTCCCCGAAGCCGACGAGACACTCACTACCCAAATGAAGTCCGTCGGCGAGGCGATGAGCATCGGGCGCACCTTCAAGGAATCCTTCCAGAAGGTCGTCCGCTGGATGGATGTGAAGCGGTACGGGCTCGGACTCGA
>JAGQON010000150.1 GCA_020427395.1 Phycisphaerales bacterium
GTGATCGGACGCCCGGGGGGGCTCCCCCCGCGGCTGACAGACCTTCCGACGCCCGCGCCTCACCGGCGCGGGCGTTCTTTTCGAACGGTTCGGTGCAACATCGGCCGCGAGCCGCTAAAGTGCATCACCACAATACGTTGGGAGAGAAGCATGCTGAGATCCTTCGCCGCCGTCTCGCTTGTTGCCGCTGTTGTCCAGCCCGGTTTCGCTCAATGGGACCCGAGCAACGGGCAATGGGGCAAATCCGACGCCACCGACCTGCGCGTGATGACCTGGAACATCGAGGACGGCATCTGCAGCAGCAACGACAAGCTCGACAACTCGGGCGATTGGAACGGGCTCGTCCGCATCGTTGCGTCGTTGCAACCCGACGTGCTGATCCTGCAGGAGTGCGGGGACAACGGCGGGAACGGGACCGGAACCGGGCTCGACTCGACCACCACCCTCACGACCGTGCTCGACCTGTTCTTCCACGGCGGGAACGACCCCTTCCAGGGCGGTGCCGTCACGAGCTACGTCCAGCAGTTCGTCCCCGGGTATGACCTGCCCAACTCCTTCGTCAATACGACGAGCGACGGGTT
>JAGQON010000151.1 GCA_020427395.1 Phycisphaerales bacterium
CACGCTCTGTTGGGCGAGTTCGGGGAGCAGCGGCTTCAAGGGAAGCCGCAAATCTACGCCCTTTGCCGCCCAGCTTGCCGCGCAGAGTGCGGCCGGCACTGCCCGCAGTGATTTCAACATGCGTGAGGTGGATGTCTTCGTCAAGGGCCCCGGTCCCGGACGGGAAAGCTCCATCCGCTCGCTTCAGGCTGCCGGCTTGACGGTGCTGTCGATTACCGACATCACCCCGCTGCCGCACAACGGCTGCCGCCCGCCCAAGAAGCGTCGCGTCTAAATTTTCAACGAGTCGGTGCTGGCTGCTTGCACAGCAGATTGCCGGCTTGTCTGTTCGTTTGCATTTGAATGAATTGTTGCACAACTGAGCAGGTGGGCGTTTTAGCGGACGCCACCTGCTCTTATGCAGTCCCAGAGCGGACTGCACTTTATCTGAACTGGTCATTCCTGGAGGAAAGATGGCAAGGTATACCGACGCAGTCTGTAAGCTGTGCCGGCGCGAGGGACAAAAGCTCTTTTTGAAGGGTGAGCGCTGCCTCAGTCCCAAGTGCCCGATCGATAATAACCGCGCATTCCCGCCTGGTGT
>JAGQON010000152.1 GCA_020427395.1 Phycisphaerales bacterium
GCTGCGCTTTGACGGGCAGATCACGGTTGGCGGCTGCGATGTGCGCCGCCAGGGACGCGCCGCCCGCCAGTTGATCGGCTACGTGCCGCAGGAACTGGCCTTCTACAAGGAAATGACGACGGTCGACATGGCCCAATTCTATGCGCGGCTCAAGGGTGCGCCGGCCGCGCGCATAGCCCCGGTGCTGGCGCAGGTCGGGCTGGGCGAACAGGGCGGCAAGCGCGTGGGCGCGCTCTCCGGCGGCATGAAGCAGCGCCTGGCGCTGGCCCTGGCCCTGCTCGGCGACCCGCCCGTGCTGGTCATGGACGAGCCGACCTCAAACCTCGATACGGCGGCGCGCAGCCAGCTCCTGCACCTGCTGCTGGAAGTGAAGCGCGGCGGCAAGACGATCATCTTCTCCTCGCACCGCATCGAGGAGGTGGAAACGCTGGCCGATCGCGTCGCCGTCATGGAACATGGGCGGCTGCAATTTACCTGCACGGCCGGCGAACTGGCGCGGCGCGTCGGCCTGCGCACGCAGGTCAAGGTCCTGGTGCCGGGCAGCCAGCTCGACCAGGCGCTGGCCATCTTGCAGGGCGCG
>JAGQON010000153.1 GCA_020427395.1 Phycisphaerales bacterium
TCACGGGCACCAACAAGCGTCCGCTGAAGTCGATCTCCGACATGCTGAAAGGCAAGCAGGGCCGCTTCCGCCAGAACCTGCTCGGCAAGCGCGTCGACTATTCCGGCCGTTCGGTCATCGTGGTCGGCCCGAACCTGAAGCTGCACGAGTGCGGCCTGCCGAAGAAGATGGCGCTCGTTTTGTTCGAGCCGTTCATCATCCGCCGCCTGAAGGACATGGGCTACGTCCACACCGTCCGCAGCGCGAAGAAGATGATCGAGCGCCGCACGCCGGAGGTCTGGGACATCCTGGAAGAAGTCACCAAAGGCCACCCGGTCCTGCTCAACCGCGCGCCGACCCTCCACCGCCTGTCGATCCAGGCGTTCGAGCCAGTCCTCATCGAAGGCGAGGCGATCCGCGTCCACCCGCTGGTCTGCACCGCCTACAACGCGGACTTCGACGGCGACCAGATGGCGGTCCACGTCCCGCTTTCGGTCGAGGCGCAGATGGAGGCGCGCCTGCTCATGCTCGCGCCGAACAACATCTTCTCGCCCTCGTCCGGCAAGCCGATCACCACGCCATCGCAGGACATTACGCTGG
>JAGQON010000154.1 GCA_020427395.1 Phycisphaerales bacterium
TATACTTTCGGTTCGATTGGCCGGTCTATTCCCGTGCGATCTGAGAGGTTCATGACGAGCAATCACCCGACGGAGCGGATCCGCAACTTCAGCATTATTGCCCACATCGATCATGGAAAATCGACCCTCGCGGACCGGCTTCTGGAATCGACCAATACGGTCACCCGGCGTGAGATGGTCGAGCAGCTGCTCGACTCGATGGACCTCGAACGCGAAAAGGGGATCACGATCAAGGCGCGCGCGGTACGCATGTCGTACACCGCAAGCGATGGGCTCGACTATGAGTTGAACCTGATCGATACCCCCGGACACGTGGACTTCTCATACGAAGTCAGCCGCAGCCTCGCGGCGTGCGAAGGGGCGTTGCTTGTCGTCGATGCGGCGCAAGGTATCGAGGCCCAAACGATGGCGAATGTGTACCTGGCGCTCGAACACGATCTCTCGATCGTGGCCGTCATCAACAAGATCGATCTGCCCAGCGCCGACCCGGACCGGGTGACGCAAGAGGTAAGCTCATTCATCGGCCTGCTCGACGACGAGATCGTTCGCGCATCTGCGAAAACGGGCATCGGTATCTCC
>JAGQON010000155.1 GCA_020427395.1 Phycisphaerales bacterium
GAGTACGACCCGTACAGGCGGCGGGCGGCGATGCTCGCGGCGGGTTCACCCGAGGGCGGGATGGGCGTGCATGTGCGGGATATCCAGATCGAGCAGGATTCGTTGGTGCCCAAGTACATGCCCGAGAGCCCTTTCCGCGACGCGGACGGGTATGTGATGGTGCCGGATATTGATCCGACCGTGGAGTGGGTCAACGGGATGCAGGCATCACGCGCGTACGAGGCGAATGTCGTGGCGGCGGAAACGAGCAAAAATATGCTGGCACAAGCCTTGCGTCTGCTCGCGTGAGCGGGCATGATTGACCCCGGAGAACACGCATGAGCGACCCACTCGGACTCATCGGATCAGCGAGCAACTCGGGACAGATCCCGACGCCGGGAGCGTCGCGCCCGCAGGGCAACAGCAACGGCGCGGACTTCAAGAAGATGCTCATGGGGAATCTGCAGGAGGTCAACGCCGTCCAGCAGGACGCCACCCGGGCGACCGAGGATCTGCTCACCGGGCGCCGGAACGACCTCGAGGGCGTGATCCTCGCGACGGAGAAGGCGGATACGGCCTTCAAGATGCTGCAGGCGATG
>JAGQON010000156.1 GCA_020427395.1 Phycisphaerales bacterium
CCGGGTACTCATAGCGGGGCCCCTGCCGCGCCAGCTCCTCGAGGTACCCCAGCAGGATGGCCACCGACCCCACCACGTAGGGCCGCTCGGCGAGGCGGTAGGCGAAGATCGCGCTCATGTACCAGGGCGCAGACCCCATGTAGTACTTCAGGCGGCCCCAGCGCTTACGCCCCTCCCACACCGAGTTCTGGCTGCTCCCCATGAGCCGCCGGTGGATGATGCGGAGGTCCTCGCGGTCCTCGGAGCGCGCGATCCAGCCCATCAGGCGGCACATGTGCCCGTCGATGCCGTCCCAGCCCACGTGCTGCACGAAGCCGCCGATCTGCTCGAAGCAGGCCTTCCGGTAGAACTTGGCCGCGCCGATCGCGTTCTCGTCGCCCATGCGCTCCGGCACGAGGCGCCCGTCGTCCAGGCGCAGGTAGACCTTGCCAGACATGTTGCCGAGCTTGGGGTCGGCCTCCATCTCGCGCATCACGCGCTCGAAGTACTCGGCCGGGAACTCGAGGTCCGCGTCCACCTTGCCGATGTAGTCGAAGGCCTCGACGTCCAGCTGCTCGAGGCCGGCGTAGAACGCGG
>JAGQON010000157.1 GCA_020427395.1 Phycisphaerales bacterium
AAGAGGCGTCTACGCGCTGGCTGATCGAGAGCCTGATGAGCTCGAGAGCCTAGCCGTGGTCGCGCAGCGAGCGCCGAATGCGATTTTCTGCCTCCTCACCGCGCTTCGATTTCACGGCCTGACGACCCAGGCCCCGCGCGAGATCTGGATCGGCATCGCAAAGCAGCGCAACCCACCGCCTCTGACATGGCCGCCGCTGCGGGTCGTCCGATTCTCCGGCGTCGGTCTCACGCTCGGCGTGGAAACGCACATTCGAAATGGGCTGCCGCTAAAGGTCACCGGCATCGCGCGCACGGTCGTGGACTGCTTCAAGTTCCGCAACAAGATCGGGCTGGATGTCGCCCTGGAATCACTGTCCGAAGTGCGGCGGAATCATCGCGCTACGATCGACGACATCTGGAAGACAGCGGCTCCACTGCGCATGACCAACGTGATGCGTCCGTATCTGGAATCGCTTGCGTGAGCGGCCCCGACCAGCCGAGGGTCGATTCGATTCGTCAGCGACTGCTGAACCTTGCACGTCAGCGGGGCGAAGAATTCCAGCTGACGTTGGATCGCTACGCGGTGGAGCGACTG
>JAGQON010000158.1 GCA_020427395.1 Phycisphaerales bacterium
GGCGTATTCCTCAATCCGTTAGCACCACCCGCTCCAGGCGGAGGGCTTCGCCCACGCTCCAGGCCTGGAAGGGGCAACCGCGCGGGGTGTGTGGCTCGTCGCCGTCGGCGATCTCGGCGATGTGGCCCAGGCCGTGGGAGGTGGTGCTGTCGAGCAGGGGCTGGAGGAAGCGGTCGCGTGCCTCGCGGCGGGCCTTGTGGGTGTTGTGGCGGACGCGGACCCAGGCCTCAGCGAAGGGGCCCATGAGCCAGGGCCAGACGGTGCCGTTGTGGTAGGCGTTGTCGCGTTCGCGCGGTCCGCCGGCGTGGGCGTCGATGTAGTGACCGGTGTAGCCGGGCTCGCCTGGTCCGAGGGTGCGCAGTCCCATCGGCGTGACGAGTTCTCGCTCGCACAGGTCCACGACTGCGCGGGCGTGGGCGCCGGTGAGCAGTTGGTTGGTCAGGCCGCCGATCGCGAGGAGCTGGTTTGGGCGGAGCAGGTCGCTGACGGCGCCGCGTTCGTGCGCGGCATCCACGACATCGAACAGGCACCCGCGTTTGGCGTTCCAGAAGCGGTCGCGGAAGGTCTTGAGGGCG
>JAGQON010000159.1 GCA_020427395.1 Phycisphaerales bacterium
AATGTGCGGCATGACGGAAGCGCTCTTCTCCGGGGCGCTGCTTTCGTGCCGAGCACGGGTGGGCATTGCAAATGAGAGCGATCAAGTGACCTAAGGGCATTTGGTGGATGCCTTGGCGGTAAGAGGCGATGAAGGACGTGGTACGCTGCGATAAGCTTGGGGAAGGTGCGAACAGCCGTTGATCCCAAGATTTCCGAATGGGGAAACCCACCTTCGACATCTTGAAATTCGCATCCGGGTTTCGACTCGGGTTCGGATTTCAGGGTGTCATAAGAAGGTATCTAACCCTGAATAAAATAGGGGATTAGAAGCAAACCCAGGGAACTGAAACATCTAAGTACCTGGAGGAAAGGACATCAACCGAGACTCCGCTAGTAGTGGCGAGCGAACGCGGACTAGGCCAGTGCCTCAGTGACGACAAGTGGAACCTTCTGGAAAGTTGGGCCATAGCGGGTGATAGCCCCGTACACGTAATGCAGATCTGAGGACTCGAGTAGGGCGGGACACGTGCAATCCTGTCTGAACATGGGGGGACCACCCTCCAAGCCTAAGTACTCCTTACCGACCGATAG